>CAJBMM010000014.1 GCA_903954185.1 uncultured Candidatus Berkelbacteria bacterium | reverse complement strand
TTGGCAAGAATCTAATGCGAATAAGACAGAAGATTCTGCTAAAGAAAATTTTTACACTTTAGACATGTTCCCGTATCCATCTGGCGATGGGTTGCATATGGGGCATGTGCGAATATATACTGCTTCAGATATTGTAGCTAGATACTATCGAATGCGCGGAAAGAATGTGCTTCACCCTATGGGATGGGATGCATTTGGGTTGCCTGCCGAAAACTTTGCCATCAAGCACAAAACCCACCCTTCGGTTACAACAAAAAATAATATTGCAAACATTAAACGGCAATTTAATGAGCTGGGAATGAGTTACGATTGGGATCGGGAATTAAATACTACTGATCCCGGATATTACAAGTGGACCCAGTGGATATTTTTAAAGCTATTGGAAAAGGGATTGGCATACGAGGCAAATGTTCCGATAAATTGGTGCCCAAGTTGTAAAACTGGCTTGGCAAATGAAGAAGTAATTGCTGGCAAATGTGAGCGATGTGGAACCGAGACTATTCGTAAAAACATGAAGCAATGGATGCTTAAAATTACTGAATATGCCGATCGCCTACTTGCAGATTTGGATGAATTAAATTGGCCAGAAAAAATAAAATTAATGCAAAAAAACTGGATCGGTCGCTCCGAAGGATCTTCGATAAAATTCCCACTTGTTGAGGCAGAAGGTCAGGTATCTATCGAAGTATTTACTACCCGTCCAGACACGCTTTTTGGAGCTACTTATATGGTTTTAGCTCCAGAACACCCCTTAGTAGCCTCCTTAGTGACCAAGGATCAACAATCTACCGTCGAGGCTTATATTAAGGCATCACAAACCAAGAGTGATTTAGAGCGAACCGAGCTGCAAAAGGTTAAAACTGGTGTATTTACTGGCGCTTATGCACTCAATCCGATCAATAACGATAAAATACCAGTATGGATTGCCGATTACGTTTTAATGGGTTATGGCACCGGAGCAATTATGGCGGTTCCAGCACACGACCAACGCGATTTTGATTTTGCTACTAAATACAATTTACCGATTAAGCAAGTTATAGCAGAAGAAAATTTACATATGTCCAATAAGTCCAATTTGTCTAATGCAACAAATATGGAAGTTAAAGCTGCCTTTTTGAATAATGGTGTGTTGATAAACTCTGGTAATTATTCTGGTTTAATGTCAGAAGAAGCGAAGAAAGAAATTATTGCCGAGCTAAAAGAAAAATCGGCTGGTGAACTGGCTGTTAACTATAAACTACGGGACTGGGTATTTTCGCGCCAGCGATATTGGGGTGAGCCAATACCAGTTATTCATTGTTCAAAATGTGGCGTTGTACCTGTTCCAGAAAAAGATTTACCAGTAATGCTACCAGATTTAGAAAAATACGAGCCAACCGGCACAGGCGAATCCCCTCTTTCTGCCGTTGAAAACTGGGTTAACATTAAATGCCCAGTATGTGGCACAGACGCTAAAAGAGAAACTAATACCATGCCACAATGGGCTGGGTCTTGTTGGTATTATTTACGCTATTTAGATCCGCATAATACCCAAAGATTTGCTCGTGCAGATTTATTAAAAGCATGGCTGCCAGTAGATATTTATATGGGTGGCGCGGAGCATGCTGTTTTGCATCTGCTATATGCGAGATTTTGGCATAAGTTTTTGTTTGATTTAAAGTTATTACCTACCACGGAACCTTTTCAACGGTTAGAATCTGTTGGTATCGTCCTAGCCAAATCTTATAAAGATAAAAACGGTAAATATGTACACATTTCTGATGTGGTGGTAGATGGTGATACAGCTTTTCAAAAATCGACAGGTGAAATTTTAACATCCGAAGTTGAAAAAATGAGTAAATCTAAAGGAAATGTTGTTAGTCCAGACGATTTATTGGCAAAATATGGCGCAGATGTTATCCGCACGTACATGATGTTTTTAGGTCCTTGGGGCGATATGTGTTCGTTTGATATTGCTGGGTTAGAGGGTTCAAGCCGCTTTTTGAAACGCGCCAACGATGTTGTTAACCGTGCCATTGCGAGGAGAGACCCGTCGACAGGCTCAGAGCAGGCGCGGCAATCTCTTCAAAACGTGCCGAGCGCTCAAAAAAAGATAATTGCTCAATCTGTAATAAAAATTACTGCCGATATCGAAGGCTTTAGATTCAATACTGCCGTATCGCAGTTGATGATATTGTTGAACTCTTTTGAAAAAGAAGAAAATATCGCAAAGCAAGATCTTGAGGTATTTTTGCAGTTGCTCTCCCCTATCGCTCCTCATATCGCCGAAGAATTATGGCACGAGTTGGGTAATGTCGAATCTATCTTTAGAACTAGCTGGCCCGTTGCTAATAGTAGCGATGCTGTAGAGGAAAATGTAAATATTGCAGTGCAAATTAATGGCAAATTTAGGGGTACGATAAATGTTATCATCGGAAAGAACGAAGAAGAAGTTATGGCTTTGATAAACAAAAACCAAAAGATCTCAAGTTATATTACGGGTAAAATTATTAAAACGATTTTTGTTCCAGATAAATTGATCAACATTGTTGTCAGTTAGTCGGGTTGGCGGTTTGCGGCGTAGGGGCGGAACCCATGTATCCGCCCGTAGATAGAGTATCATAGAGGTCGCCGTCCCACCTCCGACGAGCCTCGCGGTGGTACCATCCTTAATTTCCACTCGCCTATCGCGCGGACAAAGGGGCACCACCCCTACAAAGCACTCACTATTTTCAAGCTTATGTGGTATAGTTGAAATCGTAATGGAAACTACAAACTCAATTGGTAAGAAAGAATTATCTGCCCCGTGGCAGGATTTTTTTAGTGAAAATACGGAATTAAAGGAAACTTCTCCAGAAGCAAGCGGCAAAATACATGTAATACAATCTATAAGCTCTATTAATTTATTTTATGAAAATGTTCGCAACTTAGTTGGATATCAACAAGAGCAGATGTTGCGCCGTATTGCTATTGAACGGTTTTTAAAACGACCAACGCTTGTTCGTTTAACCGTTACTGAAATAGCTAATAATTTGGTGCGTGAGCTTATCTATTCTGGATATTTACAAAATGATAGTGTCGAAGATATAACGGTAGAGAGGGTGGCAAATGTATTAAATCGTTACGCGCTACTTAAAAATCATTTTAACCGTGAACATTTAGAGTTTATTACGGGTGTAGAATCTACCGAAATTGAGTCTTTACTCTCTCCGCGCGCAGATTTTGAAAGTGTTATAGATATTTTTTATCAAATAATTCACAGCCATATGAAAAAAATGTCAGCAGTAGCAGAAGGCGCGTTGTTAGGGGCACTGCATCGTGTTTTTGAAAAAGCAGATGTGCCAACACAGCGCTATTATTTATTAAAAAAACAAATTCCAAACTTCTTTTTATGTGGCGTGCAAGTAGATGGAGAAATTATTGAATCTTTTCGCATGGCAATGAGAAAAGTTAATAATGAGCTAACTAGCACCCATTTTCAGAAATACTTAATAATTGCTAAAAAGTTTTATCCAATTTATTACGTTGTTCGCGGTATTGTGGCTAAGGGCAAAGTAAAAGCAGAAAAAATAATGCACGACCCGGTAATGATTGAACGAAATGTGACACTTATGGTATCTGAATATAATTCAGGTTTTTTGGAAAAGCTTTATCGCAGTGTGCTTAAGGCAATCGTATTTATCTTTTTAACCAAAATGACATTAGGTTTAATATTAGAAATACCTTACGATTCATACTTTTTGGGGCACATAAATTATTTACCGCTTTTTATCAATCTATTTACTCCCCCGTTGCTTCTTCTTCTCTCGTCATCTTTAATTACAATTCCTGGTCCTAATAATGCTGCAAGGTTAACTGAGCTTACTAAGGCGGTATTATATAATCCTGACGATATTTCGTTGGAGCAGATTGCGTATCATCGCCCTAGCAATCGAGGTGGAATTGGGGCAATAATTATGAATATATTTTATCTGTTAAGTTTTGTGATCATCTTTGGCGGTTTGATTATGTTATTGCGTTTATTAGATTTTAATCCGGTTTCTGCATCGCTTTTCTTCTTTTTCCTATCTACTGTTTCATTTTTTGCCTTTAGAATTAGACGAGGAGCGGATGATTTAGTGGTAATAGAAGGCCATGAAAGTTCATTTGCTGCAGCGATAGATTTCTTGCTCCTTCCATTCTTAACAATTGGATATCAGGTATCAACTAGGTTAGATAAGGCAAATATTTTCTTATTTATCTTCGATTTTATTTTAGAAGCACCATTTAAAATTGTGGTGCAACTCTTAGAGCAATGGCTAGGATTCGTTAGGGCTAAAAAAGATGAGATGATCTCCTGAGGTTAGGTGGTAGCTGGCGCCGCCCAGAGGGCTCTGCCCTGCGGGTAGGTTGTAGTTTGTAGAGGCGGCTTGGAAGTTAAATTCAATTTGCGAGTAAGGGTTGTTCCCTGTGCAGCTTTGAGCGGAACAGGGTGCAACCCTAAACACGTTTCGTTGGAGGGTTGTTCCCTC
>CAJBMM010000013.1 GCA_903954185.1 uncultured Candidatus Berkelbacteria bacterium | reverse complement strand
CAACCAACTGCTCCAAGAACAAGACTACATTTACAACTACGTTAGACCACATGACTCACTTAACTTACTTACCCCAAACGAGTATTATTTAACCACATTACCAAACTAGCTATGTGTACGGCATGTACTGAACCAGTACAAAACATTGCTAAATACGGGTAAATCTGTTAAAGTATAAACGTGGCCTGTTCGTCTATCGGTTAGGACATCACCCTTTCACGGTGGAAAGAGGGGTTCGATTCCCCTACAGGCTACCAGTAAACTAAACTAGAAAAGAGCTATCTTAGCTCTTTTTTGAGTTTATTTGCACACACTTAAGGTGTGAAAAAACAATCACCTCAGGGGGTATGAGGCGATTAACTGTCATGATTGTACACCTTTAAGGTGTACAAACGGGGTGACATGGCACTTACGAATGTGATAGATTGGTATTTATGGATAATATTATTAAGCAAGCTTACAAGTACAGTAAAAATATATTTAAACAATCTGCTGGCTCGCACGATTGGGATCATGTTGAACGTGTTTACAATTTAGCTGTGCATATTGCAAAGAAGGAAAAGGCAAATATGAGCGTTGTGCAACTTGCGGCATTATTGCACGATATTGGGCGTGCAGAAGATATTGTGTCTGGGGGCAAAGTTGATCATGCGCTAGTAGGGGCTAAAATGGCCGCCGATTATTTAACGAAAAAGGGCGTTAGCTTAGAGATTATTGAATCTGTTATGCATTGTATTAAGGCACATCGATCACAAACTGGGGTAACCCCCCAATCACTAGAAGCCAAAATACTTTTTGATGCCGATAAATTAGATTGCATTGGCGCTATTGGCATTGGTCGCACTTTTGTGTTTGCGGGTGAAATTGGGGCACGAGTACATAACCCAGAAATTAATCTTGAGAAAACTAAGCCATACACAGTAGAAGACACGGGCTATCGCGAATACTTAATTAAGCTGCAATACATTCATAAGAAAATATTCACCACCGAGGGCAAAAGAATTGCCAAGCAAAGACACAAATTTATGGTAGATTTTTTTGCTAGAATAAACCGCGAAGTTGCTGGTGAACTATAGCTCAATTATTTGCACACCTTAAAGGTGTGCAGAATAATAGAATTATCATTCCTGCGTAGGTCATTCGATTGCACTCAGACCCTGAGCTTGTCGATCGGTCAGGAATCTATTTAATAAATTTATTATAGACAGTGGATTCCTGCCTGCGCAGGAATGACAACACAGTGTCTATTCTTGAATATATTGAAATCGGGGGGTTTGTTTACCGTCTATTTCGATATTTTCGGTAAAATTATTTAATGGGCGAACCCATAATTTGCTTTTTGGATTTTCGTAGAGTGCCTCGTAAACAACTAAATCTTCTAGTGTTTCTGAGTGTTTGGCAACGCCAATTACCCTATACTTTTGTCCTTTATAATGTTGATAAATTCCGGTTTGAATCATAGCATTCTTATTATGTAGATTCCTGCCCGTTCGACAGGCTCAGGGATCTCTTGTGCAATCGAATGACCTGCGCAGGAATGACAAGCGGGTAGAGGGTTTGTAAAATAATTTATTTGAAGGGGTTAAAATTTTGTTTAAAAAGCTCTTTTATAGGTAGAAAAATTGGTTCTGGTAATTCATCCCACGCAAACCAATCCCATTTCTCACACTTATCTGGTTCGAGTAGTTGTGGTTCGCCACTTTTCCAATCTGCAATCATATATAAAGTTATGTAATGTTTTCCTGATTCTTGAAATACAGCATTTGTGTATGGCCCGCGTTTAACGTTTGTAATATTGAGCCCGCACTCTTCGTCTGTTTCGCGCTTAGCGCATTCTTCTGGGCTTTCGGCATATTCTAAATGACCACCCGGTGGGCACCAAGTACCAGGGCCGTGAGTGCCCTTGCGTAAACCCATAAGGACTTTACCATCTTTTAGGATAAATACGCCTACTCCAACTTTTGGTCTATTTTCATTTTCCATGATTAAACAATAGCAATAGGTAATGCAAAATGCAAAGTCCAAAATGCAAAATTGTGGAATATTTATTAAATAGATTCCTGCCTCCGCAGGAATGACAAATGATTATTACCGCCACCTACAACCTACAACCTACCGCCTAATATAAGATCGCCGCGCTATCGCTCGCAATGACTCATTCTATATTGTTTATATAGATTCCTGCCCGTTCGACAGGCTCAGGGTCTCTTGTGCAATCGAATGACCTGCACAGGAATGACAAAATTATCATCCCTACCACCTACAACCTAAAACCTGCTGCCTATTGCAAGATTGCCGCGCTATCGCTCGCAATGACTTTTAACCTGCACCTTGCCCACTACAAGCTAATAGCTTCTTTTGTATCCTTCGACTTCGCTCAGGATGACAAGCAAAGCTTGTCACCAGCGGAGTGAATCGCGCTTTATTTTTAGAAGTTCCACAATTGAGTTAAAAAATACTCGTACAGATTGAATACGTGACCCAGGCTGATCGTACCAATCTACTGGAACTTGCTTAATTTTCAATTTCGCTTTTTTAGCGCGCACCAGTACTTCTAAATCAAACCCCCAGCGTTTTGTCTCTAGCTTCGAAAATAAATTGTTTGCTGCACCTTGAGAAAATAATTTAAAACCGCATTGAGTGTCTGGAAATCCGGGTAAAAGTAATAACTGTACTAACAAATTAAATAATCGCGAGCCTATTACGCGGGTGATGGGTTGTTTGACCATAATATTACTACCAGGCAAATATCGGGATCCAATAACTACAGGGAAGTTTATCGCTATGGGTAATAGCCTCTCAACCTCGACAATTGGGGTGGCATTATCGGCATCGCACATTAAAATAAGCTCACCTTTGGCGCTTGCCATGCCTGTTTTTACCGCAAATCCTTTACCTTGATTTTCTTTATAAGAAATTAGTTTTACATGGGGGAAATGCTTAGTAATTACTTCTGCGGTATCATCGCTACTGCCATCATCTACAATAATAATCTCAGAGGTGTATTCTTGCTGCGCAAAATATTGGCAGACCTCTGTGATTGGTTTTACAATTCGAAACGATTCATTATATGCTGGTATAACTACCGAAAGATATGGATTGCTCATTTTTGTTCATCCAAATTATATACCAACACACCGGGGGTAATTTGATCGACTAGTTTATGCTCCTTAACCCACATCCAATTTGGGCTTTGCAGAGTACTGGCGCCAATTATTAACATACCATTTGAATCTGAACCTATTTGGTCTGTTGGACGTCTAGCAATGTCATAATAGTCTAGCGCTTCTTCGCTATCCCAATTGTACATCACATAGTATGAGGTGGAGGGGTGATTATCGACATAGGATTTAATGTATTTTAAATCGCCACCCCAATCTAAGTTAGAGTCGGTGGCAATTTTATATCCATTATAAGAGCCGCCTGCTAGCTGGTTAAAATAAGATAAATAAAACGGGTATGCATAAGCCATAAGCAAGCCCAAAATAACGATAAGTGCAGTTGCTAGATATTTGATTTTTTTGCCCGAGATGCTGACCCAATATCCTGTGATTAAAAATAG
This sequence comes from uncultured Candidatus Berkelbacteria bacterium, assembly GCA_903954185.1. GTDB lineage: Bacteria > Patescibacteriota > UBA1384 > CAJBMM01 > CAJBMM01 > CAJBMM01. The sequence continues at coordinate 27,326 of CAJBMM010000013.1, read as the reverse complement.
CAGCGGATAAACTGGCATAATATGGCGCAGTCCCAAATTGGCAGGAGAAATTATCGCCACCACCATATACCACGCAGCGGCTAAGGCGGCGAATGCGGCAAATCCCTTTAATAATTTTTTTCGAATAAGGATAACTAACGCGCTAATTATTAAAATTAGTTCTGGGATTGGCGTTTTTACAATAATCAAAAGCGGAAAATAATACTTCCAACCCGTGGTGCTGTGTTGCCCAAGCAAGTACGATGGATGACCTCCGCCGGTATGATTTAATACCATGGCTGCGCCGCGAATGTAATCGTATGGCAAAGGTATCCAAGAGAATAGTTTGGGAAAATTGTACATTTGTCTTAAGGCTCCATTGCTCGGTTGGCTAATGGCTTGCCCAGCATCGCTAAAGCCAGTATCAAATGGCAAGGTGGAGCGATGGAATCCGTATCCTGCCCAAATTGTAATAAATGTTACAACCATAGCAGTAATTGCTAGAACAAATATACGATTATTAGCTTTTCTATCTGTTTTATTTTTTCTAATTAAATAAATTACTGTCCCAATTACCAATGGAATAAGCATTAATAGTGTAAATTTCATTAGCTGTGCGATGCCAAAAAGAATCCCAAAGATTATGGCCGATTTATAATTTTGTTTAGTAATTAAATACCAAAGGCCAATTACGGTGGTTAAGTATCCAATTGACGCGCCGACATCAGTGGTTACCAAATGACCATGTCCAGCAATTAAAGGGTCTAATGTGTACAGCGCGTAAGCAACCAATCCTGCCCACCACCCCCAAAAGTAAATTGCGGTAAATAAAATTAGCAAACCTAAAATTAAAGTTAAAACTACTGGGCCAATTCTGGCAGCAAATAACACATCATTCGCATCGTTCCCGCTTGTGTAAAGCATTTCTTGACCATAGTTTGAGGCTGGGCCATAGGCATCTATATAAAAATGACCGGCTGCACCCCATGCATGATCAGAATTTGGAACATGTGGTTTTGCTGCTAATAATCCTAAGCCTGCGGTATATTTTACAAGCGGGGGGTGTTCTGGGTTAAAGCGATAATCGCCTTTGGCTAAATATGTATATCCTGCGGATATATGGGGCGCTTCATCAATAATTTGCCCATCTAATTTAGCTAATTTAAATTGAAGAAAAATTTGAAATAGAAAAAGACCGATAACTGTTAATAATAATAGAATGTGAAAATTTTTTTTAAACATCGTACAAAGGTGATTAGGTTATAAGGTGATTAGGTGATTAGACACTCTCTTAGTCTCGGCCGAGGCGGACAGCGATGACAAGCGAAGTAACCAGAATGACTTTTAGTTGATGTGGATTGCTTCGCTGCACTCGCAATGACCTTTATTCTCGCAATGACGTATAAAAGAATATTCCTCCACTTTTCACTCTTAACTTTTAACTGCCTTACTTGCCCTTAGACAAGCTCAGGGCATTTTTACTGCGTAAAAATGGAGCGGGTAAGGGGAGTCGAACCCCTGTCTACTCCTTGGAAGGGAGTCATAATAGCCGTTATACTACACCCGCAAACAATAATTCAAAAGTCAAAGGGCACCATCCTTCGCTAAAGCTACGGACGGCAAGAAAGTCAAAACTATGGGATATCTTTTTATTATATGACTTACTTTAGCATATTTTGCTTGACAATTCCACTTATAAGATCTAGTGTTAATGCAACAAGGATGCATTAATAATAAATACTCTTGATCAAAAAATACACAATTTCGGCGGTCGTATGACAAAAATACGAAAAGCTATTTTAAAAATATTGTCCGAAGATTGTTGTTTAATTTCGCCTGCAGTTATGCTGCAGAAACTTAAGAGTGCTGGTCTTAATCCAGATCGATCTACAATTTTTAGAGAGTTATCGCTATTAACACAAAAAACTATAACTAATAAAATAGTCATTGGCGATATAAATTATTACGAACTGGCAGAAGATCATCACCATCATCTTGTTTGCATGGGTTGTGATAACATTGCAAAAATCTCTTTAAGTGCGCATTTACAACAGCAGGAAGAACAAATTAAAATTAACAATAATTTTACGGTTGTAAACCATGCGCTTGAATTTTATGGATATTGCGCAAGCTGTCAAGACACAAACGGAGATATATGAAAAGAAAATCATTCTTTATATTTATATTATTATTTATTTCAGCTGCCATTGTATTTAGTGAATTACAATTGACTCATAACACTGCAAATAACAAAATAAATGTCGTCACGACGCTTTTTCCACTTTACGATTTTGCACGCACAATTGGCGGTGATAAAGTTAACGTAACTCTTCTTTTGCCACCTGGCGTTGAGCCACATAGCTTTGAGCCTAAACCAAGCGACGTGATAAAAATCAATCAATCAGATATTTTTATTTATACAGGAAGCGCTATGGAACCATGGGCTGCAGATATCATTAAAAATATACCAAGCACTACGTTAGTATTAGATTCTAGTAATGGCGTGAACAAGCTCGCCGAAGGTTTAGCTGTTGGTCAAACTGCAACACAGGCTATCGATCCTCACATATGGTTAGATTATGATAACGACAAAATCATTGCTCAAGCAATTACAAAGCTGCTTATTAGCAAAGAACCTGACTATGCTGTCTACTTTCAAGGCAACGCCAATACTTACCAAGCCGCTATTTCTGATTTAGACCAAAGCTACCAAACAAAGCTTACAAGCTGCCAATCGCGTGAAGTAGTTTACGCTGGGCATTATGCAATGGGATACTTAACTCATCGATATAATTTAAAATACACTGCAGCCCAGGGTATTTCGCCTGATGCGGAGCCAACGGTACAAGATTTAGCTAAGCTTGTAAATCAAATTAATAACAATCATATTAAATATATATTCTACGAAGAATTATCTAGCCCCAAAATAGCTGAAACTTTATCCGCAGAAACTGGAGCAAAGTTATTGCTTCTAAATGCGGGGCATAATATATCTAAAGACGATTTAGAAAGCGGCGCAACATTTATTTCAATTATGCAAAAAAACCTAGACAATCTAATTATTGGACTTGGGTGTAATTTATAATGACAGACATAATATCTGTAAGTAATTTATTCGTCAATTTAGGTCAAACCAAAGTTTTGGATGATTTGTCTTTTGTGATAAATAAAGGTGATTTTGTAGGTTTAGCTGGGCCAAATGGCGCAGGCAAAACCACTTTAGTCAAAGCAATTTTAGGACTTATTCCCATTTCGACTGGAAGCATTACAATCTTGGGCACCGATCACGCAAGTTTTTCAGATTGGGGAAGTATTGGCTACTTGCCGCAAAAAATTTCTAATGCAAATCAACTTTTTCCTGCCAGTGTAATTGAGGTTGTTACTTTGGGGTTAATCTCACAAAAAAGCTGGCCAAAACGTATAACGTACTCAGACTTAAATAAAGTTGAGGAAACATTAAAACGTTTAGACATATATAAACTTAAAAACGCAATGTTTACCGAGCTTTCTGGCGGGCAACAACAAAAAGTACTTTTAGCGCGAGCGCTTGTAGCAAAACCGCAAATACTTATTTTTGACGAACCATCTACCGCGCTAGATCCAGAATCTAGGAATGAATTTTTTGCATTAGTTAAAAAACTTAATAATGAAGAAAAAATTACCATTATTATTATTACACACGACACTGGCTATATTGGTAGATATGCCAATAAGTTATTATATATCGATAAAAAACTAGTCTATTTTGGTGGGATAAACGATTTTTGTCCGCCGAGTAAAGACAACCAATATTTTGAGAAAAATGAAAATCATATAATATGGCATCAACATGAATAGTTTAAATATTATAAATTTTTTGCAATATGCATTTGTACAGAGAGCTTTTGTAGCAGGGATTTTTGTTGCCGTAGTATGCTCTGCTTTGGGGCTATTTTTAGTACTGCGCAAAATGTCGTTAGTCGGCGACGGTCTATCACACGTTAGCTTTGGGGCGATTGCTCTTGGATTGTTTTTTGGTATTTATCCATTTTATGTGGCTATACCTTTAGTGATGATAGCTGCTGTACTTATTATAAAAATTAGTGAAAAAGCGCGTGTGTATGGCGATGCTGCTATTGGCATCGTATCGGCGGTTGGCATATCTTCGGGTGTAATATTGGCTAGCATGTCGCACGGATTTAACGTCGATTTATTTAGTTATTTGTTTGGCAATATTTTGGCTGTATCTAAACTAGAAGTTGTGCTCTCTGTTATTTTATCGGCAATTGTGTTATTTATTATCATTACATTTTATTGGGATTTATTTTCGGCTACTTACGATGAAGAGTATGCAAAAACTACGGGAGTAAAAACCAATTTTATCAATATTTTACTTTCGTTATTAACTGCTGTAACAGTAGTGTTATCGGTTAAAATGGTAGGAGTAATGCTTGTTTCGGCACTACTTATATTACCAAGCGTTACTGCGCTGCAGCTAGCCAAAGGATTTAAAACAGCTATGATTATTGGTTGTGTTGTTTCTGTTGTGGCTGTAATATTTGGTATTACAATTTCGTTTTATTTAGACTTGCCAACTGGGGCAACAATTATCATGTTGAATGCCGTACTATTTGCTTTGGCCTACTTATATAAAAAATTAGCCTAACAACATTAATCACCTCATGCCCCCTGAGGTGATTGAGGTTAGCTCTTTTTGTAATAAACTTTTGGTCCATCGGAGCCAATCTGTTTAATTAGTCCTTCTGTTTCTAAATCGTCTAAATATCGGCAAGCGGTTGAATCGGAAACTTTGAGCAATTCACGGACATCCTCGTTGTGTATTTCGTTATCTGTTTGATTACTTAAATAATCTTTGATTTTTGCTATATTTACACTTTTGATTTTCTCGGCATCATTTATAAGTGTTTCCGATAAATTCAATGTTTTTGAAACATTGCGTCTGCCAATAAAATATCCAACACATAAACCAATAACTAATCCAATTAATAAACTAACTGTAATCTCCATAATTCCTCCAAAATTATATTTTAATTTGCTATTTATATTATACTTCTGTCTTTATTATTTTATAAGTATTGAAACTTCATTCAATCCTTCATATTATTTTAGTCTGTATGGGCGCCCCATTAGTTCTTGCGTACTTTAATATAATCAAAAAATCACCCAACTGAGGTGATTTTTAATAGTTTACAAATTTTTAATGTGGTCGCCCAAATGATTCTTATTTTGAACACCTTTTACTCTGGGTTAACCAGATAATGGAGGCGTACAAACCGGAAGACCAATAAGACTACTTTATCTTAAAAGACTCCATCTTCAAAGCTTTCATAATACTGTGAAGCTTCTCAAATGATGGGTTTCCTTTACCGCGCTCAATCCGGGCATAATAGTTGGCATCAACTCCAGCAAGAGCGGCAACTTCAATTTGGGTAAGTTTGGCTTTTCCGCGTGCTTTGCGGAGCCGTTCACCCAAGTCTTTTCGAATTATTTCAGTGTTATCTGTCTTCATAGCTTGAATGATAGCAAAAATACCCTTGAAAATACAGAGTACGGGAGCGCAATAGTCTTCCTAGACAATTATTAGCCGTTAGAATTATCATCTTTTGTGGGAAGTGTGCCGGTCTCTAAAATGGTTAGTAGTTGGGTGAGCCATTCTTCCTTACCCATTTCGTCGATGAGTTGGGAATTCACTTTTACCCATTGCTCTTTTGTCGCCATAACTTCGTGCTTGGTGGTTAATTCAGGCGAGACCCTAATGGCGTAATACGGGTTTATAAATAACTCTTTTGAATTCTGATCATTCATGGTCATCTCCCTTTTCAAAGATAAATTCAAACCTTATTCATACCTAAGCGCATCCAGTGGGTTAAGCTTGACAGCTCGTCTGGCTGGATACCATCCAGTTAGGAACCCAACAATAATAGAGAATATCGCTACCGAGACAGCAAAAGAAAACGGGGTCAAAAAGACTGTTATGGAATCGGTGCCAGCGCGCTTGGCTAGTATTGTGAGAATCATATTTATTGCCAGCCCCAAGGACTCCCCAATAAATAGCCCTAGAACCCCTCCAGATAGCCCAATAATGAACGATTCTGCCATAAAGAGCTTATATATATCCTTGTTCTTCATTCCAAGCGCCTTGAACAGCCCAACCTCTCTGATTCGCTCAAGTAGGCTTATAGTTAGCGTATTAAACGCCCCTAATGCTGCCACAACCAGCGCAATTAAACCAAATGCCCCGAGGATCGCTCTAAATAGCGAAAACACCTGCGAGATTTCATTTACCGTGTCACCCACATATTCACTGGAGAGTCCGATATTTTCAAGTTGGGTGCGAATACCTGGCACGCTCTCCTTCTGATCGGCTTTTAGTTTAAGTGATGAGTACTTTACCGCATCAACTTTGGCTAAAAGCTCAAGTGATACTAAAATCACGGGTGTTTTATCGTCCTTAGTTATACCAACAACCTTAACCTTAATTCCCTCCGCCACTTTTATCCCGTCATCTTCGTTATTCCGCAGCTCTTTGGGGATAATGACATCTAAATCAAGCGACTGCCCAATCATAGTTTCGCTATTTTCACCCATCAAACTCATAAATGAATGATTGACCACGATGCTGGATTCACCTGAAGGAAGGGCACCTTTTTCTGGAGCTGTATCTGACATTTTCCAGTAGTCATTGTTTGCTCCTACAATGACAGTCTCTGTGGAAGAGGCACTATCTGGTTTTTTCACCCTTCCGGCTAGATTGATCACAGGCGCAATTTTTTCGATATGTCCAAAGCCTTGAATCTTTTCTACCGCACCATTATCAAGTTTTAGTGTTTTTAGATTGGCTGCTGGCACATCAATTACGGTGAAAGCATTGAAATTGGCCACCTGGCTAGTTACCAGCTTTTCCAAGCCGTAGCCCATAGACACCAAGAACACAATTGCTCCAATTCCAATCGTTACTCCGATCACGGTTAAGCTGGTGCGCAGCTTATGGCTGAACAAATTTTTAAACGCAAGTTTAATAATGATCCGTAACCTCATAGTACCCCCTGCAGTTCCTGTTTGATTGCTTCTTTTACGCCTGCCGCATCTAATGAAACCACTAAGCCATCGCGCATCGCTATCTGTTTATTGGCCATCGGGAGGTAAATTAGGTTGTGGGTGACCATGACAATTGTTCGTTCGTGATCCGTATTTAACGCCTGAAACATTTTCATCACTTCATCAGAGCTGTGCGTGTCAAGGTTACCCGTAGGCTCGTCTGCCACAATAATCCACGGGTTATTGATGAGTGCTCGTGCTAGTCCTACCTTTTGTTGTTCACCGCCAGAAAGTTGCATTGGTTTCTTCTTAGCGTACTTTGCCATCTCTACCTGACCCAGAACCTTCATAGCTTGGCGTTTGGCCGACGATTCCTTCTCTCCGGCAATTAAAAGCGGCATCGCTACATTTTCCCATACCGAAAGTGACTTAATCCAGTACGGCGTTTGATAAACCATGCCAAACTTTTGCGCTCGAAAAACCGACCGATCCTCCTCTTTCAGTTTATAAATATCCGTCTCTCTAATCACAACCCTTCCAGAGGTTGGGGTTTCCAGCCCAATAATAGTATGCAAAAGCGTAGATTTACCACACCCTGAAGGGCCGTAAATAATTGTAAAGTCACGCGCATTAATCTCCAGATCAATTCCCAGCAACACTGGAGCTTTTCGGTCTCCATCTAGGACATAATCTTTCTTCAGTCCTTCAATTTTGATAATGGTGTGATGTGTATTGTCCAAATGTTCCTCCGCATCAAAAAGTTATTCAAAAACTAATGCTTGCTGCCAAATAAATTAAACATCCAACCCAGGCTGTTTTGCAGGGAGTTGATGATAATATCAACCACTGATTGCTGTACTTTTCCAGTGATAGTGGTGGTATCGTCGGAGTACCCGGTATTTCCTGATGCATCGCGCGAAACCGCTCTTAGATGGTAGATTTTGGATGGTTCAAGGTCACTGGCTATGACCACATGGCTGGTAGAAAGGGCAGCATCTTCTTTGGATTTTTGGGGGTAATCAGCCCCTGAAATTCCAGGGCCGTACTCCAGCTGGCTTGTTCCCGGCTCGTCCGTTTCCCAAGTTGCTACAACTTGAGCCTTTTGGGTAGAGCCAAAACCAGCTGATTTAATTTCAATGGTAAGATTCTTTACCTTAGGCGGGCGGGAATCGTTTGGTGTAGTAAAGCTGTTTTTATCTGATTCAACGCTGTTGCCAAACTGATCCACTCCCTTAGCTGTCAGTGCGTAAGTAGAATGGTCAACCAAATCTTTAACTGTTATGTCGTGACTGGTCTTATAATCGGCATCAGACTGTGATTTAGTAGTGGCATTGTTGGATTGGAAGTAGACAATTGAGGTAGTAGGGACATTAGTTGTCCATGTAAAGCGCAGGGATGATGTAGGAGCGTCTTTTACGGATTCAAAGCGTAAACCAGAAATGATTGGTTTGGTAAGAGTTGCCTGAACATAATCGTCCGATGTAAACAAATTGCCATCTTCATCTGTACAGTTAGCTCTAAAGTGGTAGTTGGTGGAATCACTTAAGCCGGTGAGGTTAAGAGAGTGGCTAGAGGCAAGGGCTCCTGCAAGTTCAGATGTCGAGCCGCCGTAAGCGGTGCTACCGCCAAAGTTAATATTACAGCTGGATGCCACATTAGTTTGCCATGTCACCAGAAAACTATTAAGGGTAACATTGCTTTGTCCGACTTGAGAGACAACTGGTGCGGGGCCAGTTTTTACCGTAAATACATCGCTTTCACCCTGGTTACCGTCTGAATCCAACCAGATTGCGCGATAATGATACATTGTGTCTGGTTGAAGCCCATCTATGCTGACGCTATGTTTTTTAGTTTGCTCCAGTGCCCCGATTGTCTTGCCACCGTTTTCTTTACCAATCTTATCTTTAGTGATTCCGTATTCAATAAAGCTGGAGCTTTCTCGATCCGTTTCCCATGCGATTACGGCCGAAAAGGCTTTTGGGGTAGCACTGGGCTGTTCGGAAAGCCTAGGTGCCTGCATATACTTACCGGTTGGCGTAATACTAACTTTTGAAGACATAGCGGAGTACTGCCCAGCGTTATCTTTGGATTTGAGGTAGTAATAATAGACTTTTGATTCAAGCCCGGTATCGGCATAGGTGGTGCCTGTTGTGGTGCCAATTGAGGTGAAGGTGGTGTTATCGGTTGAGCGATAAACTTCGTATCCGGCAAATCCGGTGCCTTTGCTCAAAGGCTCCGTCCATGTCAGAAACACCTTATAATCCTTAAGGTCACGATTAGAGCCGTCAACTGTGGCCACAGTCATAGGAGCGCCAGGTGCTGGGGTGGTCGCGTAAAAATCAACCGAAGCGTAAACATTATAGTTCACATTACCCGCTATATCTTCTGCCACCACATATAAGGTATTTTTACCCTGCTGGGTTGCGTAGGGGCCACTGGGAAGACTGGCATTGGTGCTAATGGAAGTATTGGATAAAGTTGGTAGCACATTTATTGAATAGTGATACTGCTTGATTGAGCCGTTAAATGAGGCGGGGGCATCCCAAGTGAAAGAGAACGCGTTAGAATCGGCTTGACTACCTTCCGAGGTGGTGGGTATCGCAACTAAGTTTTGCGGAGCTGTAGGAGCGTTACCAGCATAGTAGAAGGTAGTTGTAATTGGGGTTGAGGTATTGCCAGCAGCGTCTACTGTTCTTAGATAAAAAGTATTTGCTCCTTCTTGATAGGCAAGCGTATCTAATGTAACGGTGGTTTGGGCAGTGGTGTCTGACCAACTTGAATACTGGCCGCTTGACGCGCCCGTCTTGTATTGATAGCCGGCTACATCTGACCCTGTTGTTGGCGCTCCAGCATCAGAAGCGGCGGAGCTACCAGTTGCTGGCCATAGGAAGGTGTAGCTATTGACTGAAGTGTACCCTGAAGGTGAAACCGAGATAATCAGCGGATTTGACGGATTGGTGGAATCAAACTTATAAGTAAATAGGGTTGCCGGATCAGATCGGTTCTCGGCATTATCCTTGGTAGAAATTCTCAAGTAATAAGTATTCCCGTTTGAAAGACCTGAAGCAGTGTAATTAGTGGTGGTTTGGTATGCTCCAGCAGAGAACGGATCGGCGCTGTTACTGGTGCCAAAATACACATAATAGCCCGCAACGCCTGCTGGAGTGATAATATCCGCGTGATCTGCTGGCGTGCTCCAGCTAAAGTATGGAGCAGTGTAGTGATACCAAGAGCCGCTGGTGAGGGTGTTTGAGCCGCCGCTTGTATCTCTACCCGTAACGGGGCTCGGATTATCCGGCACTAATAGATCTGGGTGGTAACCTGGAGCCGTAACGCCGGTGAAATTAAGCCAGCCCACATCATCGCTCCATGCGTAGCCGGTGAAAGTGCCACTTGAATTAATTGTCACTGCGCTATTAGTGGGAGCTAGGTTAAAATCAATATAGCCTCCGCTTAAAGCCTTAGCCTTACCAGAAAGCAGACCATTGCGGTCTGCGGTAACCGGTCCCGCGGGGTTATTAGTACTCCCAAAGCTAATCCAACCTAAATCTTTGCTCCAGGCATAACCGCTCATCTGCCTAGAGAAATTATCAATTATCGCGTCGCTATGGTAGGTGCCAGCATCAAAGACCAGAGATGAGCTAGTGTTAATTACAGTTGCAGTGCCCAAAATTGCCGTAGGGCTACCGCTAGCTTTTATTACCTGTCCATCCGGCGATAACACCAATAGGGATAGGGCGATAATCCCCAAACAATACAGTGCCAGTGCCCCCTTATGAATATGGCTGCTTAGGGGGTGATGGTGCCAGTTATGGTAGCGGGTGGATTTAGCACACAAAAAGTCATGCGCTTTTTGTAAGTGCTTTAATCTGGTTTTGGTATGATGCGGATGGCTACACTCCATCACCCTCCTCTTCCACTAGTGTTTGACAAGGAGAAGAAATAACCGATAAATTAACAAATATTCCCAAAATCATCCTTATTATCATCATATCATAACCCGTAAACTCATCAACATTTTGGGGCAACTTTAGGTTTTTCCGGTTTGGGAAAGTACTGGTTCACGATTGATTTCTTAAGCTGGTAAGCATTCGCCCATTTAGCATGGGCTAAATAAGATGCCATTACCTGTTTGCACTCCATTTTGTTTACCTGGGACAAAATCTCTAGCTTTCGGCGCCAGTCACCCACCACCCTCCTTCTAATCAAGATGTATTCTGGTCTAATAACATAGCCTACAAAATCAATCCCACAAGAGATTGGGCGGATAAACTGCTTCTGGGGGTGAGCTACCAAATCGAGTTTCTCTGAAACAAAACGGCCAATTTCAGCTTGGTAATACTCTAGCTTTACTCGGCTTTTATCCAAAATAACTAAATCATCTACATAGCGCACATAATACTTTGCCCGTAAAGTATGTTTTACAAACTGGTCAAGTTCATTCAAGTAAATGTTGGCCAAAAACTGGGAGGTCAAGTTACCTATCGGAAGTCCTTTTCCTTTTGCCACTGTAAAAAGCGATTTTTCCGGTGGTAGCTGGGCAAAAAGACTCATTTGGCTCTGAATCTTGGGAGGCACATCGTGAGCAGGGTCATGAAAGATGATAATACGGGCTAGCCAAAGAATTTCTTCATTTTTAATCTTCTTTTTCACCAGGCTGTATAGTATTTCTTGGTTAATTGAGGTAAAAAAGCTTTTGATATCCATTTTGAGGTAGTAGTTACCCTGCGAAACAGTTTCATATCTCATGGGGCTGGCGCAGCCAGCCGAATCTCTCTCTCTCTCTCTCTCTCTCTGTAGCTCCGCGGCAAATTTTTGGGTGCGTGCTACTGCTCGGTGGGTACCTTTGTCTTTCCGACACGCCCACGAGTCAAAAATGAATATTCGCTCATAGTAAGGCCCAAGGTAGTTGAACAAAAGATGGTGTACCACCCGATCTCGGAAATCTGCGGCAAAGATTTCTCGAATTTTGGGTTTCTGCACCACAAAAGCAATTGATTGGCCGGGTTTGTAGGTTCTATTTTGCAGCTCTTCCTCTAGTTTAAGCAAATTAAACTCCAGATCTTCTGCAAATCGCAAGTGATTGATTTTGGAAGTCTTTCGTTTTCGGCAATCCAAGTAGGCCTGATGTAAGTTGGCAAAGGTAAAGTGGGTATCCATTTTTTAAGCCTTAATCTAAACTCGAATATTTGCATTAAAGCACTGGTCTGGTCTATAGTTAGTATAGATCAAAACTGGATATATGTTGATAAGCCTTTTGCATATATCGGCTTTGCAAATGTAAAATTATCTAAAAGGGAGTACCAAGATGAATTTTAAAAAGCGTCTTCAACCCAAAGCCTACGCTGCTATTGCGATTGTACTGGCAATTAGCTTATTTAGTATTAAAATTGCCACCACTAAGGCCGAGCAGTCTGGCGATACACCCGAAAGTGGTGCTACTTCTAGAATAAAAACCCTAAATGATGAATTAGTGGGCTTAACTTTTGGCACAGATACTGATACCCCCGATTGGGGTACCTTTTGGAATCGCATTAAAACCGCCGCCAAATGGAACCCAGCTGGGACAGCTGCAGTTAGCGATGTCTTAACTACCAAAACCTTTTACGCAGGGAGCCGCACCCTTCAAACTGGTACATTTGATGCCGCTAATCTGTCTACAGCCACTGTAAAAACTGGCACTGCCTTTGGAGTTGGCTTGACTGGCGCCTACCCATCGGTTACTAACCCACTTTCAGGTGATACTGGGGCAGCTGATGCTACCGCAACCGATGTAAAAAGCGGGCTGGAGGCTTGGGATAAAACCGGCGCTTTAGTTACTGGTACTTATCCTGCACCAAGTACCTGTTCAACGCAGCAGTATCACGATTCCTACGGAGCTCCTGTCACGCAAACCACCAACTGCGTCAATACGATTGTTTGGACAGTGCCAAGCCCAGTGGTTACCGGAGACGATAAGAAAGATCCTCGCACTGGCCTAATCTGGAGCCAGTTAACCCTAAACAGTGCCGGTACGGTCACCTTTAGCGCTGCCAGTAACTCAAGCTGGAGTTGGGACGGTACAACTGATGTGGATAGTATTGCGGTTGGTAGCAAAACCGCCTCCCAGCTATGCTCCGAGCGAAATGGTGGCGGCGTTTGGCGTCTGCCTTCGCAAAAAGAGCTAATGCAAGCCTATATTGACGGTTCTTTCTTTAACCTTACCCAGCCTTCCAACAACTTTTGGTCGTCTACAGAGACCAGTGCTGCTAATGCCTGGGCCGTGTACCTGAACAGCGGTGTCACGAACACCAACAATAAGTCCACGAATAGTTTCCAGGTGCGCTGCGTCAGGTAGTGGGGGTGATTTGCTCATTTTGTAATTTTTGGGGCTTCGAGCGGTAGCGAGAAGTCGGCCTAAAATTTTTAAGGGGTGCCTTATGAAAAAAAGCGTTAATGCATCTACAAATATTGCCATATTTAAGGGCAAAGAGATTCGTAAGACTATTCATAAAAATGAGTGGTGGTTTTCTGTTATTGACGTTATAGAGGTGCTGACCGGATCTGAACGACCAAGAAAATATTGGAATGATCTTAAAAAGAAATTGGCTATTGAAGGATACAACGAGTTGTCCGAAAAAATCGGACAACTGAAATTAGTAGCTTCCGATGGCAAGAGTTATTTGACTGATTGTGCCAACACGGAAACCTCATTTCGGATCATCCAGTCAATTCCCTCACCTAAGGCGGAGCCGTTCAAGCGCTGGCTGGCTAAGGTAGGATATGAACGAGTCCAAGAAATTGATGATCCAGAGCTTGCTACCAAAAGATCGCGGGCAATCTATAAAGCCAAGGGCTACACCGATAGCTGGATTGAAAAGCGGATGCGTGGGATTGCTATTAGAGAAGATTTGACCGAAGAGTGGCAAAACCGAGGGGTGGAGAACGAGAAGGGTTATGCTATATTAACCGCGGAAATCTCCAAGGCTACTTTTGGGATGACCCCATCAGAATACAAGAAGTTTAAGGGGCTAGAGCGGGAGAATTTGCGTGACCATATGGATGACATGGAATTAATCTTGTCGATGCTCGGAGAGGCAACCACGACCAAGTTTACCCAGGTTAGGGACTCCAATGGTTTTACCGAACTCAAAACTGATGCACGAGACGGTGGCGCGGTAGCTGGGCGGACCAGAAAAGATATTGAAGAAAAAGCCGGTAAGAAAATCTCGACCAAAGAAAATTATCTGAAAGTACCTCAAAACCAGCCAAGAATTGGGGACTAACCCAATATTATGGCTAGATATGAACACCTACCGCTGTTTAAAGATATTTATCGATTTAATCTGTACTTTTTTCGGTTATCCAAAAACTTTGGTAAGGACTACAAGTATGGCTTAGGCCAGGAAGTCAGGAGTCTGGCAACTGAATTATTAGATCAGATTGTCCAAGCAAACGGCCACTTAAACAAAAGACCTTTTCTGGAGGAGGCCGAACTGATTATTGAGCGAATGAAACTAAAGTTGCGCCTACTTAACGATTTAGGGATAATGAATATCAAAAGCTATAACTTTATCTTCTGCTCTCTGCGTGATATTTCCAAACAGGTCACGGCTTGGAAAAACTGGTCAGACAAGGGGCAAGAGTAGGGTCTGGACTTTTACATCAAACAGTTTGTACTTAATCAGAAAAAGGCAGGTGTCGGAGCATTTAGATTTGATCAATTCTATCTAGATGGAGCGGAGAACATTTTGCCCACTACGGCTATCGCTCCTCAAATTTGAGGAATAACGGAAAATTATTCTACCTCGCTTGCCGGGGCTGAATGGTTGTGATATTTCAAGTCGATAGTAGGAAGTATGCCTTCCAACAACTTTTGGTCGTCTACAGAGAACAGTGCTGCTAATGCCTGGAACGTGAACCTGAACAACGGTAACACGAACAACAACAATAAGTCCACGAATAGTAACCAGGTGCGCTGCGTCAGGAAGTGGGACACTGTTTAAAAAGCTAACTCTTTACCCGGTGTAGCCTGCCTTTTTCTGGATAAGTAATCAAGCGTAAATATTACCCTTATAGTTAAAGAACTCTTGATTTCATCGTTCTGAAATTACTTCGTTTAGCCGAGTTAGAATACGACTATTAGATTTATGATTAAGTTGAGTTTGAGTTTGCAGGCAGTGTATAAATGGAGGTGTTAAGCAAGGTTAGTATTTCTGTCTGTCTGGGTTTAATGGTTAGTTTAGTAAGCGGTTGTTTTGTGAGAAGTTGAGCAAGGTTGTGTCAAGGATAAAGGCGTGTATATGTATATATAAATATAGATGTCGTGATTATTTCTGATTTGATCTCAAAATTCACCAAAAATAGTGGCAGTAAGCTGACACTAAATCCGATTCTTTAAACAAGGGTATTGCTGCCAAACAACTATAATAAACCAGCAAGAAAGCAGGTGTTCAATAAATGCATTTGCCCTATTGACACTGTGTATATATGCCTATAGACTAGTACTATAATACTAGTCGGAGGGTAATATGAATAACACACAACAGCCAGTGATGAATCTGGAAATGAGCACAACTCTACCAGACCCGCAGCGCAGTTTTATCAACCCCCTGCCAAGTCATCGCAGGGAATTCGAAACGGCCTTTAGCTCATTTTATCCCGAGCCTAAGGAAGAAAGCAAAATCGATAAAGCACGTGCAATTCTTGGTGAAATAGTAAAAGATATGCTTGATGAGGAACTAGCTAATTATATGACAATGTTTGAGTATCTGATCGAGGGTTGGCTGGATCAATATGAAAGAGAACTATTTAATGGTCTAACCTTGCAGGAAATGCTGCGAGAAAGGAGGTAAAAATGGAACAATCCTTTTTTGGAAATACTGCCAAAAAGGCAGACCGAGCGGTAATCTATATCCGCGTATCAAGTGAGGAGCAGGTAGAGAACTATTCTCTATCAACTCAAGAAGAAATATGCACTAAAGAAGCGGCAAAAAGAAAAATGACCGTTGCGGAGATTTTTCGCGAGGAGGGACGATCCGCTAAAACTATCAAAGGACGGCCGGCACTTATTCAAATGCTTGAGTACTGCCGGAAGAATAAAAAAGATATCGGAGCAGTAATTGTTTATCGTTTGGATCGCATCTCCCGTCAGACTACCGATTATTTAGTAATTCGTAAGAA
Source organism: uncultured Candidatus Berkelbacteria bacterium (assembly GCA_903954185.1). Taxonomy (GTDB): domain Bacteria; phylum Patescibacteriota; class UBA1384; order CAJBMM01; family CAJBMM01; genus CAJBMM01. The sequence continues at coordinate 11,147 of CAJBMM010000013.1, read as the reverse complement.
ATTAGCCGAATGTGACATAGCTCTACTTTCCGCAACCGAACCAACTGGTAATAGCCCAACGGAAAAGTTTGTTGAGACAATGCTGGCTGGGTTTGCCCAAATGGATAACGATGTACGCGCCGAGCGTAGCCGTAACGGTTTGCGAGCGCGGTTTCTCTCTGGATTACCAACTAGTTTTGCTCCGCTTGGGTATCTAAATCAAAACGGTTATGTAACTAAAGATCCAGAGAGTTTTGATGCCTTGAAAAAGGCCTGGGAGCTAATGGCGACGGGTACGAAAACCCTCCGCGATATTTCGAAAATGCTGGATGATCAGGGTATTACGGTTAAATATCGAACTGGCAAAGTATTCAAATATAAGCCGCAAACGGTCAACCGGATATTTCGAAACAAATTTTATACCGGGAAGCTTGTCTCTAAGCGCTATGATCAGGAAGTTCAAGGTCAGCATGTACCAATGGTTACCGAAGAAGAATTTTACCGAATCCAAGCTATTTTGGACGGCCGCAATGTCAATATCGCAAAGCCTTTGGCAAAAAGAAATCGGGATAATCCCGAATTTCCGCTGCGTCGTATTATCAAGTGTAGCGGCTGCGGTTTCTCTTTGACCGCTGGTTGGAGCAAGGGTAAGCATCAAAAATTTGCCTACTATTTCTGTCAGAAATGGTGCAGCAAGGCTCATTCTGTACCCCAGGAAGAGATTGAGGGGGCTACGATGAAACTATTAACCCAATACAGCATGAGCACAAAAGCGCTTGACATGCTTTGCGGATTTTTACGCAAAACATATTTCCAGCGCATATCCACCCTCCAAAAACGACGTGAGGAAGCGGATGACGAGCTTAAAAAGCTATACGAAACCCGCCAATCTCTAATTGATAAGAATCTGGCTGGCATATATTCCGATGAGATATTCCGCGAGCAGAACAGGGTAATAGAGGATCGAATTGCGGTAATTCAGATGACCAAAAACGACGACTTGATTACCAAGTACAACATTGAGGCAGTAACGACATTTATTCGTGAAAAGTTCAAAGATTTGACGAAAACATACGAAGATTCAACCTTGCAACAGAAGCGGATGCTCTTGTGTTCAATCTTCCCCTCTGGATTGGTATGGAGCTATCCAGGCTATTTGAACACCCAGATTAGCCCTATTTTCCAGAGTATTTGGCAATTTTCGGACCAACCTGTCCGGTATGGTCGGGGTGACTGGACTCGAACCAGCGGCCTCATCGTCCCAAACGACGCGCGCTACCAACTGCGCCACACCCCGAAGATCGTGAAGCATGAATCTTGGATCATAAAGCAGGAGTTAAACACAACTAAAGCTTCCTTATGTTTGTGCTGCATGCTATATGTTTCAAGTTTCATGTTATATATTGGGAATAATATAATTCTAACATAAAAGTGGGCTTTGGTCTACACATGCGGAAGGTGGTAGTTGGTAGTGAGTAGGTAGTAGAAGAAATAAGGAAATAATAATAAAAATCTATGTCATTCCTGCGCAGGCATGGATCCATCGCTTCTTCTTTTCTGGATCCTCGAATAGTGGGGTCGAGGATGACAAGGAAAATTTTTTTGTTTGTGAACTATAATATACGGAAGATGGTAGTCCGTCATCTGGCGGAATAACAACTCCCTCACACTACTGCCTTGCAACCGCCTTCTCTGTAACTTGGTATTCTAAATATTTACCAAGCATTAGTCGTGTTTGAGCGTCTATGGCAGAAGCTGAGCTTAAACCAATTGAAACAAAAGGCACTAATAACCATTGAAATAAGAAACCGATATATTTTATTGGGGCAAAGTGTGTTGGCCTCGTTGGCAACATCAAAAAAGATAAATAGATGGTGGTAATCATGCCGCCAGCAGCTAATGTTAATATTGTCTGAGAAACCCATCTTAACTGATAACCCAATATTGTATTATGAAAATCGGGGTTCATAATGTAAGGTAACCACCCAAAAACTCCGATAAATATAGCGGTAACTGCGCGTGAAAAATCGCTTTCTATGTGTTGCAAGAATTTTTTAATTTTTACAAACCAAGAAATATTTTTGTCTTGCCAAGATTTTTCAGCGATGTAGGCAACATCTACCACTCCCCAAGCCCAGCGGCGTAACTGATTATACTGGTTAACTAGCGTTTTCCAGTAATTATCGGCCAAAACAGCGTCCATATATAAAGGAATATACTGGGGCTGAATGGTTAAATTACCTTTATAGTGGAAGAAAGCATCATAATATTCTCTAGAATCTTCTGGTATAGCATTTACTGTCCAGTAACCAATGTCAATGACGGTTTGAAAACAATCTGAGCGACTAGAAAAGTTATAAAAGTGTGACGGGCGCAAAGTGTTGTGCATAAAAATAAAGGTCGAACTTATGGCAACTACGCGCATTGGGGCGCCCGTGTGCCAAATGTTGTTATTATAAATATGAATTGGTTGATAGCAGGTTGGTTGATCTGGCGGTGTATGCATAAAGTTATATTGTACGTAGGAAAAGTATTGTTTGTGAGTTCTGGTGTCTGCGTCAAAGTTGTGCACAATTATCTTTTTTGGAGATATGCCCATTTCATCCACAATATTTTTAAGATGTTTTGCTGCGTAAGTTGCGTTAGCACTTTTGCACTTTATCTCTCCACCGATATCTTTGGGGTGTACCGCGTGTTCAAAGCGTAAAAATTTATCAGCAAATTTGTTTGATAAATAATCGTACAGTTTTTTACCATGATCGCCTGCGCGCTCTTCTGTACCTAAAACCAATATTGTGCGTTTTTTAATATCGTAATGCGAATTTATATAGCTTTGAATTGAAAGTTCTAGTAGTTCGACGGGTTCTTTATAAGCCACAATGATTATGGCTTGATAAACATCTTCTAAGCAATAACCAGACGGAGTTATAGTTTTTTTAAGTGATGCTAATTTTTCTGACCAATCAACTTTAGCCGCGATTTTCATTTTTTTATTTGCTTTTATAATATTTGAGGCTAGTTCGATGGAGCGAAAGAACCAATAAAGATCGAAAACAATCACAAAAATGGCAATACCGAAAGGATAATATGTAGCTAAAATAATTGGGCCAATAATTGCGGTCCATGTTAATGCTCCTGGTAGAATTTCGAAGAATCTTTTTGTATCGTGTGAAAATTTTTGCATATAATATTACTCTAGCAAGTTATAAGGTTATGATGAAGTGTCATTGATACAAATATGGTTGTGTGAATTAAATAACCACCCGTAGCACAAGCTTTCTTGTAATTGTGTGCTTTATGCAAAGTCGGGAGCTTGACCAAAGCCAGACTAAAGTCTGTTCTAGAAAGGGCTGCTGTAGCACAAGTTTTAGCTTGGCTGTAACCACACTAAAGTGTGTTTTGCGACAAAATTCGGTACAGCTCGAATAATTATTGAACAAACTAAAGTCTGGTATACGAATTATTTTAATTTGTGTAAGGTGTGATTGGTTAATGTTTAATATATTGCGATCAGATTATAAAATTGATGTTTTTAGTGCAGAATAAAAATAAAATGCACTCAATAAAATAATAAAACTATTGATTATAATAGGGAAATAAACCCAATATTTACTTCTGGCAATCGATGCAAGCGATATTAGAGTATTCAGGAAGATAATTAACAATAAGAATTTAATATATGACAAATTATTTTCGAATGGAGAATAAAATCCGGCCTCGGTAGGCAGTATTTTGACTTGCCACACCCAAATTAAGGCACCAAGAAAAATGGCATTTATTAGATTAAGCGATATTGGGGAGTAAGACGCAAGAAGTTTAATTAATTTTAGATAGTTGTATTTTATAATACTCCATCTAAGACTGATATTTTTTTGCATGCCTGCATTCTACAACCAAACTAGAAATTGTGCAAGAAAAATGGTAAGTTAGTTGGGTAGCTGACAGTTGATAGCTTGTAGGTTAAGCAGGAATATTATAAATCTATATAAAGGAAAATCCTCAATTTTGCATTTTGCATTTTGCATTAATAAATGCGGGTATGGTTCAGTGGTAGAACGTGTCCTTTTTCCATCCTTAGTAATTTGCGAGCGTAGTACACCGGTAGTATGCGACCTTCCCAAGGTTGAGAAGGGGGTTCGACACCCCTCGCTCGCTCCATCTCGCTTAGCGTTTCGAGTGTAAACCCAGCGTTTAAGTTGACAAGAATCTATATATTAAAGAACACCAATAATGGTGTTTTTTTTCGTGATAGACATAAAGCACTAAAAATGTTATAAATATAGTGTGTTACGCACAGCGCGTAGCTAGTACATCACAAAGGGAAAAGCATGAATTCGTATATGATGGGCGAGGAAGAGATAGTGGCTGCATTAGTCCATGGACCGAATGCCATCATGCTCGATGGCATCGGGTTGTGCGGCGATACCGCATGTGGTACAAGGCGGGTTACCAAGGACGATCTGTCTCTCGGACAGTTCGCTCCAATCGAGATGGGGTTGCAGGCGATGGCGGCGCTCGCCCTTCAGGGGAAAGATCACCGCGTTGTCGCTGTTCTGAACGGCTGGCTAAAAGTGGACTGGGGTATGCCACAACTACATGTTGGAGACATGCTTAGGTTCGAATTCCCTAAGCCCGCGCACGAGTTCGTAAATGGCCGCGATATCGCTTTGCTTGGGGCAGTGGCGCGCAGACCCAGAGGATTTACTTTCACTGCTGGCACAACCCTAGTTCTCGGACCAGACTTCAACAGCTCGGTGGAGAAATGTCGCACGCGGGCTTTGTGCGAACAAGCGGTGGAATGTCTCGACCAGGTGCAGCGGAGTTGTGTCGCAACACTCTGGGAAGGCACATCGTCGCGCGCTGTTGTAGGTGCAGATGTTCGCGACCATTTCTGTCGGCGATACGGTTTGGCCGAGATTGTGCCTGGATTTTGTCTCGTCACATGGGCTTGGCAAGCGGCATGCAATTGTCTAACCAACAAGGGGCTGCAACCGATCCCTTGGGGTGAGATGAAGTTCAAGTTCGGAGTTCCGGCAGTGGTCGGACAGACAGTTGTTACCCATGTGCGAGTGATGCGCGACGACTGGAACGCCTCAACTGGCATCGGCGTCTGCAAGGTGAAGATGGAAGCTAACGGACACACGCTGATGTGTGGAAGCTTTGGCTTTCAGAATCCTTCGGTTCGTCAACTGAGGCGCTCAGTACATGATGTACGTGGGGCAAGGCAGTTAGTGGGCGTTAGATAGCCCAAGAAAGGCGGTTCGTATGAGTGCCACTGTAAGGAAAAAGCGCCCTAAGCGCAACAATTGGGGCAGCACTTCAGGCGCAATTACGTCATCCGATACAGGTGACGTTTTGTGTCGGAAGCCGCCAATTCTGGACATGCTTCGTCGTCCTGGGGTGCACAAGCCGCACCCCGAAAAGCCGGAATTCTGGTCGGCGCGATACCTGTACTAGGCGCATTTGCGCAATGGGCTCGGGGGTTGTACACCCTGGGCCCACGTTCTTTTATAGAAAGAAGTGGAGAATTATGGTAGAATAAAAATTGTAATGTTTTCCAGCTAGAATGATGTGCGATGCACGATGCGAGTTGCACAAATATGCGCCTGTAGCTCAGTGGATAGAGCGGCTGCCTTCTAAGCAGTAGGTCGAAGGTTCAATTCCTTCCAGGCGTACCACGCACCATTCACTGCGTTCAGGTACATGGCGGCGCCAATGTTTCAGATAGCGCGCCCATCCAACGTTAATGCTTCAGTTGGTATGAGCATCCAGCGCCAATGTTTCAGATGGCACAGCCATCCAATTGGAAAATAATTCCAACATTGAAAATTGGTAATTGAAAATTTAATAATATGGAGGCTATGGTGAAGCGGTATCACAACAGATTGTGGCTCTGTTATCAAGGGTTCAACTCCCTTTAGCCTCCCCATAAGAAATCAAAACAAAAAAGCCGAATTTCCTCGGCTTTTTTGTGTATCATTTTACACATCGGGGGGTGCAAAATGTGTAAAACTCTATCGTTATTTTTGTCTAAGCTAAGTACTTATTGCGCGATCGCGCAATAAGTACTTACCCCGTATCAGTTAAGTAAATCAATTAACCAAAACAAAAAGACCAAATTTCTTGGTCTTTTTGTTTGCAGTTCATTAAAATTAATATCTGAATGCTGTTTGGCTGGTCCAATCTATGTTGTTTGCAATATCATATGATTTTTTTGTATTCCCGTCGTAATATTTAAGACTAGACTTGGTTCTATCTTCAGCTGTTACGATATAAGCAAATGATTGTCCGTCAAAAGAACCTTTAACTAAGCGAAACTCTCCACTTGCGACAGTGTTTTTCATCGTGATATTAGATTTTAAAACTTGTGTTGTTGTGTTCGTGTTAAAGTCATGTATTAGGACACCTTGATCTTCTGGCACCCCACCGTAGGATGTGACGGAAAAAGCAATCTTCATTCCGTCAGATGACCATTCTGAGTTGACGGACTGACCATTCCCTTTTAAGGTGTATATGTCTTTTTCCTCAAGCGTTCCAAGGTCGATTGTCCTAAGTGTTGCCTGCTTTGTATTTGAGTCATAAAACATTGATGCAGTTTTTAAAAACTTTGGTCCAATTGCTAAGGATTCCACACCTGAATATTGCATTGAAATGTTAGTTGGGGCACGCCATATCAATTTTTCATTCATTTTTTTATTGGCTAAATCTACAGTCTTAATATAATAGTCATAGTAGTGAATATTATTCTCTGTTCGTTCTTTCGCCACCGTTGTTAAAATTGATGATTCCTCTGTATTTAGGTGTAAAGGGCTAGCAATTACCCCCATTGATACAAGTTTTTCTGCTTTGAATGTGTTTGTATCTACAGCCATTAAATCATAGTTTTTATTTACATCGGTATCTTTAGTGCTCGGTACTGCTACGTAAATTTTTGTTCCATCCTTTTTAACTATCCATCTCTCAAATATTTCACTGTCTTTTTTCTCGTACATTACCTTTTTATCCGATGCTCTGATAAGTTTTGAAAAAAGTGGACAATCATCCATACAACCAAATTGCCCATTAATATAATACGATGTTCCGCCAGCCACAAATTGTACATCTGAGTTTGAATATACCGAAGATCCGTTTTTCGCATCTGCATCGGTTACGTTAACTTTCTCAATAAATTTGTTAGTAAGAAGGTTGTAATAATAATAGTCAAACCCGCCTGTAGCTTGCAATGCAACCACTAATTGATTAGTTCGCTTGGCGGTGGTGGCTGTTGAAGCTGAGGTAGCGGGGGTAGTTGTAGAAGTCGCCGCTGCAGATGTGCTGGCGGTTGAGGCATTATCCTCAATATTTTTACTCTTTTGTAAATCTGCCCCAATGGCGTAGCCAACAATTGCTCCAAGCAATGCGGCTAAAACTAGCCAAGCCACATGGCCTTGGTGCGATGTGCGCACATGGTCTGAATGTTCAATTCTCATATTTTTTCCTCCTATATTATAATAGTATCTTTAGTGCTGGTATTGTCAAATATACAGTTAATGAATCTTGAACGTTTTATAGAGCAAAAGATTTATGTTGGCTTATGCCACACTAAAGTGTGTGCTACTAGAAAAATTGTAGAACAGGCTTTAGCCTGGCTAAGGCCACGTTAAAACGTGTGCTACATGTTAAGCCTGTATATTCTTTTAATTATCCTTGTATTCTCCTGCTTCAATTCTCTCAAGTGCCGAGGCATAGGCTGCCTCGCGCAAAGTTAAATTGTGCTTTTTGCTAAGTTCTAGTACTTTGTCGCACGCACTCTCCATCTTACTTTTAAGTTTTTTGAACACTTCATCTTTTGTCCACTTTTCATTGTGCATGTTTTGATACCACTCAAAATAACTCACTGCCACGCCGCCTGCATTAGCTAAAATATCTGGAATTACAATAATTCCCTTATCATTTAGAACTTTATCTGCCTCGGCAGTAGTTGGGCCGTTTGCCATCTCTAGTACAAAATTAGCTTTAACATTGGCAACATTTTTTGTAGTGATAACATTTTCTAAAGCCGATGGAGCAATCACATCTACCTTATGTTCTAAAACTTTGCATTCTTTAACGGCGGCATTATCTGAATGATCTTTGTAGCACTGCCACAAATCTTTATCGCTCTTTTTGCATTCAATTATACTATTCATATCGGTAATGGCTTCTGCGGCACACAAATCGCCGCTAGCATCGGCAATGGCTACAACCTTATAGCCCATTTCAATAAGGCTTAGCGATAAATAGCTACCTACGTTTCCTAACCCTTGAATTGCAACGGTCATGCCTGGTTTTTTCTTACCCAATTTTGTCAAAATGTAATCCAAGCAGTATGCTCCTCCTAGGCCAGTTGCTTCTGTTCTGCCCTGCGAACCGCCAAGCTCTAATGGTTTACCAGTTACTACAGCTAAATCTTTTTTACCAATAATTTTAGCGTATTCATCCACAATCCAAGACATTATTTGCGGGTTGGTATTTACATCTGGCGCCGGAACATCTTTTGTGGCGCCTATAATATCGGCAATACGTTGTGTAAAAGCTCGTGTCATTTCTTCTAGCTCTTCTGTGGATAGTGTTTTGGGATCGACAATAATCCCACCTTTACCACCGCCAAAAGGTACATCTATAACTGCGTTTTTCATGGTCATCCAAAAAGATAGTGCCTTTATTTCATCTAAACTTACATTTTGGTGATAGCGAATGCCGCCCTTATATGGTCCTAAAATATTATTGTGCTGCGACCTGTAACCACGATATAATTTTAAGCCATTTTTGGTTTTAACAGGCACCGAAACCTCTACAACTCGGTCTGGCTCTGTAAGTCGCGTTACTATTTTGGGTGATACTTTTACTTTAGAAGCAATATTTTTCAATTCGGCTTGGGCTCTTTTCCACGGATTTTGATCTTCCATTATTCTCCTTTGCTTAGTAGATAGTATTACAATTTCTTTTCATGTTCAACTACATAAAATATGAGCAATAACTTTAAAAAATATTAATCCTGCTATCGCGGGAATAATATTTTCTTTTTGTTGAGATTGTTATGGTATGAATGTCTGTATATTGCGACAAAGGCCAAAATAATCATTCTTGTAGAGCTTTAGTCTGGCAATAACCAAGCTACCTCCTACACCAAGGCTACGGACGTCAAGAAAGCTTGTTCTACGACAAGGCTTTAAATGCAAGCTTCAGCCTATCGAGCGGCACACTAAAGTGTAGTCTACTAGGTTTTAGGTTTGCGATAATATTGTTTGACTTCTTGAACAACAATGCTACGATTATAAAGGAGGGAAAACATGAAAATTGAAAATTCAGACCATGTGCCAACATCCCATGTTGGTCATGTTGCTTGGTTAGTACTAGCAGCGTTGATTGGTTCGTTGGTAGGTTATGCTGTTGGTGTAGATATTCAAAATAGTCAGAATATCGAGAACATTGCGTCTGTAGAGTCTGTTTCATCTACCAAAACCGCAAAAACCTCTGCCCCTGCCTCTACTTCAGCGTCAGCATCCGCTATAAGCACCGCTACTGCAACTACCGCATCTCCGACAACTGCCGCGACTAACAGCGCAACCTCTAGCTGGCAAGCATATGTAAATTTAGCGAATAATTACGGTTATTCTTATCCAAAAACTACGACCACCACTAATAGCACAACACCACCATCGGGCTATGATAGTTATTTTTATGATAAAATTTATGATTTAAACACCATGACCGATGAATCGAACGGTTATACTAAAGATTATCTAATCTCTTTACAAAAAGATTTAGAATCTGGCAAAGTAAAAACGGCCATTGCTGGTAAAGATGCATATACATATTTAACTTTGCAACAAACAGACATGTGCGATGTGCGGTTTGTGTGGACATTAAACTATTTTAAAGGTGATAAGATGGTAAGAGTAGATTATGCGCTAACTTCATCTGGGATTACCAAAGCTATAGCCGATAACTCCACATATTTTACTACTGATGAGGCGAGTTGCGGCACAGCAAAAGTTTGGGAAGACCCGCGAACCGAATCTTTCCGAAACGATTTATTAGCTGGTAAAACTGCCGATATTACAAAAACTTGGAATACTAATTTTACTAATTTTTTAACAACATTTTATTATTAAACATCAAAGGAGGAAAATATGGAATCTGAAGGATATAAACACCAGTCATCGCACGTTGGGCACATTGCCTTTGTAATTTTAGCCTTTATTATAGGAGGTGTTATTGGATATGCCGTTGGGCAAGATTGGGAATTAGCCAAAAATACAGAGGATAACGCCGCTGTTAGCGATGTTGCCTCAACGTCTAAATCGACTGCAACCAGCACTTCAACTTCTGCCGCTTCAACATCTACAACAACCGCAGACCCAACTGCTGGTTGGAAAACCTATACCAATTCAACTTATGGATTCAGTTTTAAATATCCTTCATCATGGACCGGTTCCAACTCAGGCAACAATTCAGACGGTGTAGTATTCTCTTGGACCGCAGATGACCAAGACGGAATGTTTAATGGCTTGGCTTTAACTGTAAGCACAAAGTCAATTGATTCTTTATCGTTATCATCTGTTGCAACTAAGACTCAAAGCACGGTTGGTGGTCTAACTTGGACGGTGGTAAATTATCCTGCGAGCGAGACCGAGCACACACCTAATTCTGTTAGCTACTTAACTACTAAAAATGGCAAAACCTATGTACTAAATAATCAAATTGTAAGCGGAGATAGTAATGCAACAAAGGCTACACTTGATAATATAATTTCTACCTTTCAGTTTACAAATTAATTATCAATCATAAAAAGACCGCGGAGAATAGGGCGGTCTTTTTGTTTGGGTTAAATTGTCATTCCTGCGCAGGCAGGAATCCAGTTATCAAGATTTTATTATGTAGATTCCTGCCCGTTCGACAGGCTCAGGGTCTGAGTGCAATCGAATGACCTACGCAGGAATGACAGATAAATAGAAATGACAAATGTAGGGGTAAACGGCTAATATCTAATATCTATAAACTAACAACTAATTACTAACATCTAACTACTAAAATGAGATTGCCGCGTCGACTACTGCGTACGCTCCTCGCAATGGGTATAAAGGTCATCAGGTGTTGGTAAAATAGATATACCAAGACAAGTAATTTTGCAGATGATTCGCAGT
>CAJBMM010000012.1 GCA_903954185.1 uncultured Candidatus Berkelbacteria bacterium | reverse complement strand
TCTGTTTAAACCCAGGTAATCTTGCTAAAGATACTGGTTGAGTAACTACGGGTTTTCTAACACTAAATACTTTCATTTTGGTAACTCCTCTGAACTGGTAATAATACCAGATTTGTTACCGATGTATCTCAGTCTGTGCAGCTGTAATGCTAATTAGCGAAAAATATGGTAAATTCATTCTATGTTATCTACTCCACATATTTTAACAGGCGCAGCGATCGGAGCTGTAGCAGCTCCATTAGGGCTACCAGCCGTGTTTTGCTTTGCTGTAATTTCTCATTTGGCACTAGACATATTGCCACACACAGATGATTTGTTATTAGAAGTACCTTTTTCCGAAAAGTACTCCGCAAACGATATTTTGTCTGTAATTTTAGAGATAGTATCTGGCATAATTATTGTAAGTTATTTTGTGTTTAGATCATCGGTTCCATTGGCTTTAGCTGTTGGGGCATTGGGAGGGTTAACCATAGATTTGATTGATAATGTGCCATTCTGGAAGGGCATTCGAAATTTACCAATATTTAAACAACTTCACCAATTTCATGAAATGTTTGATGGTGCGGTGCGGACAAAGTGGAAAATTGTCGGAGTTGCAACGCAGTTTATTGTAATTGTTATTTCTGTGATAGTTTTAATGCAAAATTCTTAAAATATGAATGTAGCACAAGCTTTAACTTGGTAACAAATTATTTATATCAATTACTTGATACCAAGAGAATAATACATAATACTTAAACTATGATTTTTATCTTAATTTTAAAACGTTTGATAGTTGGCGCTTTGTGTATAGTGCTCGGTTTTTTAGTGCTTAAGTTTACCGCAAAGCTTATGATATGGTTTGGATCGTCAGATTGGGCAGAGAATATTCCTGGGGGAACAGGCTTGGTGTGGAAAGTTACTGGCATCTTGCTAGTAGCCGCCGGAATTGCAGTTGTATTTGGTGGATTTAAGAACTTTGGCCTCTAAAAAAACTCCTTTAAAGGAGTTAATTATTGTTGGATCCCGATGGAAAAATTTGGAAAACCTTTGCTAAGATTCTCCCGAATGGGAACCTAAACTAATACTATAGGGCAATAAATGTTATGAAAACGGTATAGACCGCAGAGAATGTTAAAGAAAGGATAAATACGGTACTCAGCCGGTTCTCCTTTTTAATTAAGAAGGAGAAAACTATTGCTAGGAAGTATGGACTTAGATATGTAACCATACCGGGGAAGGGTAGAGAAAACGCGCCTATGTACGCAATAATTGGCAGAACCATCCCCACAGCAACCCGTCTAAGCATATAGCCAAAACTCAAATCTTTAAAGTCTACAAAACTTAGGGCTAAGAGAATGGCTGAGGCGGATAGACCTAGCCAGTAGAATTGATTACCTAGATGGAGATTATATGAGGTGGTAATGATTAATAGTGGAAAGACAGCACAGCCAAGGGTATATACTGAATATTTAAAGATTCTTGAGGGGCGGATAAATCCTAGTAGTAGAATAACCGAGGCTCCCCATAGGGAGGTGTAGCTTGGTGTTACTGTACAATCAAGCAGACCAGACGTCATAATTGGGCAACGGCTCAAAGTGGCGTATGTCCAGTAAAAGTAACCAAGCAGGATCAAGGCGCAGACTAGGCTTGACCACCGAAACTTTATGAAATATTGACTCATGCTATGATAATAGCAGGTTTTATAAACTATTTCATTGAGGTATCGCCCTCAATTACTTTTTGGCAGTTATCACCTTTCAGAAACCGATGGGAATAATTCTTATCATTATGCAGAAGCGTTTTTAATGTGTAAAAATCCTGTGGGTATAGTTTAACTCATTCCATTAAGAAGCTCTTTCAATAGTTCGATTAGATTTGAATCTGGTTTTTGTTCTTCAAAACCTTCGGAAATCATCGACTTTTAATAATCAATATTCTCTTTGCAATCAACATATTTTCGTGGCGATCTTTGGCATGAAATAAAGTACCGTGGTTCACTAAAGGGCGGGATTTTTGAGTCAAGCATAAAAAAAGCCCTCTTTGGGCCTAATGCAGTGTTACAAACTCTATTCGGGCATACCTTGAGAAGTGGTTGCCGTAATTGATAAATTAGTTGGTGGACCTAAGAGGATTTGAACCTCCGACCTCTTCCTTGCAAAGGAATTGCTCTACCACTGAGCTATAGGCCCATAATTAAGGATAAAACAATTATATCAAAAATATAATATTTGTCCATCTTTTGCCTTAATTAAAAGGTAAGCCATTTTGGGTCTAAAATTGGGGGTTGACGATGCATTTTGACTAGGGTTCAATCCAAAAGAATATTATGATACTAAAAAATACAAATCACATTGACATATATGCTTATAGAGTATACAATATTGCTAGACCAATGCGAGCGCCGCAAAGGTACTATCTCTTAAGGGACAAAGCGATGAAGGCGTTTATTAAGAAGATGGTGCAGGCTTTGGTGGACCTGCCAGACGAAGTCAGTGTTGAAGAGGTGCCAGGTGAGATTGCGACTACTTTTCGCATTCACGTGGCGCCGAGTGATGTGGGCAAGGTACTTGGCAAGCATGGACGTATCGCTGACGCCATGCGCGTGCTGGCCAAGGCAAGCGCCATGAAGCACAAGCGCCGGGTTTACCTTGATGTCAAGGCTATGCCAGCATCAGTTGACCCGTAAGGGCAGATGCGGCTTCTTATAAAGGTACTGATTGGGGGGGCTGCAACGCTGTGGCCCCCTTCACAATTAACTTAGAATTAAAAAAGACGCCATTAGGGCGTTTTTTGTGTTTAAAAAGAAGGTCCCCCGCGCCAAAACGTCTGGCGCGAGGGGATTGCTGATGAGTCTAGCGGACTGCACCCGTTGGGATCTGCAGTCCATTTCGAAATCCGCTGAAGCATGCGTGACACCTAGTGCAATCGGGCCCAAGTTTCGAGCCACATGCCACAAGGTGGCTTTCGAGTGAAAGGTAGGCGAGGGTGTCGAGATGTGGGCTGATTTCGTGGCGGATCGCTTCAACATCGCCGCCACAGCGAGCGGCGATTAGCTCGGCTTCGGTTGCCATATCGATGCCGTAGTAGCAGGGCCATCGAACAGGCGGCATAACGATTCGAGCGTGGATTTCAGTTGCAAGAGCCTCGTGCATCAATTGCACAAGCTTTTGGGTGGTTGTGCCGCGCACGATCGAATCATCAATGAATACAACCCGTTTTTCACGCAGCATTGCCAAGATGGCTCTGACTTTTGCGCCAGCCGCCTCGCTGCGACCTCTCGATTCAAGGAATGACCGAACGGTACACCACACATCTCGAGAGAGCGCCATATCGGGTGTTACCCCAAGGGCTTTGCAGTAACCGAGCGTAGCTGGCCACGCGGAGTCTGGGATAGGAATGACGATCAAGTCGTCTGGTTGACCGTTAGCGAGCTCAACTTCGGGATAAATTCCCGTTTTGAGACCTTGGTTTGCTAGCAAGTACCCAGCTGACTTTCTGGCAAGGTAAACACTACTCCCGTCTAGTTCACTTTCTGGCTTTGAAAAGTACTGCCAGCAGAATGAACAGTGAAGGTGGTGTGCTTGGGGCAAGATTGCCTCGTCGGACTCGATTCCATCTGCGGATATAGTCAGCATATGACCAGGTGTAACATCTTGCCACTGTGTGAATCCGATGGCCTGGAGTGCGCACGTTTCCGACGCAACTACTGTTACCTTGCCGTAACCCAGAAGGTTGCCTTGAGAGTATGCGAGCGGTCGAACCCCGTGATTGTCACGGATAGCAAAGACGCGATCGTTAACCATGATGAGTAAGCAGAACGCCCCCTCCAACCTGTTGACAGCGTCAATGATGGCTGACTTTAAGTCTGCGCATTCTGATCGCATGATGAGGTTGGGAATCACCTCGGTATCTCCGTTCGAAAAGAATCCGACACCTTTGTTGGATAGCTCCATCCGGAGTTCCTTGGAGTTGGTGAGCGTCCCATTGTGGACAACGGCTATCGTGCCAAACCGAGTGTCTACGAGCACATGTGGATGCAAGTTGTTGTACTCGTTATTGCCGAAAGTGCCATACCTTGTGTGGTATATGCTTACGACTGGGTTGAGATCTGCTCCAAACTGGTTGGCGCACAACACGTGGCGAATTAAGCCAGATCCCTTGTGATACCTTGTGGTTGTTCCGTCAGACACGGCCATCCCGGCACCAGATTGGCCACGGTGTTGCAGGGCGTAGATTGTCTCGATACCCAGCTTGACTGCTCTGCTTCCCTCATCAGCGAACGGCTTTTGGACACTTCCACATAATGCTGCTATGCCGCATTCTTCGTTGATGATACCGTCGAGCTCGCATCTGTGCATTGTATTTCCTCGCAGAGATCAAAACGCACCCCGATGTATTGGGTGCTATAAGAGTGCTGTTAAGGATCTAACCGTCAGCTTTTTCTACGCTAAGGATCCGTCTTTAATATTTCGTAATTGAGGTTATAAGTAAATACCTAGAGGGTAGAGGCAAGGGGGCAAAATTACTAATTTTTAATTTTTAATTATTAATGGTGGAACATTAACAATTTATTATAACTTCTTGACTACAGGCTACCAACTCCGTGCCCCAAGTGAATTAAAAAACCCAGTAAACCGGACTTTAGCCTGCATATCTACTAGTGAGGCCATGCTCGACGTTCTTGTAGACCACACTTTAGTGTGCCTATCAACAAGCTAAAGCTTGGGCTACGGTGAGGATTCGACTTGCTAAAAACTTTGCTTTGTTTGATAATGGGTATAAGGAGAAATATGCCAGAAGCTAGACAATTGCACAAAAGACATGGGGTGGTAGCTAATACTGAGGTTAAGAGTTCACCTAAAAAAACCGATGCATCCGAGGCTGTTCCATTAAAAGTATTGCCTGTGGAAAAGCACGAATCTTTTGAAGATTTTTATCCATTACATGTCACTAAAACCGAATCAGTTAAAGAATATACTGGAAGCGGGCCATTAATATTTGGCATTATCTTAATTATGATAGTTGCAGCAGCAGCGTTTTGGTATGTGAAAAATCAGGAAGATACGGGTAACATTATAAACGCACCATCTATTTCACAAACTCCTTCTGCATCATCAACCGTTCCTACTACCGATATTATTACGCCTGCAGAAGATACAATTATACCCGAAGAAACTTTAGTTCCAGCCGAATCTACTTCTACGCTGCCTTTAGAAACTACATCTCCTGCGCCCTTAACCACACCAACTCCATAGTGCTAATTCTGGCTATTACGCCTGTATTTTGATATAACAAGAATATTCCACAATTTTGCATTCTGCATTCTGCATTTTGCATTAATTTTACGGGCCTGTAGCTCATCTGGTAGAGCGCAGCATTCGCATTGCTGAGGTAAGGAGTTCGAGTCTCCTCAGGTCCACCAATTGGTAATAGTATGGCAACAAGCAAAAACACAACATATATTATTCTCAAAAAACAATTCTGAGGCGGTGAGCGGATTTGGAGTGTGGGTTACTTTGTCTAAACCGTTGGGATTGATGAGGCCAAAATCTTAAAGTATGTCCATATGCAAGGAGAAGAGGATCTAACCAAGCAGATTAAACAAAAACTATCTACGGCTCTGCCTAATACCAGATTAATTGAGGAGCTAAATTAAGTAACTATGGTCACGAATCTTGTGATTCACTGTCTTGTGATCTATAATTAAGAGTGATGAATAAACGCTTGGCTTTGTTAGCATTGTCTAGTCTATTGATTACGGCGCTTGGTATTTCTAGCCCTGCTTTGGCTGCTACATTTACCCAAACTACTCAGGCAGATTTTTTGGCTGGCAGTTTTAGTGGTAATATCAATTCAGCACCTATCCCCGGTTCCATTCAGATCGCCAACCAGACTACCACTAGTCTGGCAGCTGGTCAGAGCATGACCTTGAGTTATGATCAACCACATTCCGTCACCCTCAACCAGCCCTATGGCACAATCAAACTAAAATAGGGACAAGCTGTGTACAAGCTCCTCACTTACATCTTGATCACACCCGTGCTAGCCGTTCTGCTGGCTTCATTTGCGATTGCCAATCCTATAGGGGCCTACACTACTAATATGTCCGCTTCGGTTGTGTTGGGTCAAGCAAGCTACACCACTAGTACAAGCGGTGTAACAGATTCAAAATTCAGCACCGTGATCAGGGGCGTATTTGTTGACTCTAAAGGCCGCCTGATAATAGCAGATCAGAATAATCATCGAGTTCTTATCTGGAATACCTTACCCACCACTAGCAATACTCCTGCAGACCTTGTATTAGGGCAACCCAACTTTACCAGTAATACAGTTGATAATGGTGGCAGAAACTACAATACCTTAAGTTCACCCAATGGGGTTTTCTCTACGGGAGATCAACTGTTTGTATCAGAGGATGGATCGTCCAGAGTTCTTATCTGGAACACATTTCCTACCCAAAATGGACAATCCGCTAATGTGGTAGTGGGCCAAGCTTTAGCTACCAGCTCCACTACTACCTGCAATGATATCAACTTGAGTGGGGCACAAGGACTATGGGTATCTGGTACTAAGCTATTTGTGGCCAGTAGATTACAAAATAGAGTATTGGTCTGGAATACCATTCCTACCTCAAATGGAGCACCAGCAAACCAAGTTCTAGGACAAGCCGACTTTACACACTGTACTGCCTTGACAACCTCTGCAGCCTCCTTAACAGATCCTAGGAGCGTCCAAGTAGACTCAAATGGAAGATTACTTGTAGGCGATAGATCTAACAAGAGAATACTAATCTGGAATACCTTGCCTACCATTTCTAACCAACCTGCGGAAAAAGTACTAGGCCAACCAGATTTTACTACTGGTACTTCTACCACCGCCAATAGTAATACTGTAGGACAATTAATTAGATTTTACTCCTCTGGTAGTAAGCTATTTGTTCCTAGTTTTAATAGGGTCCTAATCTACTCCAGCTTCCCCAGCAGTAATAATGCCTCTGGGGACCTAATTTTAGGTCAATCCAGCTTTCTGGGTTCCGCCGCGAATGGCGGGGGTAGCACATCGGCTACTGGTTTTAGTGGCACTCAAGCCGTGTTTGAATATCAAAATAAACTGGTGGTAGCAGATGAAGGCAACGCCCGTGTATTAATTTTCGATTCTAGTCCGCCCACAGGTTGCATAACTATAGAGGGGCCAGAGATTATCACAAGCCATCAGGTCAATCTCACAATTTCTGCTGCAGATGACCTAGATTTGTCCAATTTGCTATTGATGGAAATAGCTAATCAACCAGAATTCAGTGGCCTTAGCTGGGAGCCCTACAATACAACTAAAAATTGGACATTGAGTGAAGGGGAGGGGTTAAAGACAGTCTATGTTAGGTTCAAGGACTCTCAAGGCAATATTTCCAATACCTACTCTGATAATTTACTAATAGATCAAACGTCCCCTACCTACTCTGATAATTTAGTAATAGATCAAACTTCCCCCAATGGCAGTATCAGTATAGGAGGTCTGATTGACACCTCAACTGTCACGCTAAATTTAATTGCTGAAGATCCAGTGATCAATCAAGGATCCAGTGGCCTTAACCAAATGCGCATAGGCTTTGATCCCAACCTAATTGGCGCCGAATGGCAACCCTTTCAAACTAGCCTATCCATAACCATTCCAATACCTAGTGGTATAATCTATGCCCAATTTAGTGATATAGCTGGAAATCTTAGTGCTATCTATTCCACCAATCTAACCAGGCCCACTCTTAAACTCATTCAATACGGTACCGTACCCTTCAATTCTGATATAAACCGGTGGTATTACACCGGTCACAGGCCTACCTTTAGGGGTAAGGCAGACCCCCAGGCAAAAATTCTCCTAACTATTCATTCTGATCCCATTACCTGTGCTGCAACTGCCGATAGTGAAGGAAATTGGGATTGTACTCCAGCTACAGATATCCCCAATGGTTCCCATAGTGTTACAATTCAAACCGTTAATGCGCTAGGCAATTATGATCTATTTTCCTTTGAGCTTGGTATTAATACTGGCCTAGTCGCCACCGGGTCAAGGGTATACTTTGTTCAAATTAGCATGGTAGTAATTGTGCTCTTAAGTCTTGGCATATTAATCAGAAGAAGGCTCAATCTTTAGCCCTCTCACGGCCTTGCCACTGCTGAATACCTTTTAGCGTTACCGCCTACTGCCCAACGGGTGATTGGGGTTAGTTGCTCTGTACCACCATCAATGAGAACAGATAGATCGTTATGCTCTGCTGCTCTTTGTTTCGCTACTCTATAGGTATGAAACTTAGATTGATAATATACTTCTCGACATGAGGCATTCGCATTGCTGAGGTCACTGGTTCGACTCCGGTATGGTCCACCAAATTGGCATTTACTGCCAAAATATGCTCTTTTATAGAGAATGGGAGCGTCAAATGGGGTGTTCCAAAACCGTCTTTTAAGCAGTAAGACGGATTCACCTCAAAGATCATGTTGTGAACCATGTTTTTAACCTCCTTGAGCGCGTTTTGCCATGTTTCGGCCGGTGTTCCAAGAAATCTAAGCGCTAAGTCACGAGCCTCCTCAAAGTTGGGGACTTTTTTGTTTTTAAGACCACTCTCTAACTGCTTTAGCTGCTGATCCAGCTCCTCAACTCTTGCCTCATAACGCACTCTAAGGCCTTGTGACTGAGTTCCTGGGATCAGTTTGATATATTCAGTGATCTCTTTCTCAATTGCTTGTATTTCGGCTTGTGCGCTTTCCTGGCTTAAAGCCGTGTTTTGCACTTTCTCATTCCAAATGCGGGTAACAATCTCTTCAGCTACCTTTAACAGTTCCGGTTCCAGTTTAATGCCGGAAAGAAGCTCAAAGTACTCTTCCTCCATCTTACTGGCGCTTATATTCTTAGGACTAGCATTACACTCTTTATTGTTGCAGGTGTAATGGGCATAGTACTTACGCTTCCCACGGCTGACACTGCCGGTCATATTAAGTCCGCAGAAGGCACAGCTAACCACTCGTCTTAGAGGAAACTCCAGATTATCCGTCTCGCGGGGTTTGCGCTCTGGTTTTTTGAGCTTATTTTGAATCTTCCGGAATGTTTCTTCGGATATTATTGCTTCATGTAGACCCTTTCGTTTTGAGATGCCCCATTTCTGATATTCGATGATTCCGGCATAGAGTGGCTGAACGAGGAGGCTTTTAATAAATTCGTAATCAATCTTTTTGCGATCTCTGCCCAGTAGCCCATGAAAGTTTTGTGACAACAGATATTGCAGGAAATCGGTCTGGGTTAGTAGCCGATCCTCGGCAAAATCAACTAGTCCTTTTGCTAGAACGTCTGTGACTGGGTGAATGGGGGTTAACAGCTTGCCATGTGCTTTATCCCGTCTATACTCATATCCGGCAGGTTGACCAAAGCACCAACAGCCGTTTTCAACCCGGGCTTTCATTTTCTGGCAAACTTGCCGGCGGTTCTGCTTACGCTCCAGTTGGTTCTGCGCGGCAAAGATGGTCTCCACAAACTCACCCTCGGCACTATCGTCGAAGTTATAGTTCAGACAGCGCAGAGAGGCCTCTCTGGCCTTTAGCTCGGACTTTAGGCGCAGATGTACCTCTACATCCCTAGCGAAGCGTTTGAGGTCATCAAAGATCACTACATACTTATTCTGCCAATGACCATCAAGATATCGAAGCAGCGATTTTACCGCTGGACGGTCAAACAGACCGCCGGAGATGCCCTCATCTCGGAATACGCTTTCCACATCAAGCTTAAGGGAGCGGGCGTACTCGCGGCAGCGATGCTCCTGGCTCTCTAAGCCGTTACCCTCCGTTACTTGTTTTTCGGAGGAAACGCGACAGTAGATTAAGGCTTTGGTGTAGTCAGTGTCCATGGTTTACCTATAGTTGTTGAGGTATGCGGCAAGAATCTGGTCGACAATGCCCACCATGTTATTTCTAATCTCAAGTATTCGCTCATCGCTGAGGTTGAATTTACCCAGATGTTGTTTGCACTCCTCAAGCGTAACAATCTCCGGATTGACCGGCTTTAGAGGCGGGGTGAGATCAAGCCTCGGTGCGCTTTTTGGGTCTGTATCTATAGGTTCCATATGCCTCCTTACTATCCTTTTATATACAGTATTGTCTATATAAGGATAGTTGTCAAGAGGGTTCGGGATATGTTACCACTTTGTTGCCGATAACTCTGTGTTTAGACCTGAGTTATTTGAATCAAATTAGAGCAAGATAAATTTACAACACTTAATGATAAGAATATATAAGTACTAGTGTGCTAGGCTATTTCGTATGTTGTTTCTCAAGTGTTATTTTTCCTCGCGTTTTTCTTTGCTCGTCATTCGAGTAAAAGCCCTCAAGCTTCTTGTGGTTGTCGCTTAGTTCTAAATAACAGAACCCCATATGCATGCCTCCATTTCTGGCAGAGGCAAGTGCGGTATCTGTGGGAGTACTTCTGTATGCGTAGACTAGCATCCAGCGCCCATTTTCTTTCTGTTTTAAATTTGCGACCACGCTTTCAAATTTCGAAGAAGACGCGAACATCCCCTCAATGTTGAGCATTGAGTAGCATTGTGAAATAGTTACTGTCCCCTCGCCTTCGGTGGTATACCTATCGTTCTTTTCATCGTATTTATATGAGCTAAAATACTTTGCTTTCCAGCAACCGCTCAAGTCAGGGTAGTCATAAAGTCCGGTGGCCAGACTGCAAAGAAAGGAAATATAAAATCGCTTTTTCTTCCATAAGTACTGATCCCAAATAATAAATATTAAAAAGAGGAAAGCTGCGATGAGCGATGCCGACAGGTACGGAATTTGTACTCTGCTATTTAACCAGTAAAAGCCTCCAGTGAATAAAACAATAAATGATATAAACCTTCGATAGTCTTTCATTATTAATTCCTCAATACAGAGTTAGTCATTATATCCAATAAAATCCCAAGCTGCTTGCATAAAGTTACTTACTTCTTGATGCGTTCTTTGGGAATTTCCTTTGAAAAGCCATTTTAAATCACTAACTTCTGCGTAGTTATTCGCTTTTTCAGCCTCGCGCATTTCGTTCCACAAGGTAGCAATAACTGCTCTGCTCGCATCTAAATATCTATCTTTTTTGAAGTGTGTGTCGGGAAGTACATTCCAGACCAGACACTCGAGAAAAAAAGAGGGCATCGCATCGTTAGTCAACTTACCCTGATCAATTAACTGATTTCGAACATGCTTTAAAATTCGAACAATCGCCTTAAACTTTTGGTCTGTATTACCATGTTTAGAGACTCCATTATTATAATGTTGGACAGGGAAGCTAGAGACATGCGGTCCGGAATCGGTAATGAACTCAATTCCCTCTGCTGCAACTGCAGTTGGTGTTCTTAGTCTCCTATGTATAAAGCACGGAACAATATCAGCGTTTACTCTGTACGAGTTTCCTGCCACATTAATACATTTCTCGTGGCGAGTAACATTGTATGTTCCAAATTTTGCGATTAGGGTATCTAGAATTTCGCCTTTGAATTGAGGGAATGAATAAGAGGAGGCTTTAAAATTTGACCAATAAGCGCTTTTATCTGATTCCGAGAGATCGTTTACTGCTGGAAAGAAATAACCGTCGTGTCGAACTACAATATCGACATCACTATCAATTTTAATATTTGTGCGATTTTTATATGAACCCTGAAGGAAGATTGTCACATTACTACCGAATTTATCTCGAATAACTTCAGTTATCAGAGAAACGGCATTTTGTGATTTACCCTCCTCTGTTTCGCTGGGAGCCTTTGACCAAGTTGTTAGTTGTTCTTCGGAAATGTTCATCTTAAGCTTGTCCATTGACTTTCTATTTATTTTCTAGTTTACTTCATCTATACTTAAAGTCAAGAGGAGGATAATGATCACCAAACGGCAAAAAGAAGTACTCGATTTTATTAGTGATTATACATCTAAAAAGGGATATGCTCCTTCCCTAGAAGATATTCAAAGACGTTTTAAGCTTGCTTCAGTCTCAACTGCACATTTTCATGTTTCGGGGTTAAAAGAAAGTGGGTATCTCGAAAGGGTTGAGAACAAAGCTCGTTCGATAACAGTTACGGCCAGAACAAACAATGTTGAGATTTTATTAATGGGCAGGATCGCAGCCGGAGGCCCAATTGAGGCAATCCGGAATCCCGAACCGATAGAGGTTCCACGTAGTATGCTCTCAGGAGACGCTAACTATTATGCTCTCGAGGTTACTGGCACAAGTATGATCGAAGAAGGAATATCGGATGGCGATATTATTATCGTTCGTGAACAGCAAACAGTTGACGATGGGGAAAAGGCTGTTGCATATCTTCCCGATAAGGATGCTGTTACATTAAAGAAGATTTATCGTGAACAAAACAGAGTAAAGCTCATGCCGGCAAATCATTCCATGAAGCCATTTTATGTAGATAATATAGAGATACAGGGAAAGGTTGTTGGAGTGCTGAGATCTGAGGTATAGCTATGCCGTTAAACTTACCGACCATGAATTAATTAAACTTTCAGTATTTGCAACCCAATCGTCAGAGTTACCTATTCTTTCTGCGCTCGCTACAATATCTTTTACTAGAACCTGTAATTTGTCATGTGTGAATCTTTTATTTGATTCTCGTAAACGTTTGAGTATCTTTAGAATCGCAATAAACTGGTTGATTGTGATCGGGGCGATTCTCTGTTTACTACCTTTATAGCCGATAGTATTTGCGATCCAAAATGTTTCGGCACTATCGGCGTGAATATTTGGAGCAATAAAGATACAGTAAGCGATAGTACTATCATTTTCAAAATCGCGTAAGTGTCTCATAACTGGCTGACCCTCATTAAACCACTGGTCACGACCGTTGAGCATTGTTACTTCACAGATAAGATTGAAATTTTCGTAGTAGCACTCTATATCAGCCATACCGCCTGGCGCAGTAGATGTTGGCTCATTATCATCACCGACAGGGTAGTTTGGCCTAATTTCTTTTGCATCGTTAAGCGCGTGCAATCCCATTGTGGATAGGTATTCAAGCATTAAAGGACGATTGTCGGAACTGTAGATATTTTCTAGTTGCTCAATATAACTAGCGATTGACTCAACTGGTTGTGATTTAACATGGTTATTTTGTTCCTGCAATTCCTTGCGCTCTGTCCTTAATTCTACAATATAATTATTTAGTTCGAATTCTGACATTGACCCAATATCTTTTATTGCTTCTACTGATAAGCCAAGGCTATCTTGAAGGGTATTAATCTCACGATGCACCTTAAATGCAATTTCGGAAAGTTTTTCTTTTGTTTGCCAGGGCAATAGTGGCAAACTATCATCAGACATATAGTTTAGGTATTCTTTTCTATCGGCAAAAGTTTTTGATTTATAAAACTCATTCTCAAACAATGCTTCAATTTCTGTATAACGATTGGGCTCTAGGTCAATATAGAACCCATTCCCTCGAATTCGGATAAACTTTGTCAGGCGGAAATACCTTACTGCATTATCGCCATAATCGAGCAAGTTTGTGAGCAATTTATCAACCTTCGCTCGTTCGCTGGTGCCTAAAAAGTTAATTGCAAACTTTTGGCGATAATCATCTCGAATTGCTTTACGCTCCGGCTTCGTTCTATTTTTCTGCAAGTCACGCAATTTTATAATTTCGTTTGCATATTTTGAAATGTCATTATGATTGACAAGAGAGGGGATGAAAAGTGAGAACTCTCGCTTACTTAAGCCAACTGTATTATTTCCGCGCTCTAGCTCAAGTTTATTGACCTCGCTAATGAGTTTGAGCGTTGCTACAAATGGTACTATGTCATAAGCACCGCTATCGTTATAATCGTCATTTGCCGGATTTGGTATCTGCCATTTTATGAATGATTTCAAAAATACGTCACCCAAATCTTTTTCACTTGCGATAAGTTTTCGCCCGAGCTCTGTGATTTTCAGAACACCATCATCAATATAAGCGAAGCCAAACTTTGTAAGTGGGTTAAGCGATTGTCGCCCGCGCATCGCGAAGTCCGTGTATTTTTTTATATCAATGATGCGATCAATGATGGCGTCATCAATTTCATTATCTACGTTATTGACCAATTCTGTAATTTCACGAGGCAGGCCATTATAAAACTGTTGATTTCCAAAACCATACAACCGATTTTTAATGAGTAATTTTTGATAATTTTCTTGATTCTCACCGTTCCACGGTTTGTTGAGCAACGGCTGTAAGGCAACTAAAAATTCCCTCAATCTCTCTGGATTGCGAACAGTTGTTGTAATTGACCACGCTTTTAACATATTCCCATTATACCGTAATATCAGTAGTTAGTAATCAGTACCTCAATGGTTTTATTGTTTTTTGCAGTTGAGTGATAGTTTGAGTTTTTGTAGTGATAATCAAGTTTGTGCATTATGAATTTGTTTTCGTTAACCCATTTATTCATTATTTCGTTAGTCTCACCTTTATGTGCAAGCACATTGGACAGAGCAAATCTAATGCCCCTTTTATCCAACCTTGTCAGCAAAGAGTAAAGATCATTCTCGTCCCTTTCAGTCCAGCCACCCATTTCGTTATAGCTTGCCAGTCCCAATAAATATGGTGGGTCTAAATATACAAAGTCATCTTTTGAAATCTCAAAATTCTCTATATCCCTAAAATCACATTCCTTGAAAGTAATTACTTTTTCGTTTGTTATCTGATTAAATGCTGCAATATTTTTTCTTGAACTACCATTATAATCTCTTTTTCCTACCGGCAGATTAAAATCTCCTTTTGAATTAAATCTAATCTGGTTATTAAAAGAATAGAGTATAAGCACTAGCAGTAAATCAATCCTCGTTTTTGTTTTGTTGAACTCATTACGAAGTTCAAGAAAGGCTGTCTTATTAAATTGACCCAGCCCCGCCGAACTGTCCGCATCGTAATAGCTATAGCCATTAATGTAACTCTGGCTCAAGCCAAATTTACCTATGATCTCAATCAGTCTTTGATTCAACTCGTCAAAATTATTTCTCTGAATCAACTTTAGAAGATTAATCACATATCTATTTTTCTCTATGCAGATTATATTCTCTGCGGTTACATTTATCCCGACATTTGCGCTACCAGCGAATACATCATAAAAAGTTTTTATGCCATTGGGAAATAGTTTTATAATCTGTGGCAACAACTTATGTTTACCGCCAGTATAGTTTAGGGGGGATTTAATAAATCCGTTTTGTACAGGATTTCTCTTTGAAGCGGTAACTGATTTTTGTGTTTTAGTGGCAAAATCTACCTTGCATAAGAATATTCGTTCTTTTAAGTCGTCTTTAAGTGATTTGCCAGTAGTGAATTGTTTGAAATCTGTTTCATAGATCTGAACCTTGCCTTTGCGTTTCAGGGCTGACAGTATTTCGTGGTCGCTAATCCGCGACTGTGAACGCGCGTTACCAGAACCGCCCATATCGTTGTAGGAAACCAGTATATATTTAGCGTCAATGTTATTAATAAGTTCACCAAACGCAACACCAGCAGCCTTCATATTGTATTTACTTTTGATATGCGAACGGATTATTTTCTTCGCGACTCCATAGACTTCTTCTTTCTTCCATGTCGCTATATTCTCAAGTAAGTGATAGGCATCAGAATATTGTCGCGAATTGTACGGAGGGTCAATATAGACCACATCTGCCTTAATTCTTTTTACCAACTCATTTGCGTCTTCTTTATATATTTCTGCGGAGTATTCTGAGTTTTTAATATCAAGAGGTAATAAGAAAAGTCTTTTTTTGGGGATGCTGATTTTTCTATAAGCATCGTAGTGTCCCACTGTGTTCGCAATTCTATCGAGAGCGTAAATCAAGGATGTTAGTAGATACGATCTCTCTCTGTCTGTTATGATTTTTTCCTCAAATATTTTTTCTATATCATCTCGTATGAACCCTATCCTCTTTGAATTTATTGCATCAAAGTATGTATTGGAAAAGTTTTCTGAAAAATAATTATCACCATATATTTTAAGATCAAGGGTGTTATAGAGTTTCAGTCGTTCCTTCAGTTTGTCTTCCCGTATCTCATCTCTACCAAAAAATGCGCGATATACGTGGTTGTTGGAGTCTAGTATGTCATTGACGATTACTCGTGAACGATTATAGAAATGATTTGCGACAACACCTGTCCCTGCAAATATATCTGCAAATGACTCAAATTCAATATTTTCTTTTTGAAGAATATCGTCAATAAATTTAAGGAGCTTGGTCTTTGAACCCAAATAGCGCCTTTGATTTATACAAAATGCTTTATTTCCAAAATATGCATCGTCCATATATCCAATATACCGTACGATGATTATTCCGACAACATCGCTGATGTATAGAAATATTCAGCTAAACAACAATAACCTAATCTTCCCTGAAGTTGCTCTCAAAGCTGCTTGATATGTATAACCTCCGCCAATCTTCCCATTGTAAGGACAGATCTGACGGCGTCAAGGTCGTTCCTTTTATCTTTGAAAGCTAAGGTAGGGCTCCACCTTGACGCCGCCAGCGTGCTGTCCTTCCCTCATTGTCAAAGGCGGGAGGTCGACCTGCCAGATCGATAGGTTTATTGGTTAATTTATAAGGGAGGTTAGGTATGAAGACTCGGGATGAAGCAGTTACTGATTTTCTAGAGGAGGATCGGAAGTATTCAGAGCTTATAAAAGAGTATCCGGGTGATGATAAGGCTCTAGCTAAAGCAGACTTTCTGTATCAGGAGGGTGTACGGGTAGATGAGATTGCACTTGCGCTAAAAGAGAAGTAAAGCATATGCGCAAAAAACACTTACAACTATTAGTTTTAATCTTAGGAGGATATATGACTTTGATGAATATTGGGGTGCAGACCAGCGAGGTGGCACTAAGGAATGATCATTACCGCAGAGCTGGTATTGGGTTTATGATGACGCCGGGGGCGATGGAGCTTCCAGATGTTTGTGGGTTAATCTGTGCAGTGCAGCGTTTCGATGACTTTAACGCAGATAATGATCCATACGGCGAGCATGACTTTGGAAAGATTGAGTGGAACGGCAGAAACGTCTTCTGGAAGATAGACTACTACGACCAGAAGATGAAGTGCTTTATGGATCCGCTTTCCAAGGATTGCAACCGATTGTTAACGCTGATGCGGGCTGATGAGTATTAGAAAAGAGGCTCGGGAGCAAACTTAAGAGCTCTCGGGCCTTTTTTCATGCTCGTCATACTATTTCACACCCCAGCTATTCTTCCTCGGTAACTTTCTGGAGCACATCTATGCAGACACCTTTAAACTTGATCTGGTCACGGGTTGAGAGATAAAAGTTCATATCCGGCTCATCGATGAGCTGTTTTTGGATATAAAAGAAAAGATGGTGTTTTAAGCGGTCGTTTGGACAAACCAGGATTATCTCGGGGAAAGGCTTATCGGTGTTTGATTGCCATTCGTCACTTTTGAAGTAGTTAACATACCGCCGGACGCGTGAACGCATCACTTTAGGCGCTCCGTCGTTAAGCACGTCTAGAAAGAAGCGTTTTGTGCTTCCATTTGCCTCTACAATGGCGAAATAGAGGTCGGGGCTTGGCTTAATGAAATCTTCTATCACCGACAGGTCGGTGGCAGTGTATAGGTGTAGTTTGGCCTTGGTTTTTACGGTCAATTGAATTAGAGAAAGGTAGATATCGGCCAGAAACAGGCAGTGATTTCGAAATGTTAAGCTAAGAGATTTCTCCCTCCTTATCCGATCTAAGAGAGCCAGATTAATTTTTAGAGTATCAGCGTTTTGTTTGAGATACTTTCGTCCCATAGGTCCAAGTGAATAGACTGATATTGAAGCTGCGATTTGTTTATCAAAGTACTGCTTAATGTATTGTTCAGTTATTAGTTCGTTTAGCCAAGTTAGGATACGGCTTTTAGATTTATGATTAAGTAGGGTTTGAATTTGAAGACGATTTAAAAAGCGAAAGCGATAGAGCAAAGTAAGTATTTCGGTCTGTCTGGGTTTGAGGATAAGTTTAGTAGGTAGTTGTTTCATGAGAAGTTAGTCGAGGTTTTAGGGTAAGTAAGTGGCGTGTATATGTATATATAAATATAGATGTCGGATAATTTCCTGATTTAATCCCGATATGCCCCTAAAACAGTGGCCGTAAGCGGACACTAAATCTGGTTCCTCAAACGAGGGTATTATCAACGGTTTGGACATGATCTGGCTCACTATCTTTTGGCTTAGCAGCTTTACTGGCCGCTGTCTGTTTCGGCTTTTGATAGGTGATGGCGTAGTTAGCTCGCGACGCACCAATTAGCTGCTCAATCCGTTCTGAGTCTCTGCTGACTACAATGGGTAGAGTTATGCCGGAGAAAGGCTCCTCTGGTTTAACGGCAGAGAGCTTGATATAGAAGTGATAGCGTGGAAGGTTGGTAATATCGCCCGGGTGGACGGTGGGGGCAAACTGGGCAAGCATCAGGTCTTCATCAATGGGGCTGGCGGTTCTAAAGCAGACAACGGTTCCGGTGTTAGCCAGAATAACATTTACGATGTTACGGTTCTCTTGCTGCGATGTGGATTGCTCGGCAATGGCAATTCTAAGGCCAAACTTGCGTCCACCGGAGAGTAGTTTGGTAAACGAGCTGGTGGCAAAGTTTTGAAACTCATCGATAAAGAGATAAAACGGCGTGCGGGTATGAGCAGACTTTCGGGCTCGGCGCATAGCGGCTTGGTGGATTTTGGCGATGACGGTAGTACCAAGAAGCTGTGAAGTATCTTCACCAATCTTTCCTTCGGCAAGGTTACAGATTAGGATCTTTTTGGAGTCTAAAATATCATCAAAGTTGATGGTTGATTTGGGTTGTTCCAGAATACGCTTAGCAGTAGGTGAAAAGAGAAAACGGCCCACTTTAGCTGTAACGCCTCCTACCATCTTCACAATTTGGTAGTTACCAGCTTTGCCAAACTCATTTCTCCAGAAGTGCAAGAGATTTTCGTCTTTTAGGTTGCGTACGGCTTGTTTCTGAATGGTGGGATCATTCAATAGATCGTAAATGGTAAAGATGGTGCAGTTTGGTACAGTAAAAGCGGTGTAGATGGTATTTCTAAGGATATATTCAATGCGGTGAGCATCGGCATTTTCATCTTTAGAGAAAACCCGTCTAAATATCGAGATTACGCTTTCACAAACCAGCTCTTTTTCCAGCTCCAGCTCATCCTCGTCAAGGCAACTAGAGAGCTCAAGCAGGTTAATCCCAACCGGATATTTAATATCAAAGGGATTAAAGTAAATGAGATCAGGTATGCGCTCATCTGGTACTTGATTAAGTAAATCTTCAGCCAGATCACCATGCGGATCAACCACCGCTAGTCCTCGGCCTTTCTTAATATCATCGCTTGCCATATGGTAGATAACGGTAGTTTTACCTGATCCAGTTTGACCAATCAGATACATATGCCGAGATCGGTCATCATCAGATAACCCTACTAGAGAGGTGGCGTTGCCATAAGTGCTTTTACCAAATACGGTATCTAGATTGCGGTTATTCTTAAGTGCTAATGGAGCTGGAAGCTCTCGGCTTTTTACCCTCAAGAGATCCTCCGTATGGGTTGAGGCAGACTGGGGGAAGTGGAAAAGGGAGCCGGCTTCCGATGCTGACAGGACTAACGGTATACCACTAAGTCGTCGCTCATACTTTCGCATTGAAAACTTCTTTAACACCTTAAGAGGAATCGTGGCTCGAGTAGATAGGGTCTGCCCAAGGTTATGGTTAAAGCTCAAGAAAGATGCCTTAAGCCCCTTTTCGCGGGTCTGCAAATTCTTAGGCTGCACAACAATTAATGCCCGAATCGTTCCCTCAAACAGGGGTGATTCAAGTTTGTTACTGACAACCGAAGCGGTTTCTTTTTCTCTTTCAGTAACCGTGTGCACAGTTTTTGATCTACTCGGTAGATCCGCCGATTGACTGGTTATCATTTCGGCCAAAAGCTGGAGTGGCAAAACAACAATCCGCACCAGTGATTCCAGAAGGCCACAAAGAAACAACACAAACCGTAAGATTCCAGCTGAATCAACTTCTAAGTTTTGAGGGTCTTTGGAGGCAACGAAGCGTAAGTGACTAATTTCCCGAATCAATCCTGATTGATAAAACCCATTTATTGGTCTAAGAACCAACTGGAGTGCCATTATCTCTCCATCTTCAAGCTGGGTCATATTACCGGTTAGGTAAGCTAATGGGTCGTGATCGGCGATATCCGGCTCCTTTAAAGGCAAACCGAAATGCTTACTAAACCGGAAATCAAGTATTTTAGTGCGTAAGCTCGTATCAGAAGGTATGGGAAGATAATCCTCGGTTTCTTTTACCTGTAAGCCCGGCAAATAGGCGCGCATGGTTTTTTCGAAAGTAGTCGCCAGAGATTTCGGAACCCGTATCATAAAGACGATACCCTTTTCTTTCTGGGAGATAATTTCGCAAGTAACCGAGGGTTGGAAAAGCTTAATTCGGTCAGTGAATGAACGCCCTTGAAGCAAGCCGGCTATTTGAGTAAATAGGCCGGTGATTGATTTAGAAGAATCCTCCGTGATCTGCGGAGGGGTAACTTCAAGGCAGATATATTCACCTTTTATCTGGTGTAGGTGGCGGAGAACTTTTTGAAGTATTTTTGAAACTAACCAGAGAATAAGTAACGTTCCAACCGCATAAATTGCGTATCTAAGCGTAAGAGACCAAGAAAATGAGGCAAATTTTTCAACAAGCTGCGTGTAGAGTTTAGTGTGAGTTGGGACAATGATGGGTTCAGGGGATGGCATATTCCTCCATTCCTTATTTCTGCCCCTCAAACCTTACTACTATAGGTCTAGCACAAACTATGCCACTTAGTAAATGGCTCTAGTAGCCACCAAACCCTTGACAACACCTTTGAGCTTATGGTAGACCAGAGGTAATCAGGTTTATCTCAGGATTGA
>CAJBMM010000011.1 GCA_903954185.1 uncultured Candidatus Berkelbacteria bacterium | reverse complement strand
TAGATCATCCGCAAAATAGAAAAAGAGTGCTTTTGGTTGGCGATGAATTCAAGAAGTCGGGCGTTACGATAATTCATCCAAACTTGGATAATATTAAATCTACTTTTGGCGTTTTACTAGCGCAGCTATTGCTTGGCGATTATGTCAGTTACTATTTGGCATTAAAAAATAATGAAGACCCATTGGAAATGGAAAGAATTGAAAACCTAAAAAAGAAGCTTATTTAACTTTTATTTTGCTAATAAGTGAATACACGGAGGGAACTTTGAGTGATAAAGGACCGAGTAAATATCATAATTTACCACTAGTGTTGGTAATATTGGATGGTTGGGGTATTGCAGCACCTTGGGGAGGCAATGCAATATCTATGGCAAAGACACCTAATATGGATAGACTTACTCGCACAATGCCTTATACTACTTTGCAGGCTTCTGCAGAAGCCGTTGGTTTGCCACATGCTGTAATGGGAAATTCGGAGGTTGGGCATTTAAATATCGGTGCCGGAAGGGTGGTAAAACAATACCTACCATTAATTAATGACCAGATAAAAGATCGAACATTTTTTACAAACCCAGTATTAGTGAGCGCTATGAAGCGTTCAATAGGCGGCGATAAGGCTTTACACATATTTGGCATTGCGTCTGACGGTGGTGTTCATGGCCATATTAATCATATTTTGGCTTTAATTGATATGGCGAAAATAATGGGAGTGAAAAAAGTATTAATACACGCAATAACAGATGGTCGCGATACAGAACCAACTTCAGCTTTGCAATTTATTGATAAAATAGAGTCTTTTATCAAGAAAATAAAATCACCAGCTCGAATTGTTGATCTAGTTGGACGTTATTTTGCAATGGACAGAGATACTCGTTGGGATAGAATTGAGAAGGCTTATAACGCATATGTAAATAAAAAAGGTGTTCCATTCTCAAACACTAAAGATGCAATTTTAGATTGTTACAATAAAGGTGTATATGATGAGTTTTTTGAGCCAATTTTAATAAAGGATAGTACAGGCAAAATTGAACAAGTAAATGACGGAGATGTTCTAATATTTTCAAATTATCGTGAAGATAGAATGCGAGAAATCGTTCAGGCAATGAGTGGAGCAGATTGTGGATTTGATCGTGGAAGTGGTGCGCCAAAAGTTGCAATTGCAACATTTGTACAATATCAAGCAGGCTTACCTGCCGAGGTTGCTTTTCACCCAGAGGCAACAGAAAACTCGCTTTCGGATTGTTTAGCAGATAGTGGGCTGAGGCAATTTCATATCGCTGAAACTGAAAAATATGCACATGTCACATATTTTTTTAATGGCGGCGTAGAATCGCCACAAGCGCTAGAAACAAGATTACTAATTCCATCACCCAAAGTAGCAAAGTATAATCAAGAACCTGAATGTTCTGCGAAAGAGATTACCGATAGGCTAGTAGAAAAGCTGCATAAAAATGAATTCGATTTTTATGTAGTTAATTTTGCGAATACTGATTTAGTAGGGCATACCGGAGATATTAGGGCAACGGTTGCATCTGTAGAATTTGTAGATCAATGTATCGGACGAATTTGGAAAGAGACAGAACAAAGCAACGCAACCTTAATGATAACTGGTGATCATGGTAATGCAGAGGAAATGATTAGCCCAGAAACAGGCTTACCGGATACAGAGCATACAAAAAATCCAGTTCCTCTAATTATTTACTCAAATAATGTTGAGTTAAGTAAAATCAAACTAAAAAAAGACGGCGCTTTAGGGAACATTGCACCAACAATTTTAGAGTTAGTTGGCATTGAAAAACCAGCCGAGATGACCTTAGATTCGCTTATCCAAAAAGCTTAGTGCCGACTCAATGAATTCGCGGTGTTGTGGAAAACAAAGCAAATCATTTTTACACTTAAATAAAGCAAGGCTAGCTGCAGCAAATTCTATAAAAGTAAAACGTAGTAAATATTTCGCAGATCTGGACACGAAAAACTTGTATTTAATAGAATATGCGAAAAATCTTGACGTTTCAAAGCTTATTCTTGCCGCACTCTATCTTGGAGAAGGTGGAAAAACGTTAAAACGAGCAAGTGTATTATTTGGCAATT
The DNA here is from genome assembly GCA_903954185.1 of uncultured Candidatus Berkelbacteria bacterium. Classification (GTDB taxonomy): domain Bacteria; phylum Patescibacteriota; class UBA1384; order CAJBMM01; family CAJBMM01; genus CAJBMM01. The sequence goes on along the minus strand of CAJBMM010000011.1, from coordinate 1,290 downwards.
CGGATCATAATATAATTAAGTTGTTTTTGGAACTGATGAGAAAATGTTACTCAATTGACGAGCATAAATTTAGATGCACAGTGCAATGTAGATGGGGTCAAAATGAAGAAGAGTTAACTAAATATTGGTCAAGGGTAACAGGTATTCCAAAAGAACAATTTTATAAATCGAGGATTGATCCAAGAACCGTTAATAAAAAAATTTTGAAACCAAATTATAAAGGTGTATGCCGGATAGATTACTTGTCTGCAACGGTGTTTCATGATATATTAAGCGTAATAAATGTACTTACAGGGGCCCGTAGCTCAGCTGGTTAGAGCGCCTGCATGGCATGCAGGAGGTCAGGAGTTCAAATCTCCTCGGGTCCACCATTTTGACCACATGAAAAATACTTGGAACCAAGAGGAGACAGAAATGTCTCTTTTTGTGTTATTATTTACTAGATGAATAAAATTGTAAAAAGGAACTATCAACAATGTCTAAAGCTGCTGGAAGAAATATGAAAAAAATTTCAAAGAAGCAAATACTATTGACTATCGTAAGTATAATTATAATTTTAGCAATTGGAGGATTTGCATATATAAAAATCCACACAGCTCAATTGGGTAAAACTCCATCTGCTTTTTTAACTTCTAAACAAAAAAACGGAGAAAAAGGAAAATATACTATTGTTGGGACGGGTCAATCAAAATGTTATAACAACACAGAGGAAATTACCTGTCCAAAAGAAGGCGAACCATTTTATGGTCAAGATGCTCAGTTTGCACATCCAATTCCTGCTTATACTAAAAGCAACGACGGACTAAGTGTTAAAGATGATATTACTGGCCTTACATGGCAGCAAAGTCATGATAGTAGAACTTATTACTGGGCTGAAACGCAAGCGGTGATTGATAAAATGAACAAACAGAATTACGGCGGATATAGCGACTGGCGGGTACCATCCATAAAGGAGCTATACTCTATCTGGAACGGAAGCGCGGGTTGGCCTTCTATTAATACCGAATATTTTGATATTAAATACACAGATGAACAAGACTTGAGTCACGCCATTTTTTGGAGTACCAATAAATACAGCGGAGTTCTGGGTAATATTACGTCTACCAATCCTTATGATGCAACATCTGGTGCAGAGTTAGCCTTTGGAGCTAATTTCGGCACTGGGCACATAAAGTCGTATAGCATTAGTGCCGGTCCAAAACACTTCGTGCGAGCTGTAAGGGGAAATCAGGGGTATGGAATCAACTTGTTACAGAACAATAATGATGGGACCATTTCTGATTTAGCTAC
>CAJBMM010000010.1 GCA_903954185.1 uncultured Candidatus Berkelbacteria bacterium | reverse complement strand
TTCAAGAAAGATACCCCATTATTCAAAGCAGGTAATGTTAACTACCAGATAGTACTCCATCCAGAGCTTGTATCCTTACATGAACAACTACAAGCCTCTACCGGTACATTCAGAGTTGGATCTACCCAATTAAGTTACAATCCCAGAAACACTAACACCAAAACTAATCTCTTTACCCTTGCTAAAGACATTCTTATACCTCAAACCGAAGCTCAAACTACCACCGCCACTACCAAAGACATTCAAGTCAAAATGGCTAAAGTTAACCAAATTAAGGGTAAGATACTTCCTCCAGACGGGAAGAATTGGCAATACTCAGCGTATGATTATAGGATTAAAGTAACATCAAAAACAAATCCAGACTTTCGTTTTGAGACTACAACGGATACAGGGGGAAACTTTGTTATTAATTTTGCATGGAAACAGTCATTCACAAATTATGAAATTAAAGTTCAGAGCCCATCTAGCTTTTCACATGAAGACGAGATTGTAAGTGACACAATAAGCGTTAAATTTGAAAAAGGTGATAATCAAATAGTGTTAACAGAAATTAAATTAAATAAAGAAATTCCAGATGTAGCTCAAAACAATTTAAATATTATAGTAAGTGACATGCAAAATAACGATACGGTCATTGCTGGCTTTGAATTTACACTTGAAAAGTTAGACAAGGGAAATTGGGTCAAGCTGCAAAGCAATAAATCAAACGATAAAGGTCATGTACAATTTGATATTGCCCAATTTAATTTTCAAGATGAGCAATTAGTTAGGTTGGTACCAGAAAATAAAGTTGAATATATTAATTGGAATAACAACAAGCCGATAATGATAAAGATTTTAGGTAAACGACTGTTTTTTAATAATAAATTCGTACACAAGGTAGTAAAGAGTAGCGTCGGCTATAAGGATTGTATTAAAAATGAATCACTAAATATTTATCGATGCGGTAAGGAAGGTCAAGACCCAAAAATAGACCCAATGATAAATAATGTTGTAGATGCTATTGCGTCATTTGTAAAAGATCCCGATTATAAAACTGTTTTTACAGAATTACCCAGACCACAATTAATTGTTTTTCAGTCTTTGGAAAATGACATTATGTACTCACATGCAGATGGCGTCTATGAACATGGTATGTCAGGATCATTAGTACCAGGCTCGTTAGTTGATGCCTGCCCATCCATTTACGGTGGTACCAATCTAGGCGAGGAAATTATTTTTAGGGCTTATCCTTTTTCAGATCGTCGCGGTAGGCAAGTTGCAATACATGAAGCAGAACATATGCTAGATTTTTCAAAAAAAGGTCCTGGCGATAAACGCGAGTGCTCATTTTCCGTATACCAAGTAAGTGATAGTTTCAATATTTTAAGTGGCAAAGAGTACGCCGATACAAATGAGAGTTACTTACCGCAATTTAATGCGGTATTTACATCGGACATTTGCGACAAATGGTATGCCAAAACTAGTCCACAAGAAATGATTGCCGTGACAGGTCAAGCTTCGTACTTACATTTTGAAATAGTGCGAAACAACATGAATGCATTATCGGTTGGTAAATCACCAGAAGATATTCAAACTGCACAAAATATTTTGATGCGTTGGGTTGAATATGTATTATATCCTAAAGTTCCAGATTGGACGATTTAATATGTTAAAAACTAGAATAAAAATGATTAATTATATCGGGGCTGCAATTAGTATTGTCGGTATAATTGCGGGTGTAATCTATTTGACTACTCATAAATACTCTGCAGATCAAGCGTCGGTAGATACTGCTGAAGAGTATTGGGTCAGTGGGCATGTTAAAGATATTGATGGGCATACGTTAGTTAATAAGATGGTGTATATAGATGCGGTTGGTGGGGTAACAGATGAAAATGGATTTTATAGCACATATGTAATAGAAGAATCTAATGGCCAAGTAGCCTCTGTATTACTTCAAGATAACCTCACTGAAGAATCTACAGAAGTCAGTGCAAATTACCAAATTACAGTTTCTGGCACGGACACGGTAGACAACCAATCAATTTTAGATAACAATTGCAAAAACCCAAGGCTCCAAAACCCAGAAGAGTGTCTTACTCGCGAATTTCATGATGTAACAATTGATATTACAGCTTCTGTAATAGAGTAGGTTCATTGAATTATTTCTATTTCTAGGGTAAGATTGGGGTAAGCTGCTAAATAGTGCAGATTATTTTTTAGGTGGTTAAATGGTAGACTCAATCAATTCCCAAGATTATGATGCAAAAAACATTACAGTTTTAGAAGGCCTAGACCCTGTTCGTAAACGTCCAGGTATGTATATTGGTGGTACTGGTTTAGAAGGCTTGCACCATTTAATATGGGAAGTTGTTGATAATTCTATCGATGAAGCAATGGCAGGGCATTGCCATAATATACATATAATTTTAAGCGATGATGACGTTGTTTCAGTAGAAGATGATGGGCGTGGCATTCCGGTAGATATTCACCCTCAAACAAAAAAATCTGCGTTAGAAACAGTTTTAACTACACTTCATGCTGGCGGCAAATTTGGATCTGGCGGTTATAAAGTATCGGGTGGTTTACACGGCGTGGGCGTTTCTGTCGTTAACGCGCTCTCAACTTATGTAAAAGCCGAAGTTAAGCGCGGTGGCGATATTTATATGCAAGAATATAAAAGGGGAATTCCGCAGAAAGATGTAGCTAAATCTGGTAAAGCACTTGGCACTGGTACAATTATAACATTCAAACCCGATCCAGAAATTTTTGAAGAAATAAAATTTGATTGGAAAACCATCTTAGATCATCTGCGCCAGCAAGCGTACCTCACTAAAAATGTACGCATACATTTAGAAGATAGGCGCACTGGGCAAGAAAAATCTTACGCTTTTTACTTTGAAGGTGGTATATCTAGTTTTGTGCGCCATATTAATCATGGTAAAAGCATGGTTATTGATCCCCCATTTTATGCAGAAAAAGAGCTTGACAATGTAAACGTAGAAGTTTCACTAACTTATGGCGACGATTTTAACGAGCATGTTTATACCTTTGCTAACAACATTCATACTGTTGAGGGCGGTTCTCATTTAACAGGATTTCGCGCCTCTTTAACGCGCGTAATAAATGAATACGGTAAAAAGAACGGCTTACTAAAAGATGCAGACGGTTCGCTTACTGGCGAAGATATTCGAGAGGGACTGGTAGCGGTAGTTTCGATAAAACTTGCAAATCCTCAATTTGAAGGTCAAACAAAGTCAAAACTTGGTAACGCCGAAGTCAGATCTATTGTCGAAAATGTTACTAACGAAACACTTGCATCATTCTTAGAGGAGCATCCGAGCGAAGCCAGAAAAATGATTGAAAAGACATCGCTAGCTGCCAGAGCCCGTATGGCTGCAAGGGCTGCGCGTGACACGGTTATTCGCAAAGGCGCGTTAGAAGGAATGACTCTACCTGGGAAATTAGCCGATTGTAGCGAAAAAAATCCTGCTAAATCGGAATTATATATAGTTGAGGGAGATTCGGCTGGCGGTTCTGCGAAAATGGGGCGCGACAGAAAATTTCAGGCAATTTTGCCGTTAAAAGGTAAAATTTTAAATGTCGAACGTGCCAGATTAGACAGAATGCTTACATCGGAAGAGATCAAGGCACTAATTGTTGCTTGTGGCGCTGGGATTGGTGAGCAATTTGATATCAACAAAACCAGATATCATCGCATTATTATTATGACAGATGCAGATGTTGATGGTGCGCACATTAGAACACTTCTGCTAACATTTTTCTTCAGGTATTACCGTCAATTTATAGATTTAGGATATTTATACTTAGCTCAGCCGCCACTTTATGCAATATCTATCGGCAAAGAAAAACATTTCGCATTTTCTGACGACGAAAAGGCGCAAATATTAAAAGAACATAATATTGCCGATAATGCAGCAGCCGAAATTTCCGACGAAGATATTTTAGAAGTAGCCGATGAAACAGAAGATATTGAAGACACGGTTGTAACTGAAGAAAATGATAAAGAAAATTCAAAAAATATTAAAAAAGGCCCCAAAGTTAACATTCAGCGTTATAAAGGTTTAGGTGAGATGAATCCAGATCAGTTATGGGATACAACTATGGATCCAACCAAGCGCACTCTACTAAAAGTAGAAGTAGAAGATGCTATTAAAGCTGATGAGATATTTTCGATGTTAATGGGTGATGAAGTTGCCCCGAGAAAAAGATTTATTCAAACTCATGCTAAAAATGCAACTTTAGATGTTTAGGCGAGGTATAAAATGGAAGAATTAGAAGTTCAAAATAGCGATATTGGCAAAATTATTATACGTCATGTAGAAGAAGAGGTGCAAAAAAGCTATCTCGATTATGCTATGACTGTTATTGTTTCTCGTGCGCTTCCAGATGTAAGAGACGGGCTCAAGCCGGTTCATCGTAGGGTTCTTTACGCTATGCATCAATTAAATTTGGTTGCAAGTGCAAAATTCACTAAATCCGCGGCAGTTGTTGGTACAGTTATGAAAGATTATCACCCGCATGGTGATATGGCTATTTATGATACGTTGGTACGTATGGCACAAGATTTCTCGATGCGCTATCCATTAGTAGACGGACAGGGAAACTTTGGTTCTATAGACGGCGATTCTCAAGCAGCCATGCGTTATACGGAATGTCGTATGGAGAAAGTTACAGCTGAAATGCTCGAAGACATTGCTAAAGATACGGTAAATTGGTCAGATAACTATGATGGTAGATTAAAAGAACCGAATGTTTTACCAGCAAAAATTCCCCAGTTACTGTTAAATGGCTCGATTGGTATTGCGGTTGGAATGGCGACCAATATACCTCCTCATAACCTAGGTGAGTTGTGCGACGCGATAGCATTTTTAATTGATAACCCAGAATGCAATGTAGAAGAGCTGTTAAATTTTGTCAAAGGACCGGATTTTCCTACCGGTGGTAATATATACGATTTAGAAGAGATTAAATCTGCATATATTACAGGCAAAGGAAAAATAATCATGCGCGCAATTGCCGAGATAGAAGAAGACAAACGCGGCTCGCACATAATAGTTAGCGAAATTCCATATCAGGTTAATAAATCTACACTTGTTTCAAGGATAGCCGATTTAGTTAAAGATAAGAAAATTGAGGGAGTATCAGACTTGCGAGATGAGTCTGATAGAAACGGCATTCGCATAGTTGTAGATCTAAAATCTAATGCACAACCGAAAAAAATCTTAAATCAACTTTTTGAACATACCCCAATGCAATCTGCTTTTCATGTTAATATGCTAGCTTTGTCACCCGAATTAGAGCCGCGCATCATGACCCTTAAAGAAATTTTAGATTATTTTATTGCTCACCGAGTTGAAGTTGTAACCCGTAGAATTAAGTTTGACCTAAACAAGGCAAAAGAACGTGCACACATATTAGAAGGTCTTAAAATTGCCTTAGACTATTTAGATGAAGTTATCAATACGATTCGAAAATCAAAAGATCGAGAAGACGCCAAGGCCAAGCTTATTGTTAGATTCAAGCTAAGTGACCTTCAGGCAAATGCTATATTAGATATGAGATTATCGCAATTGGCCGCTTTAGAGCGTCAAAAGATAGAAGATGAATATCAAAATATTCTTAAAACAATTGCATATTTAGAAGATTTATTGCTAAATCCACAAAAAATATTAAATTTAATCAAAGCTGAATTAACTGAAATTAGGCGTAAATATGCAGACGAACGCCGTACAAAAATAATTCCGCAAGGTCTAGACAAGTTTTCCGCAGAAGATTTGATCCCAGACGAGCAGGTTGTGGTCACTATTACAAAAGATAATTATGTAAAGCGAATCCCGTCTGCTACTTTCCACAATCAAGTTCGCGGAGGCAAGGGCGTAATTGGAATGTCAATTAAAGAAGAGGATCAGGTAGATCATTTACTAGTTGCATCTACGCATGATGATATTCTATTTTTCACGAATAAGGGCCGTGTTTTTCAAACGAAGGTTTATGATATACCACAAGCTATGCGTCAAGCAAAAGGACAGGCTTTGGTAAATATTATTCAAATTAACCAAGATGAAAAGGTTACATCGTTAATTTCACTAAATAAAGATCAAAAAACGGCAGGTAAGTATTTCTTATTTGCCACAGAGAATGGTTTAGTTAAAAAGACAGCAATTTTAGATTATGCTAACGTTCGCAAATCTGGACTTATAGCAATTAATTTGCAAGCAAATGATCAGTTGCGATGGGTAAAAATAACTGATGGCCAAGATAAAATTGTTGAAGTATCTGCTCAGGGTCAAGCAATATATTATGACGAAAAAGATGTGCGTAATATGGGCAGAAGTGCTGCTGGAGTTCGTGGCATGAAACTTCGACAAGGTGATAAGGTTATCGCCGCAGATATTGTCAAAAATGAAGTATTGAGTACAAAATTTTCATATGACTTATTTATAGTTACAGATCACGGTTTTGGCAAAAGAACTCAATTGAATAATTTTACACTTCAGCAACGAGGCGGAATTGGCATGAGAGCAGCTAATTGCACAGATAAAACTGGCAAAATTGTCGGCATGTATTTATTGGGTGATGACGCCGGTGATGCATTGATGATGAGCATAAAGGGTCAAACTCTTAGAACTCCAATTAAAAGTATTAAACGCTTAGGCAGGGACACGCAGGGCGTCACTTTAATTAAGCTTCCTCACGCTGATAGAGTTGGATCTGTTACAATTATTAAACCCGAGCCAGAAGAAATTACCTCGGAATCTAAAGAAATTGTCAAAGCTGAAAAAGAAAATAAAATTGATAAAATTGTACCCAAGAACAAAGTTAGCCCAAAAGTTGCAATTAGCAAAAAGAAAAATGTTGCAAAGACCGTTTCTCCTAAAGCTAATGTTAAGAAAGCAGATAAGAAATCAAAGCCCGTAACTAAGATAAATATTCATAATTATCGTGGAGAAAAATGACCGAAAACATACAAATAGGTAACGTAATAACAGTTAAAAGCTTGGCAGAAAAGTTAGAAGTACCAATTACTTCGATTATTTCGATGTTGTTAAAAAACGGAATAGTTTCAACTATTAACGAAAATATTGATTATGAAACAGCTTCAATAATTGCTTCGGAGTTTGATAAAACCACTGAATTATCAAAAAGCATAACCGATCACGCTGTTAAAACTACAACAAAAAATGTTAAAATACGACCACCCGTTGTTACGGTCATGGGGCATGTAGATCATGGTAAAACAACTTTACTGGATAAAATTCGCAAAGTTAATACCGTCAAACTAGAATCTGGCGGCATTACGCAACATATAGCAGCGTACCAGGTTAAATTAGCAGACAGCAATAAGAAAGATAGGCAAATAACATTTTTAGATACACCAGGGCACGCTGCTTTTAGTGCCATGAGACAGCATGGTGTTACAGTGACCGATATAGTTGTTTTGGTAATTGCGGCAGATGATGGAGTGAAGCCTCAAACTATAGAAGTAATCGATTATTGCAAGCAAGAGAGCGTACCAATAATTATCGCCTTAAATAAAATGGACCAGCAGGCAGCAAATCCAGACCGTGTTAAACAACAGCTGGCAGAGCTAGAGTTAGTGCCAGAAGAGTGGGGCGGGTCTACGGTTATTATTCCCGTTTCTGCGGTTACCGGGCTTGGGATTAACGAACTTCTCGAAATGATTTTATTGGTTTATGATATAAAACCTGCAAAAGTAGATTTTGATGGTAATGCCACGGGCGTAGTCATAGAATCTAAAATGAAAATTGGCAAAGGACCATTAGCCACGTTATTAATACAAAACGGCATATTAAAAGCAGGTGATATTATTTCTGTTGGGAAAACTTTCGGAAAAATAAGATCACTAGAAGATTATAACGGTGAAAAATTAGAATATGCTTCACCGGGGCAACCGGTAACCATTTCAGGTTTCAATCAATTGCCAGATTTTGGTGATGTTATGACGGTGGTAGATAATGAAAAAGATGCAAAATCACAATCAGAAACCTTTGCAAGCAACATTATTCGTGGCAAAATTCACTCCATAAATAAAACCAGTCTAGAAGATATGGTTAACGAAGAATCAACAATTAGTCACAAACTTTCGATTATTTTAAAAGCCGATGTTAAAGGATCTGTAGAAGCGGTTAAGAAAGTAATAGAAGAAATTGGAACTGCTGACGCAACTATAGAGATTACCAAATTTGATGTTGGCCCTGTAAATGAATCTGATATTACATTGGCATATGCCACTAAGTCTGCAGTTTTGGCTTTTCGGGTACCGATATCAACTCAAATAAGATCATTAGCCGATAAAACCAAGGTAAAGATAACCTCGTACGATGTTATATATGATTTAGTTGAAGATGCCAAAAAAGCTTTGACGCAAATATTGCCAGAGGAAAAAGTTGAAAAAGAAATTGGTATTGCCACTGTTTTGGCTTTATTTAGTCAAAATAACAAACAACGGGTTATTGGTATTACGATTGATGAAGGAAAAGTAATAAAAGGTGTCGATTTTCATATAGTAAGAGCTAAGGAAGTTATTGCTGATAGCAAAGTTGTTGGTATTCGTCGCGGCAAAGAAGATGTTAACGAAATGATAAATGGTCAGGAAGCTGGTTTGTTACTGCCAGGGGATTCCGACATTGCCCTAAAAGACAAACTAAAATTCTTCCAAACTGAATATATTAAAAAAACTCTCGAGTAAGATAGGTATGAGGCAATAGGCTTCAGGCTAGTTGGAAATATTATAATGAATCGTAGGGGCGGTACCCATGTGTCCGCCCATGATCGGCGGTTTGCAGTGGGTAATTAATGATGAAATATGAATTTAAAATTTTTAAATCAATAACTAATAATTAATTTTAAGACAAATTGAGGTTTTGTAATAAGTTATTCAAATTTGATTAATTATTTTAAATTAATCATTAATCATTTTAATACTTGCTGATCACCTTATGACCTAATCACCTAAACATCTCCCGATACGATACACGATACTCGGCATTGTCTTGACATAACACCCTATCCACTATAATATTGATAATAACATATGAAAAAATATATCATTGCAGAGCGTGTAATGCTGTTTAAGTCGCGTTTTGCAATTAAAATTAATTCAGTTGCCTACTATTTCACCTTGAGATTAAGAAATATAAATTTTGCTCGTTACCGCAAGCACTTCTTTAAACATGCTTCAGTGTCTGTAATGGCCGCAATGTTAGTTGGTGGAAATATTTTTGATACAAATAGTAGCGTCGATGCAAATTTAGCGTCTTACTTTCCGCCGCCACCAGATGTCGCAACTAGTATAATCGAAGGAGTTAGTCAATATATTCCCATAGACGGCACAGACTCCTTGACAGTTGCTTTAAAGATGTCTGACTTAGATGAACATGATATTATTCAAAATCAACCTTTAATTATGGTCGCCGATAGCGCAAGCCCTCTTGGTGGCGCCGGAATTGTTTATAGTGTGCAAAAAGGCGATAGTTATGGAAAAATTGCCGCTAATTACGGTTTAAACGTTTCTTCGGTACTAGCAGCGAATAATATTGATGTAAATAAAATTAAAAAAGACGCAAAAGCTTTAGATTTGCATGAAGGCCAGCAGATAAACATACCGTTTGAAAATATCGATGGTCCGGGGTGGAACGATGTTTTGGGAGCCATACAATCTGCTAAAGACACTGCGGCAGCAAAAATTGCTCGAAACACTCCAAAAGCCACAATTAAAACTTCGTCAAAATTCTTAGGATCTTCAGGCAAACGGGATTATGGTACATACTCCGGATTCACGGCCGGGTGGTGCACTGCCTATGCTGCAAAGGTAAACCCTAAAGTTGGAAACGCTGTGAGAGATAACGGTGGAGGCAATGCTGCGCAGTGGCCTAATGCCGCGCGGGCCGCTGGTTTAAAGGTTAACTTAGTGCCTGAAGTTGGTGCGATTGGAGTTTCCGCAGAGTCTAGGTTTGGTCACGTATTTAGAATTGATGGAGTAAGCGGTGACACAATTACAATTAGCGAGTATAATGGCCCAGCAGGCAGAGGAGTGTTGGGGCGCAGAGAAATTTCTAAAAGTATGCTTAAGGCGGTTATTCACTAATGTTTTATGATAATGCAAAGTTTGATATTGAAGCAGGCAAGGGTGGCGATGGAGCCATCTCTTTTAGACGTGAGAAATTTATCCCTAAAGGCGGTCCAGACGGTGGTGATGGTGGTAAGGGCGGAGATATTTATTTTGTGGCGACCAATGACATAAACATACTTTTCGATTTTCGTAATAAGAATACATTTAAAGCTCAGAATGGCCAAAGTGGCTCTTCAAAAGATAAAACTGGCAAGGGCGGAGATGATTTAGAATTAAAAATTCCCGTAGGAACAGTAGTCGAGACAATTGATGAAAATGGAGCTCAAAATAGACGTGAGTTTTTGATTGACGGCGAAAAGGTACTTATGGCTCGCGGTGGCAATGGCGGGTGGGGCAACTCTCATTTTGCCACAAGTATTAAACAAACTCCACATTGGGCTAAGCGTGGTTTAGAAGGCCAGAATTATCACATTAAACTTCAACTAATGTTAATTGCAGATGTTGGCATGGTTGGATTTCCAAATGCGGGTAAATCATCTTTACTTGATGCAATATCTAATGCTCGGCCAAAAATTGCAAGCTACGAATTTACTACGACAGAGCCTTTGCTCGGAGTTGTTGAGCGTAAAAATTATCGATTCATTGTTGCCGATATTCCGGGGATTATTGAAGGAGCTCATACTGGTAAAGGTTTAGGAATAGAATTTTTAAAACACATAAGCCGCAATAAAGTACTTTTATATATCTTAGATGGAACTAAAGACAATGTGGCTCAAGAAATTAAAATGTTAGAAGGCGAACTTAAATCATTTAATCCCGAATTACTTAATAAAAATCGCATATTAATAATAAATAAACTAGACCTGATGGATGCAAAGTCTGTTCTTAAACTTAAGAAGAAGCTTCCAGATTCCATGTTTATTTCAACCTTAACTCGAGAAAATGTCGATAATCTTCTCGATAAAATCGCTACATTACTAAGCTGATTCTATTTAACGTGATTAAAATTCCCGAGATTGGCTTTCTTTAATTTGTCATTTTTGCACAGCGAAACGCTAAGCGTTCCACAGAGTTTGGGATGACACCGAATTGGTTATCGCCTATCATGGCCAATTATGCGTGAATTTAAAAACCCCTGTGTAGCACAAGCTTTAGCTTGGTCGTATTCACGCTTGAATGTAAATAACAATGAAGCTGAGGGCAACCTCAATGTAAATAAACAGACTAAAGTCTGGTCTATAATTTTTTTTAATTCACTTCAATTATCTGAACAGGTTCAGATAGATACCGTACACATTGACAACACTTTAAGAGGAGGTTGCAATGAGATACGGTATCTCCATGAAAATATATGGACATATCTTACCGGGGGCACAACGAATTAGTCGAATACCAGTCTTATCCAAAGAAGCAAAGAGAAGGCTTGCTTGGATGGATTGGTATGAACAACATGGTCGAAATGCTAGATTAACCTGCCGGCACTTCGGTATTTCAGCAGACACCTTTTACCGCTGGAAAAGACGATACAACCCCAAGCACCTAGAGACCCTTGAGGATGACCGATCCAGTCGTACACCGCAAGTCTTACGTCAACCAGAGACAGACCCGATACTGGTAAAACGCATTGCCGAATTGCGAGAAGAACACCCACGTTGGGGTAAGAAGAAGCTATGGAAGCTGGTTGACACGGAGGGTTGGGTTACTTCAGTTTCCACTACAGGGAGAACACTCGCCAGATTAAGAAGCCACGGGTTACTCCATGAACCAGCTGTTGTTACAGCTCGTCTGGCTGGTTACAAGCGTCGTAGCAAGAAAAGACCATATGCTGTGCCTAAACCATGGCAATACCCAGTAAATAACCCCGGTGACTTAGTACAGATAGACACGGTCCATGTCTACCCAGTACCAGGACAAAGACGCTACCAGTTTACAGCAGTAGATTGCAAGGCTAAACACACTGCTCGCATTGCTTCTACTACCATTACTGCCAAGTCAGCTATCCGTATCTTAGATGCCATTGCAGAACGGTTTCCATATCCCATTAAAGCTATTCAGATTGACGGTGGCAGTGAGTTTAAGTCAGTGTTTGAACTAGAGTGTCAGAAACGCGGAATAATACTATTTGTCTTACCAATTAAATCGCCTAAACTAAATGGCATGGTAGAGCGAATGCAAAGAACTAGCCGTGAAGAGATCTACGACTTAAAACCAATGCCGTTAACCTTACAGGAACACAACCAACTGCTCCAAGAACAAGACTACATTTACAACTACGTTAGACCACATGACTCACTTAACTTACTTACCCCAAACGAGTATTATTTAACCACATTACCAAACTAGCTATGTGTACGGCATGTACTGAACCAGTACA
>CAJBMM010000009.1 GCA_903954185.1 uncultured Candidatus Berkelbacteria bacterium | reverse complement strand
TTTATCCACAAATTTGGACAAATTGTCTATCTCTCCAACCCTATATTATATTATTTGCTATACAACTTTCAACTTTTGGCAACAAAAATACGCCAAAATCAGTTAGCGTTTATTCCCCCCTCCAAATTATTGAAGGTTAATTTGTTCATTACTTACATACTACACTAAAAACACTTAATTGTCAAGTGTTTTATAAAATTCACTTATTCTACCTAATATTATACTAAAGCCTCGGTCTGCATATTGCAGCCGAGGCGGGTGTTGTGTTTGGCTCATCTGGCCATGATAAACCTTCAAAAATATGGTGGCACCGAGGGTGCAGGTGGGGCATGGTTCAAAATCGCGTGAGAATGAGTGAGTAGAGCGGCCTGGTTCAACTGCCTCCTTGTTTTAGCAATGTGGGTTTGACTATGTAAAGGGCCTAAAAGCCCAATTATACTTTCAGTTTACGGCGGGGGTGCTATACGCCGGGGGTAATTAACCCTCAACCTCAACAAAATGTTAGGCGATGCCTAGGTTTAAGGCGCGTGTACTAGCCTTGTTTTCCGTGCTGATATTGGGAGGTGGCGGGTTTGGTATAGCTCCGATGATGATAACCTCTATGCCCGATTCGTCTTCAATGACCGTGCGGAGGCTTTGGTCGCCACCGTAGTTTACTTCAATCGTACCTGTACCCTTATTTGCGGTGGGGGTGGGCATTGCTGCCGAGGAAACAACTATGAATTGCTGAGCAATGCGCTTTTGGTCTTGAGCAGCTTGCTCCTGCAGGCGGCGGATTTGTTCACGCTCTGCCTGCAAAGCCACCAATTGGCGCCTGTTCTCATCGGCGATGACTCGAAGCACTTGTTTCTGCGCGCAAATCTGTTCCAACTCGGTCGTCGGGTTTGCTTGCACCGTAACCTTGCTGAAATGATGCATGGGGGTGTTCTGAGGCATCTCTTGCGAAGAAGGCTGTGCAACAACAGCCCCTTGGCTGATGGCCGCCTGGGCAAGGAGGGGATTGCAAGAGGCGATTATCCTGTTTACATAAACGAGGACAAAAGCCAGTACTACCAACGATATGATAGTGGCACTGTTATCTCTGATATGAGCAGCCATTGTTGTTTGACTCCTTATAGCCGCATGATGCGGCGTGATTTTGTGAGTACTACTCAGTCATTCGCAAAAAACTGAGTAGCGCTCACAAATTTATTAAAGAACTAACATATTAAAATATCATAATAACATAATATGTCAATAAATGTTTGAAAAAATGCTTTGAGGACTCTTGTAAATATTTTTGCAAGTGATATAAAGTAATAAAAGGCAAAAAATTTTTAATTTTTATCAAACAATTAATTATCTAACAAATGGTTATCAATAATACGCGCCAAGTACGGCGCGTGTTTTTGTAAAAAGGCGGATTTATGAGAAAAACCTACAGTAATCTTATCAAACTGTTTATTGTTGCGCTAACCTTTATCTTGGGTGCTAACCCAGTAATAGCTGCTGCGCCAATTATTGTAAAAACTTCGCCTTTACCCCCGTCAGTATCAAATACAACAAATATGGGCGATAAAATTGAGCTTAAAGAATTAAAAACTGAGTTTTCAAACACATACCAAATGAAGGATGGGTCAAAAAAACTTGAAGTTTATTCAAGTCCTGCCAATTACCAGACTAATATTGACGGCAAAAATGTTTGGCAAAATATTAATACAGATTTTAAATTATCATCGAACGGATATACAAACACATCTGGCAAAGTTAATTTTAATTTACCATTTAATTTATTAAAAAGCCCTGTAGTTGTAGACGATGGTGTGCACAAAGTATCAATGTCCTTAGTCACTAATGCCACAAGTCCAATTTTACTTCCTTTCTTTAAGCCCGTAGTTAACAAAAATCAGATTACATATATACAAGCATTGCCAAATGCAAACGTAAGCTATTATTCTACAGAAACTGGTCTTAAAGAATACATTGTATTAAATAAACCTGTTGAAAATCCAACTTACAAATTTATTCTCGAATTGACGAATTTGGCTATAGTGCAAAATGGATCGAGTTTTGATTTGAATGACAAAGATTCTGGCGCACTGGTTTATCATATACCTAATTTTTCTATGTGGGATAAAAAGGGTGGCGATAATAATTTATCTAACGAATATAGCGAAGATATTCAAACCAGCTTAGTTAATATGGGCAATAAATATGAATTGACCGTTAAGCCTTCTAGCGAGTGGATTAATAGTCCTAACCGCGTATTTCCAATTACAATAGACCCGTCTTTTCAGGTGTATTTTAATTACGGTGAAGATACATATACACAGTCTGGCTCTAGGTATACGAGAGCTTGGGATCAAAAAAGGCTTTATGTTGGGAATATGTCTTCAAAAGGTTTAATGCGCACTTTTACTCCTTTTAATATTCCTGATATAACCAACGCTCGAATATTTAGTGCTAACTTTTCTGTTAAACAATTAGCCTGTGAAGGAAGTTGCAGCTCGGCAAACGTATATGCTTTCCTTACTCCAGAATATAATCCATATGATTTATGTTGGGATAATATGAAGAGCCCAATTGCTGCAGTTTCTTCGGCGTATGGAAATAATGCTAACCCAATTTACAATATGGATGTATTGCGCCCTGTGCAGCATTGGTACCAATGGAATGAACGTAATAATTCTGGATCAAAAATTGGTTCGTTGGAATTTATTTCTGATAAAGAAGGCCAATGGGGCTATCATACGTGGGTTGCAGAAAATGATCCGTCAATGCCAAGATCAGACGAACCAATGCTTACGATAAATTATAACGATTATGGTTTTAGCGAAATGCATGTCAATCAATTAGAAAATAACAAGGTAGATAAGACTGCTACAGGATTAGGGGTGGCAATAAGAAACACGGGGCGTAATACTTGGGGAAGTGATGTAAGGCTTAGCTACCATGTATACAAAACAAATGGCGAATTAGTAAATTATGACGGTGTCAGGACTAGCTTGCCAAGAAACGTTGGCGCTGGTGGTGATTATATTACTTTTGGTGCTAATTTCACCTATCCTTCTGCCCCTGGCGACTACATTATTAAGTGGGATTTAGTACATGAGGGGGTAACCTGGTTTTCTTCGCAAAGTCTGCCAACTTATGATATGCAAATAAGAGTAGATGATTACCCTGAGTATGCAGCGGTATATACAGATAACAATAATCACAATATGACAGTTTCGGCTGGTAGTACCATTTTATTACCAACTACAGTGACAAATAACAGCCGCTACGATTGGTCTAAAGATAATTTTATGTTGGGATATCATTGGGTAGATGCGGCAACGGGGAGTACCTATTATTATGACGGAACGCCGCAAAATTTTGATCGAACAATTAGGGCAAGAGAAGATGCGGGAACGATTAATTTAAATGTAAAAGTACCAATAAATGCCGGAGTTTATAAATTAAGGCTGGACATGATTAGGCGGGGTGTGACATGGTTTTCGAATGCTGGTACGCCTTCTAGAGATTATGATATTACAGTTACTAATCCTTCCTTTTCCACGCTAAATCATTTTGGCAAAGAAAAGTATTATACACTTTCTGGACCAGTAGATTTAGCAACAGGAAATTTGACATATTCTAGCGTTGATGTAAGCGTTCCTTCTCAAAGTGGTATGCTATCTTTGGCTCGATCGTATAATTCCGCTGCTTTAGATGATATCTATTCGCACGATAATAATGGATATATCAGAAATTGGTTATTAAATGGTCCATATAGAGAAAACGATGGTCATGCAAGATTAGATAAGGCATTTATTGCAAACGAACAAAATGTTCGTCCAACCTCGGGTACAACATCGTCCAACAATTTATGGTTTAAAGCTCCATCAAGCGATCTTGTATTAAACCTAAATAGCGCGTTGGACACTGCGGGCTCAATGCAAAATGGTTATGCTAATAATGTCACAACATATGCGCATAGTTATATATATTCTTCAGTGAATATGGAAGCAAAAATTAAAATCGGATCTGACGATGGCGTAAAATTGTGGTTAAACAGCGCTCTGATCGAAACATTTTATGGAGATAGGGGCATTACAGTTGATAGTGATATTTTTAACATTAACCTTAAGAAGGGGTGGAACAGCCTTCTCTTAAAAGTGGCAAATAATGGCGGCGGTTACTCATTATCGGCTAGATTCACGGATATGAACGATAACGTCATTTCTAACTTAAAATATGCGGTAGATAATCAAGACATTTTTGGTGTTACACCTACAATGGGAAAGGGTTGGCTAACTTTATTAGATGAAAAATTAGTTACTGCAGATGAGAGTTATATATACCATCGAAATTCTACAGGTGCGGTTAATATTTACACTAAAAACATTGACGGAACATATAAAAAGCCTGCTGGTTCTTCAACAGATTTGATAAAAAATATAAATGGAACCTATGCCGTTGTTGATAAAGATGGCTTAAAGAGCGTTTTTTCGAATGATGGAATTTTATTACAAAGAGAAGACCTTGTAGGAAATAAAGTAGTTTATGATAGAAATGTAAACGGAAAAATTACAAAAATTGTTGATGGAAGCCGCTACCTTGTCTTGACTTATGAGAATTCATTATTAAAATCTGTTACGGACCAATTGGGGAATGGCGTAACCTACAATTATGATATGAACAGTATGCCGCCTCGTTTGCTTGCTGCCACAGATGCGTTGAGTAATAGTTACAAATATGAATATTCCACAACTGGTAAGATGACCAAGTTTATTGACAAAAATAATAATCCGATAAACATTTTCTACGATCTTAATAACAGAGTAAGTAAAATAGAAGATGCATTGGGCGGAAGCTCTAGCATAAAATATACGATTAATGATAATGGTGCTACCGCAGAAATTACTGATGCGAAATCACGCATATCAAAAGCAATTTTTGATAAAAATAATTTGTTAATCGATTATACGAATCCAGAAAATTACAAAGAATTTTATCAATATGATGGCAATTATAATTTAATAACGGCAATTCCGAATTTACCAGAAAATGATTTTCTATTTTATCGTTACACTAATAAATTTGATAGTAATGATAACTTGATCGTGGCCACAAATCCTATGGCACAGACAACCACAAATGAATTTATTGGAAATGACTTAGTAAGAACTACAGATCCTAATGGTGTAAGCAACTCGTATAACTATTCTATCGATGGCAAAAGATTATTAGTATCTGCCACAGATGCAAATGGCAATACTATAAAGTATAAATACAATGCATATGGAAAACGATCGGCAGTAATAGCCAGCGACGATTCGGCAACGCTTAAGGAATACAGTAAAGACGGAGATTTGATAAAATTAACCGCTCCAAAAGGTGAGGTTACTAGTTTTGAATATAATGCAGTAGGGAACAAAATAAAAGAAATCTCTGCCTTGGGTAAGGTTGTGCAATTTCAGTACGATAAAGCAAGCAGAATTAAAAAAATGATTGACCCAGGTGGTTTAGTTTCCGCATTCGAATATGATAATAACGGTAATATTATTAAAGAAATTGATCCCAAAGGAAATGTTAAACAAAAACAGTTTGACGCTTTAAATCGCCCCGTGAAGACAATCGATAAAGGTGGGGCGGTTACAATAAATGAATATGATGTTTTGGGTAATAAAACAAAGATAATTGAATCTAGTGGCAAGGCGACTGCTTTTGAATACGACATCCGCGATAGATTGGTCAAAACTATTGATGTTACAGGTGGTACAGTCACTTTAGAATACGATCGAAACGGAAATGTTTCAAAAACTAAAGATTTAAATGGAAATATATTAACTCAAACAGTAAATAAATTAGGCGCGCCGACTAAAGTGGAGAGTGCTGATGGTAGCATTAATATTTCGTATGATAATAATGGTAATCCAATCAATATTAACAGCAGCAGTTCGGGTATAACAACTTTAGCATACGACAATAACCAAAATATTCTGGATGTAGATTCTACTGAGAATGGTAGTGAATCATATACATATAATAGTAATAATATGCCGATTGAGGTAACAGGCCAAACTGCAAATATTATTACGCAATATGATTTAAATCAAAATGTTTCGCAAGTAAGCACCAAAATTGGTAGCTCTGAGAAAATGTTAACCACTGGTCTTCAAAACGACGCCGACGGCAAAACTACTGAAGTTAATAAATCTAACGGTGATAAATTTAATTATTATTATGATTCATCTGGCAGGGTTACTAAGATGGTGAATACTTATGACGCCGGTTACAAACAAGACACTACAACATACGGATATGATGCTAATTCGAATGTAATTACAACCAATACGAATGGAACTGTTAAGCATTTCGTTTACGATGCTAGAGATCAATTAATTGAAGAAAATGATATTAAGTATACTTATGATATTAGTGGGAACAGACTTTCTAGATCTAATGGAAAGTTAACGACGCAGTATTACTATGGAATGAGTGGTGATGTTAATCGTTTGTCAAAAGTAGTCTTGCCTAACGGCAGTGGCGCAATAAATTATCAATATGATAAAAATGGCAATACTATTGCGAAATCTAAAATTTATGATGGACCAGCGCAAATAATAAATGGTCTATCTCAGTCAAGCGAAAACATTACAAAGTATTACTATGATAGCGATAATTATTTCGTAAGAGCAGAGTTGGCTGATGGTAGCATTGTAGAATATAAATATGATCAAGTTACGAAATTGAGAAGTAGTAGAATAGAAACCACTGCTGGGGGCGAGAGGCGAGTAACAAAATTTGTTTATAATGGAAATAAATTAATATCAGAAACGAGTGACTCGGGGGTAGCGTTACGCACTTACGTTTGGGATAAAGACGAAAGCTTAGTTTCTGTGTCTGTTCCGAGTGCCACTGGAGAGTTGCGAACTTATTATTATTTGAAGAATGGGCATGGCGATGTTGTAGGCATTACTGACGAAAAAGGAAGAAGGGTTGCTTCGTATGAATATGATGCTTGGGGAAATATAACCAAAACTATTGGCTTGGATGTAAATAATCCCGATTTATTTACTAGTAATCCAAGATTATATGCTGGTTACTGGTATGATTATTCACTTGGTTTGTATTTTATGAAATCTAGGATGTATGATCCTTCAATCGGAAGATTTTTATCTCAAGATAGCATGGTTGCCAGTGACGAATCTTTAGATTTAAATCCATACATCTATTGTGTTAATAACCCGATGACGCACGTAGATCCTTCTGGAAATTTTCTAATTTTTGCACCACTGATAATATATGCACCAGTTATCATGGCAAGTTTGTATATGTTGGTTAATACGCCAGTTTTGCAAGCATTTGTTGCAGATGATATTGGTACTATATTTAATGGTAATGCCTCTAAAAAAGATAAAATTATTGCTAGTGTTGGACTTATGTTAAATTTTGCTCCAGAAGCCAAAGCGCCTGTAAGCGCTGGAGTAAAAAGTGGTTTAAAGGGTAAGGCTGGAGAGGCGGCGGCAAGACAATTTTTTAACGCGGTAGATTACGTAAAGGAACCGAGAGTAACATCTGCGAGAACACGAATTATCGATATTGCGTTTGATTATAAAAGTATTAGCTACTTTGGTGAAGTGAAGAATGTCGCGTATCAATCGCTAACTTTACAACTAAAAGATACAATGGCAATTGCTAAAGATTTTGGAGTAACTCCAGCACTCATCGTAAATGAAGGTACGACTTTGTCGAGGCAATTATTGGATGCAGAAAGAAACAGATTAATAGATATATTTCGAATACCTATGCCTTATTAAAGTTATATGATAAAATACATTGATGAATAAATTACCTCAATCAGTGATAAATTTTGTTATTGATGGTTTGCGCGATCCGAATCGTGACGTTAAGCGTGAAGATGTTTTGCCGAGGGATTTGGCAAATTATGATGCGGTAGTGAAATATCGAAAGGCATCAAAGCCTGTTGTAAAAGATTTTATTGCTAATGGGTACGATATTATTGATTTGCAAGAGATAAAGTTTAATTCGAAATTTTCAAACGATGAACGAATTTTAAATTTAGCTATAAGTTGGCTCAAAAAGGTAGAAGATAGGTTGCTAATAGGAGCGCTCCTAGGCATAATATTCCAAAATAAACATACTAGCAAAAATTTATCATTAATACTTCCGTTGGCAATTGATCAGTGGAAAAATGCTGGCAATGACGCGAAAAATGTCAGAGCAATAGCCGGAAATATTCTTATGCGTTATCCCCAAGAAGAACTTATGCTAACTTATGCTAAATTGGCAGTAAGGGCAGAGGAGGGGCGTTATAGTGAATCTGATACTTCAAATGAGCGTTGGTATTTAGTTGAGGCATTGGGAAAGATTAAAAATCCGAGAGTTTGTGATTTGTTAACAAATCTTTTAGATGATGAGCGAATTCTAAACTTTGTAATAAAGGCTTTTGGGAATCAGAAAAACTCGAAATACATACCATTAATTGAGAAATATGTTAGCGATAGTCGTAAGTATGTACGAGACGAAGCAATAAAAGCACTTTCTAAAATTCAAAAATCTACTAAGTAATTTTAAGCTAACTTGTTATTAAATTTTCATGTACTACTGATGAAAATGCTATAATCTGGTAAAATACAATCGTAATAACCATGGGGATTTATATGGATAATGTTAAAAGAATATTGACTGGTGACCGTCCAACAGGCGCAATGCATATTGGGCACTATTTGGGTTCGCTAAAAAAGCGAGTTGAGCTACAAAATGAATATGAAACCTATATTATTATCGCCGATTTGCATACTTTGACTACCAAACCTAATAAAGATGATTTAAAAGATTTGCAAGATAGAATTCGGGAGCAGGTTTTGACTTATTTGGCAGTTGGCCTAGATCCGCATAAGGTGACAATTTATCGCCAATCGGCAATTCCAGAAGTATGCGAGTTGGCCACAATATTTGGCATGATAATTACTGTACCCCGGCTTGAGCGTGTTCCAACCCTTAAAGATCAGTTAAATAACTTGCATATTGCCGAGCCTTCATTTGGTTTGCTTGGATATCCAGTATTGCAAGCCGCAGATATTTTAATGGTGCGAGCTAATTGTGTGCCAGTTGGAGCAGATCAGGCCAGCCATTTAGAGGTGACGCGAGAGATCGCAAGCAGATTTAATTCGCTTTATGGCAAAGTACTACCGGAGCCTAAGGCGCTATTTTCAGCTGAATCTACCTTAATTGGTACCGATGGAAAAGCAAAAATGAGTAAGAGCTTGGGTAATGCCATCAACTTATTTGACGATCCAGAAGTGGTTAATAAAAAAGTAATGGCAATGTATACAGATCCAAACAGAATTCGTCCTACCGATCCAGGAAAAATTGAGGGTAATCCTGTATTTATCTATCATGATTTGTTTAATGAAAATAATGAAGAAATTGCAGATTTAAAATCTCGCTACGTTTCAGGGCAAGTTGGTGATGTGGAAGTTAAAAAGAAGCTTGCGGTTGCCATTAATAAATTTTTAGACCCCATTAGAGATAGAGCAAAAATAAATAATAAAAAAGATTTGCTAGAAGATATTATAGAACAGGGAACTAAGATTGCTCGCAAAGAAGCTGTGGCAACATTAGATCTTATTAAAACTAGTATGGGACTGTAGAATATATCATTATGAAAAAATTTACAGCAGTATTTCGAATATTATTTCAGGATAATTTAAATTATCGTGCACAGGCAATTGTTTGGATATTAACTAGCGTGGTTCCGGCAATTACTTCTGGCGCTGTGTGGCTTGCCGCAATTGGTAATGGACGGCTTGGAGATTTTGATCGTTCTAATATAATTTTATATTTTTTAGGTTCATTAGCATTGTCAAATCTTGTTACATCGTCAATTGCTTGGGAAATGGGAATGGAAATTAAGCAGGGCAAACTATCGCTATATTTGGTAAAACCCCTTAGTTATCCTAGTTATCAATTTTTAAATAATTTGGCTTGGCGCATTTTTCGTAGCTTATTATTTATTCCAGTATTAGCAGTACTGGTTTTTATTTTAAACTCTTATGTAGATTGGGGTGTTTTAAATTTGGGCTTGTATTTTTGGATGGCCGTACTTTTAGCTCACTTGTTATCTTTCTCGATATCATTCTTTATTGGATCGTGGGCGCTGTATTTAGAGGACATGAATGGTATAAGCGAGTTTTTTATGATGGCAAATTGGCTTTTAGGTGGTTCTATCGCCCCAATTGCACTTATGCCCGTAACTTTACGTGAATTTGCGCTTAACGCACCGTTTAGATACACACTTTCTTATCCAATAGAGGTAATGCTTGGGCAAACGCCTGCAGATATTTCGCATTTTATGGTGGCGATTTTGTGGTTGGGATTTTTTTCTGCATTAGGCGCTTTAGTTTGGATTAATGGAATAAAAAGATATTCTGCGGTTGGAAACTAGTAACAGCCGGCAGCTTGCAGGCGAATAGGGAAGGTAATGAATTTATATTTAAAGTTAATGGGAAGATCGATTCGTAATTCTTTTTCGGCAGCGGCTGGATTTAGGGCAAATTTTATTATTAGTTTTGTGACAAGTATCGGTTGGATAAGCGTTTCATTTTTAATGATTGGGATAGTGTTTTCCAATACGAATTCGTTATTGCATTGGAGCAGGGCAGAGGCATTCGCAGTTTTTGGTCTTTATGAATTATTGGATGGATTGATTTCGATGTTTTTTTGGGACGGAATTGCGATGGTGCCACTACTTATTCGAGATGGCTCTATGGATTATATAGTTACTAAACCAGTAGATTCGCAATTTCAGGTATCAATCAAGCAATTCAGGCTTGCATCGATATCAGAAATTGGCACTGGAGTAATAATTTTGATTTATGCGTTTGGCATCGGAGGCTTTCATGTGCAAGCGATTAATGTATTTTACACATTGATAATGTTTATTGCTGCGATGGTTTTGTATTACAGTATTGCATCGATTGCTGTTACACTAAATTTTTGGTTTATTAGGTTGGAAAATATGAGCATGTTATTAATGATGAGTGTTATAATGGCTCGCTATCCACTAGATGTTTTTACAGGTCTTATGCAAAAGTTTGTCTTTTATGTTTTGCCGTTAGCGTTTTTAGCCACTGTGCCAGCTATCGTCTTATTTAACAAGGCAAACCCAATTCCATGGGTATTGGGTGCTGTGGTGCTAGCAACAGTTTTCTTTTGTATTTCAAGGATTTTGTGGCTTGCTGGGGTCAAATCTTATTCAAGCGCTAGCAGCTAACGGCGGAGTATGAAGTATGAAGCAAGAAGTATGAAGCGAGTATTAATTGTCATTCCTGCGTAGGTTATTTGATTGCACTAGGGACCCTTAAGCCTGTCGAAAGGGCAGGAATCTACATAATTATAAATTTATTAATCATATTATTTTAATGGGAGCGTATGTGGAAAAAGTTATAGAAGTTAAAAATTTATCAAAAGTTTATAAAACATTTAAGCGTAATCCTGGGTTTATAAATGTTTTAAGCAGTTTGTTTTATAGGAAATATGAAGATAAAGTTGCGGTTAACGATGTCTCTTTTACTATCAACGAAGGAGAATTTGTAGGTTTTTTGGGACCAAATGGAGCAGGCAAAACTACTACACTAAAAATGTTATCAGGCATACTTTATCCATCTTCTGGTAATGTTTCGATATTAGGATTTACTCCGTGGAAGAGGCAAAAAGAGTATCAGGGGAAAATGTCAATTGTTATGGGACAAAAAAATCAGCTTTGGTTTGACTTGCCTGCTAAAGATTCATTCGAGCTATTAACCGATATTTATAATTTAGATAGGGTTGCCACGCAGAAGTGGGTAGATGAATTGGCAAAAATGCTTGATATTGATAAACTTCTCACTACTCAAGTTCGAAGATTATCGCTAGGTGAACGTATGAAAATGGAGCTAATAGCAGCTTTAATCCACAAGCCAAAAATTCTGTTTTTGGATGAACCAACAATTGGTTTAGATATTATCTCTCAGAAAAAAATCCGTGAATTTTTAAAGAAGATAAATAGAGAAGAGCGCGTTACTATACTTTTAACAAGTCATTACATGGAAGATATCTCAGATTTATGTGAAAGGGTAATTATTATCAATGCGGGCAAGGTTATTTACGATGCTGCTCTAGAAAAACTAATTGCAAAATATGAAACTGGCAAAATATTACATCTAACGTTAGATGAAGCAGTTAAAGAGAAAGATTTTGCCAAGTATGGTGTAGTCAAAGAGGTTTTGGGAAACGATATTACACTTTCGGTTGATAAAAAACGCGCTTCCGATGTGGTAAAAGATATACTTAGTAATTATAATGTGTTAGATTTTGCTTTTCAGCCACTAGAGGCAGATGAGGTGATAAGTAGAGTATTTACAGAAGGCATTAAAAAGTAGCCAATAGCTATTAGCCGTTGGCTTATAGGAGAAATATGAAAGATGTTAAATCAGAAATCCGAAATCCGAAATCCGAAAACGATCCACGCTTCACGATCTATTCCGATGGAGGATCGCGCGGAAATCCGGGGCCGGCTGCCTGTGGCGTAGTGATATTTAATGGCGATAAAGAAATAAAACGATTAAATAAAACCATTGGCAACACCACTAACAATCAAGCCGAGTATCAAGCACTCGAAATGGGGTTGAATTGGATCAAGTTGAACTGTTATGCTGACATCGCGCTCTGCGACGAAGGATCTAAAATATCTTGTAAACTCGACTCTGAGCTTGTCGTCAAACAGCTGAATGGCGAATATAAAATCAAAAATGTGGAATTAAAACCTTGGTTTGCCAAAATTCGTAATTTAGTGATTGAGCTTGGCGGAGGGGTGACTTTTTCGCACATTCGTCGCGAGCAAAATAAAATTGCCGACATGTTGGTCAACGAAGCGTTGGATAGGGAGCAGGCATGACGGCCGGTTTGTCATCCTGAGAGAAACGAAGGATCTCTAGTGAATTTACAAGACCTATTATGTATATATAATGACAAATAAGAGTGTTACTTTATACATAGGCATTACGAATGATATTAAACGCAGATTATTTGAACGTCAACATGGTTTGGTTGAAGGCTTCACGAAAAAATATAATATTAAAATGCTAGTTTATTTCGAAACAACCAACGATGTTAATTCGGCGATTACGCGTGAAAAACAATTGAAAGGTTGGGTTAGAAGTAAGAAGTTAGCTTTGATTAAAGAGAATAACCCCTTATTACGAGATTTGTCGGATGAAATTTATAAATAGAGATCCTTCGTTTTACTCAGGATGATATTGAAAAGGCGCAAAAAATTATTTTACTCTAAATCAAGTGAAAACTTTATAATTAATGGAGTCACGAATGTTATTGAATAAAAAAGTCAAGGATACGCCGCCTCGCAAACTACTTGTAAAAGTTAATCCATTTGCAAAAGCAATCCGAGTCGAACAAATTCTCGGTGGATTAAAAGTGTATTTAACTGCAAAGCCAATTGATGGTGAGGCGAATAAGCAGCTGTTGGAAGTGCTTTCAGATTATTTAAAAGTGCCAAAAACAAGTATCAAAATAGAATCTGGACAAAACGGCAGGACTAAATTAATTAGCTATTAAAACAGACAACGCCCGGGATCGAGGATGCTAGCTTGTCTGATGCGTTTATTACTGTGTTTCTCGATTCAAAACCAATAAATATTAATTCTGCTATCGCGGGATAAATATTTATTGGTTTTTGTGGAGAGGGGCTTTAATGATTAATTAATTTGTGGTTTAATAAATACAAAGCGTTTGACTCCGAAAATCATCGGAGAAGCTAGCTGAAGAAACTTTGTATTGTGTCATTCTCGCGTAGGTCGTTCGATTGCACTAGAGACCCTTAAACCTGTCGAAAGGGCGGGAATCTAAATAATAGTTCCTTTGTTTTCACTCAGGATGACAAGCAATAAGGATTAGAACAGCTCGGGAAATCCCGTTACAGATTAAATTAAGAGACCCGCCATCGGCGGGTAAGCACGGTGGTACCTCCCAAAAAAATCTGTCATGCAGATTATGGGACCGAGCAGATTCATTTCTGGTCGGGTTTTTTGTAAGTTTTTAGTTATTAGTCGTTAGTTATTAGTCAAAGAGAATTAGGTTATAATAAGAAATAAATCCACAATTTTGCATTTTGCATTTTGCATTTTGCATTGTTCCGAAAGGAATATATGTATAAACCATTAGAGCTACCAATAAATTTACCAAAGCTAGAAGAAGAAGTTTTGGAATATTGGCGTAGCGAAAAAATATTCGCCCGCGTTCAAGAGAAGAACAAAGATGGTCAACCATTTGTATTCTTTGAGGGCCCACCAACTGCCAACGCCAAGCCAGGCATTCACCATGTAGAAGCACGCGTTTTCAAAGATTTAATTCCGCGCTATCAATCAATGAAAGGTAGGTTTGTTGACAGAAAGGCTGGCTGGGATACACAAGGGTTGCCAGTTGAATTACAAATCGAAAAAAAACTTGGGTTGAAAAATAAAAAAGAGATTGAAGCATATGGGGTAGAAAAGTTTAATGCCGAATGCAAAAATAATGTTTGGGAATTTACCGAAGATTGGAAAAAGTTAACCGAAAGAATTGGCTTTTGGCTAGATTTAGAAAATCCGTATATAACTTATGAAAACAGTTATATTGAATCGGTTTGGGCAATAATTGCCAAAGTTGCAGCCTCTAAAGATGTTGACGGTAATTCCATGCTTTATCAAGGCCACAAAGTAGTACCATTTTGCACCAGATGTGGTACGGCATTATCTAGTCATGAAGTGGCACAAGGATACAAGAGCGTGACAGAATCGTCAGTATATTTAAAATTTGCTTTGTCAGAATCTGCAGCCGACCAGCTGATGAAGAAAATGTCAAAATCCGAAATCCGAAATCCGAATGATGGAAATTTCTTTATTACATCGTGGACTACAACGCCTTGGACACTACCTGGCAACGTGGCGTTAGCCGTTGGTGGAAATTTGAACTATGTTGTAGCACAACTATCCAATGGTGATAAATTAATTATTATCGAAAATTTAGCTAAAGAAATTACCGAGCAGCTTGGCGAAAGTTATGCCGAAATCGGCCGCATAAAAGGTCGCGATTTGGTAGGCTTACAATATGAGCCACTTTATCCTGGAGTTATCGAAGATGATGGCAAAGCTTTTAGGGTTTATGAAGCAGGTTTTGTAACAACCGAAGACGGAACAGGTGTGGTGCACACTGCCGTAATGTATGGCGAAGAAGATTATAACTTAGGTACAGAAGTCGGTTTACCAAAAGTCCATACCGTAGGTGAAGATGGGAGATATTTACCTAACGTTGGAAAAAGTTTGCAGGGCAAATATGTTAAATCAGAAGAAACTCAGTCACTCATAATTAATCAATTACAAGAACATCGTAATTTGCTTTGCACAAAAAGCTATACGCACGATTACCCGTTTTGTTGGCGATGCGATACCGCGCTATTATATTACGCTAGAAATTCATGGTTTATTCGTATGTCATCTATGCGAGATAAATTAATATCCGAGGGCAACAAAGTTAACTGGGAGCCAAAATCTATTAAAACTGGTCGTATGGGAGAATGGTTAGAGAATATTAAAGATTGGGCAATTTCTCGAGATCGATATTGGGGAACTCCTTTGCCACTTTGGCGCTGTGAAAATGAGCATATAACTGCAATTGGCTCAATTAATGAGTTGCGCGAACTTTCCTTGGCTAAAAATTCGATTACATTAATGCGACATGGGGAAGCCACATCTAACGTAGAAAAATTTAATGCTGGATATCCAGAGCTTAAAGAATGTCATTTAACTAAAACAGGTATTGAGCAAGTAAAAAATGCAGCAAAATCTATTGGTAAAATTGATTATATTTATGCCTCAGATTTAGATCGGATAAAAGAGACAAGCGCTATAATGGCTAAAGCTACTGGTGCAAAAGTGATATACGATGTTAGGTTGCGCGAATATAATTTTGGTGAAAATAACAGTGAAAAAGTTAGCGACTACTTTGCCAATAATACTGATCGTTTCAATAAATCTTGGCCAGTAGGAGAAAACGCCGATAGTGTGAAAGCAAGAATGATGTCTGTGCTTATGGAGATTAATAATCAGCATCAAAATGCTAAAATTCTAATAATTTCGCATGGAGATCCGTTACATATTTTGCAATCGGCTGCCCTGGGAGAATGGAACGAAAATATTTTTAATGCGCCTTATCCCCAGTTTGCAAAGCCATACAAATTAGATTTTAAGGATTTACCGTTTAGCGAAAAGGGAGATTTAGATTTACACCGTCCGTTTATCGATAATATTAAAATAAAATGTAGCCAGTGTGGCAAAAGTAGCCAACGTATCCCAGAGGTTGCTGATGTTTGGTTAGATTCTGGATCGATGCCTTTTTCT
Organism: uncultured Candidatus Berkelbacteria bacterium; assembly: GCA_903954185.1. Lineage (GTDB taxonomy): Bacteria > Patescibacteriota > UBA1384 > CAJBMM01 > CAJBMM01 > CAJBMM01. The sequence continues at coordinate 12,808 of CAJBMM010000009.1, read as the reverse complement.
CAATGGGGATTTCCAAACACGAAAGGGAGTGAGCAAAAGCTCATCAGTCATTATCCAGCAGATTATATTTCTGAAGCTATAGATCAAACCCGTGGTTGGTTTTATACTCTTTTAGCAGTGGCAGTATTAATGGGCAAAGAGGCTCCGTACAAAAATGTCATTTGTTTGGGGCACGTGTTAGACGAAAACGGTAAAAAAATGAGTAAAAGTAAGGGCAACGTTATAGATCCTTGGGTATTAATTGATAAATATGGGGTAGATGCATTGCGATTTTATTTTTACAATGTTAACCCACCTGGAGAACCAAAGTTATTTGCAGAACGAGACTTAATATCTACACAGCGCAGAATAATTATGATTTGGCTAAATGTATATTCATACTTTGTAACATATGCTAATGAGGCTGGCTGGAAGCCGGATGAAATGCAAAATGCAGAATTAAGAATAGGTTTGACAGATTCACTACAGGTGCAGAATAGTGGGAGCATTTTAGATAAATGGATTGTGGCAGGGTTGAATGAAACAATTGCCGATGTAACTAAATCACTTGATAAATATGATGTCTTATCCGCCTCGCGTAAATTGGATGAATTTATTGATGGGCTTTCCACTTGGTATTTACGACGAAGTCGCCACCGTTTTAGTAGTAGTGCTGATGGTAAGGATCGCAATCAAGCATTTCATACTTTGTATTACGTTTTAATAGAATTGTCAAAAATAATGGCGCCATTTACTCCGTTTACTGCTGAAGTTGTATATAAAGGATTGACTAATGAAAGTGTACATTTATCACAGTGGCCAATGTCTGAAAAACCAAATGTCGATGTTTTAGAAAAAATGTCATTAATTCGTAAAGTAATATCTAATGGCTTGGACGCTCGTATGCAGGCTGGTGTTAAGATTCGCCAAGAGCTTGGACAATACCATGTATCACCTAAAATTGAAGCATTGGGAATTGAATATTTAGAAATACTTCAGGCAGAGTTAAATATTCACGTAAATGTTCCAGAATTAAATTCGTCAAATGTTTTTGTAAAAGTCGGAGAAGGCGATGAATATATAGGAATAGACCCAACAATTACTCCAGAATTAGAAGCGCGCGGATTTATACGTGAACTGGTGCGCTTTGTGCAAGATTGGCGCAAGAAAAATGGCATGACTGTTTCTGATAAAGCAAGTGTTGTTTGGCAAAGTGATGATGTTTTTGTAAGCGAAATTTTAGGAAATTTGGGGAACATTGAGGCGCTCTCAGTCGCAACTAGAACAAGCTGGGTGATGGGTGAGGTTGCAAACGAGCCCGTTGAGATAAATGGTTATAAAATTTATATTAAAATCGGCATATAGTGTAACTATTAAAATTAATATTTAAATTGTGATAAGCGAACTAAAAAACCTCCACGTAGTACAAGCTTTAGCTTGGAAAGAGCTAGACTAAAGTCTGTTCTACGAGCTGACCTTGTGGTACAAGCTTTCTTTCCCTCCGTAGCTTTATGCCAAGGATGGGAGCTTGGTTATAACCAGACTAAAGTCTGTGCTACGAGACGGGCCGTAGTACAAGCTTTAGCTTGGCCGTAGCCAGACTAAAGTAGGTTTTACGAGGTTTTTAATTTCTCGTGATATCTTATATGGGTACGCTTTTAGTTTTCATGCGAATCTGTCTAATTATCGTCATTGCGAGAAGCATACTAAGTAGTCGACGAAGCAATCTAAATAAAGTAGATAAAAGATTGCCGCGCCTATCGCTTTGCTCAATGGCTCGCAATGACTAAATAATCAAAATCAATGTTTAAAGTACTAACTAAAATATCCACGTAATAATTTTATATTAGTTAATCAGCGCCAAAAGAGTAATCGCCTCAGGGGGTGTGAGGCGATTGCCAATATTGGCTTGATAGTTAATTCTTAATACATTATTGTAACGCTATGTTAAGATTTTTCAAATCAATAGATCCACTACTTTATCTATTTCCAATTTTGCTTTGGATTGTCAGCTGTGTAGTTTTGTGGTCTCTTACCTATGCTAGTTCAGAGCCTTCAGTGCACATATTGGCAATAAAACAGTTAGTTTTTGGATTGATTGGTATTACAATTATGATAGCGATGACAATTTTAGATTACCGCATGTTATACGGATCATCTTGGTTGATTGGGCTTGTTACAGTTTTACTACTTATTGCGGTGGAATTTTTTGGGCAAACTACTCTTGGGGCAACGCGGTGGTTAGATTTAAAAATATTCAATCTTCAACCTTCTGAAGTTGCAAAATTAGGGTTGGTAATTTTTTTGGCTACCTATCTTTCGTCACATGTTGAAAAGCCTACAATAAGGTCTTTCTTTATTGTAGGTGGCGCGCTATTATTGCCTGTAGTTTTGGTATTAATTCAGCCCGATTTGGGTACGGCATTAATTCTAATTGTGGCTTCACTTGGAATACTAATTGCATTAAAATTACGAAGTATTCATTTTTTTGCGCTTGGAATTGTCTTTCTGTTGGCGTTATCGGTTAGTGCTTTATCTTACTATAAAATAACTCCATTTAATTATTTACTAAAAGATTATCAGCGCAATCGAATAACAACTTTTATCAATCCTGAAAGTGATCCTTTGGGTAAGGGGTACAATGTGCGTCAAGCGATGATTGCGGTGGGGAACGGCGGAATTTATGGCCGTGGGTTAGGTAAAGAAGTTGGCCAGCTATCGCAACTCAATTTTTTGCCAAAAGCTTATACCGATTTTATTTTTGCTGCTTTGGCTGAATCGGCGGGAATTATTGGTGCAAGCATTGTTCTTCTATTATATGGGGGTTTGTTTTGGCGAATTTTATCAACTGCTAAAAACGCAAAAGACAACTTTGCACAGCTTATCTCGTTTGGGTATTTAAGTAGTACAGCATTTGCAATGTTTATTAATATTGGGATGAATTTAGGTGTTATGCCAGTAACAGGAATACCATTGCCGTTTATTAGTGCCGGAGGCACAGCACTTATAATAAACTTTGTGGCGATCGGTATTTTACAAAGCATTTACATTCGCCGCCAGGCAATAAAGTTTGATTAATATTTGATATTTATCGTATGACTTTAAATTCTCTTGACCCATGAGTTATGATATGGTATTGTATAAAAGATAAATTAGTCGGAGTTAGATTTTTCTAGCTTCAACTTTAAAAGTTTTTAAAGAGGGTAATTTAACCCTATTTAGGAGTCTAATGCAGGCCGCCGTAGAAATAAAAGGTAAGCAATATATTGTGCAAGTCGGATCTCGGCTTAGAGTTGATAAAATCGATTCAGAAGATAATTCTGTTTTAAAGGCAGATAAAGTTTTGATGTTCGATAACGATGGCAAAGTTCAGTTGAACCCAAAGAAAATAGAGGTTAGTTTTACAGTTTTGAATCAATCTCAAGGTAAAAAAATCCGCGTTTTTAAACACCACGCAAAAAAACGCTACAGACGCACCCAGGGTCATCGACAAGATTACACAGAAGTAGAAATTAAAACAATCGCTGAGGTAAAGTAAATGATTTCACCGCTTAATTTTTTTAGCGGAGTTTTTCAAGAAGTACAAAAGGTGGTTTGGCCAACTCGTCGCACAACGGCCATTCATACTGCTATTGTGGTTGCCTCTATGATTGGGTTAATTGCCATTGTTTCTGCGATAGATTTTCTATTAATAAATATAATTCGTTGGTCGATAGTTAAAGGATAATATGACAAAATCATCACAAAAAATAAAAGACGAAGATGAAGTTTTAGAAACAACAGAATCTGTCGAAGCTGTGGCTACAGAAGAAATTACCTCCGAAACAGGGGAAGATAAAGTTCGTTCACTTTTAGATAGTAAACCTATTGATAATCGCCGATGGTATGTAATTCATACCTATTCTGGCTATGAAGATCAGGTTGCCTTGAATCTTGAGCAACGTATTCAATCTATGAATATGGAAGATAAAATTTTTGCAGTACTTGTGCCAAAAGAAAAGCAAATTGAGATTCGAAATGGTAAACGCAAAACTGTCGAAAATCGTGTATTTCCTGGATATGTCTTGGTGCAAATGTTAGTTACCGAAGATAGTTGGTACGTGGTAAGAAACACTCCTAATGTCACAGGTTTTATTGGATTTGGCGTTCATCCAACCCCAATTTCTGAAGAAGAGGTAGAGCGCATTAAAAAACGCATGGGTATAGATGAGCCAAAATATGAAATAGATTTCGAAAATGGCGATTTAGTACGCATAACCGATGGTGCACTTAAAAACTTTGAAGCAAAAGTTCAAGAAGTAGATAGAGTTAAGGGTAAAATTAAGGTTTCGGTTAATATGTTTGGCCGCGAAACACCTGTAACTCTAGATTCATTACAAGTTAAGAAAATATAACTAAGAAATTATCAATTCCTAATTTTCAATTTACAATGAATTATCAATGGAACATTGAAACAATGAAAATTGACTGAAAATTGTTAAATGATAATTGAAAATTATTCCTGAAAGGAATTCAAGTGGCAAAGAAAATTAAACAACTTATTAAAATCCAGCTTCCAGCTGGTAAAGCGACTCCAGCACCACCTGTTGGCCCAGTTTTGGGTGGAACCGGAATTAACATGATGGATTTTTTATCCAAATTCAACGAGCAGACTCGTGAACTTGGTAATACCATCATACCTGTTGAGCTTTCAGTTTACGAAGATAGAACATTTTCATTTATCACCAAGCAACCCCCTGTTGCAGAGCTTATAAAGCAAGCTTTAAAAGTTGATAAAGGCTCGGCTGCTCCTCGAAAAGAGAAAATTGGTAAATTAACTCAAGAACAAGTTAGAGCTATTGCCGAGCAAAAGTTTTCCGATTTATCGGCCGCTACTATTGAAGCTGCTATGAATACAGTAGCCGGTACCGCCCGTTCTATGGGTGTCGAAGTCGAAAAATAGTATTCTATTAATAGTCATTTCTGCCCTTTCGAGAGGCTTAAGGGTCTCTAGTTCAATCGAACGACCTGCGCAGGAATGACAGATAAATCATAAAAAAGACCTGAAACATGGTCTTTTTTGTAACAAAAAGGTCCTTGAGTGACCAGCCAACCAAGGGGGAATGGTGGCTGATCGCCCAAAGACCTATAATAATTAAGTAGGGAGGATACTACCTACGAGTGGGCTGGAAGCCAAAGGAGGGGCATAGCTTTTCGACCACCGTAGATAGTATTCTCACTGCTTATATGATATATATTAACGTACAACATAGCATTATAGCATACCATAATATAAATGTCAATACAGCAAAATAATTTTACTATTAAAATCGAGCACGCGACTAAATTATCAGATTTAGTGGCATATTTGGTAAATTCAAATTATCAACGTGTTGAGAATGTTAGCTACTTTGGTCAGTTTAAGGTTTTAGGTGATCGGGTTGTGGTATATCCTGTTAATTTGCCAAATTTAATTTATGTAGATTTTTATGGGAGTATGGTTGAATCTATTATCACCGATAAAGTTGAAAGTCAGCTTATTCATGAAATTGAAATTGCGCCAAATATTATAGATGATGATGGCTTACGTTTTGAGCCGGGGCAGTATGTGGTGCATTTAGATCATGGTGTTGGACTATTTAAAACTTTAGGTATGCGAGAAACGGATAGTTTTGTTGATAAAACACAAGAAATTGGTAAGCAGCAAGCGAAAAAACAAGTTAATCCGTGGCAACCATTTTTAATTATTGAATATGCTAACGGGGCGGAATTGTTTGTGCCGCCATCTCAGGCTGGTAAGCTAACCCACTATATTGGCAAACACAATCCTTCGTTATCGTTGCTGGGCTCAAAACGTTGGGAATTAACGCGTAAAAAGGTACAAGAAAGCATATTTAAGATTGCCCGTGAGCTTTTGGCAATTGCGGCAAAAAGGCAAATAAACCATCGCGCCGCATATAACATTAATTCAGAATGGATGAGCGTTATCTCGACTGAATTTTTATTTGACGAGACTGATGATCAACAGCATGCGATTGATGATTGTTTAGCAGATTTAAGAAAAAATCAACCAATGGATAGGCTAATCTGCGGTGACGTTGGTTTCGGTAAAACAGAAGTCGCTATTAGGGCTGCAGCAGCAGTATTGAGTTGCGGCAAGCAGGTAGCAATTTTGGCACCAACGACAATTTTGGCGCAGCAACATTATGCAACATTAAAGCAGCGTTTTGCTAATTTGCCAGTGAAAATTGGTTTGCTAAGCCGGTTTGTAGAAAATAAAGTGCAAGAAAATACAATTGAAGAATTAGTAAATGGGACAGTTGATTTAGTAGTGGGTACTCATAGCTTGTTACAGTCAGACGTAACATTTAAAGATTTGGGTATGGTTATTATTGATGAAGAGCAGCGTTTTGGTGTTAAACACAAGGAGCATTTTAAAAAATTAAGATACGACGTAGACGTATTAACACTTTCGGCAACGCCTATTCCACGTACCCTTTTTGCTGGGTTATCTGGATTAAGGGATATTAGTTTAATTTCTACCCCACCCAAAAACCGCGTTTCGGTTATTACTACAGTTGGGAAAACTGATGATCAAGCGATTGCTAGTGCAATTAAAACCGAACGAGAGCGTGGTGGCCAGGCTTTTGTATTACATAACGATGTAGCTTCAATTGAAGCGCGGGCAAGGGTATTGCGCGAGCTTATGCCAGAATTTAATATTTCTGTGGCGCATGGGCAAATGCCAGAAAAACAATTGGCAAGTGTTATGAGTAAAACCATTAGTGGTGAGGTAGACGTGCTTTTAACCTCTACGATTATCGAAAATGGATTAGATATTCCTAATGTAAATACATTAATTGTAGAGAAGGCTGACCATTTCGGATTATCAGATTTATATCAATTACGTGGAAGAATTGGCAGAAGTGTTAAACAAGCATATGCATATTTTTTCTACGATAAAGAATTAACTCAAATGGCAAAAGAGCGTTTTGCGGCGTTACAAGATTATGAGCAGCTTGGTAGTGGTTATCAAATTGCGCTTAAAGATTTAGAAATAAGAGGTGGGGGAAACGTGCTTGGCAAAGAGCAACATGGTAATATGGAAGCCATCGGACTTTCTTTGTACACAAAAATGCTCAAATTAATCTCTGAACAAATCCGCGAGGGTAAAAAATAGTTGTGTAGAGATGGGTGAACTCGCCAGGGCTAGGGTGGCGAGTTCATAACTACGGAACGAACTTGGTGGTCAGCACGGCGTCGCAATCGGGGCAAGGAGAACCGGGCGGCTGCTCGATATATACTTTGCACCTGTGACACCAAGAGCGGAATGGCTCACTAGCCTTTCTCGCCGGATAACGCTTACCTGAAAACGCAACGCGACTAACTTTTATGGCCTGTCTAATTTTCACGGGCTTGACCTCCTAACGGGGTCGGGATAGTCTAAGTAAAAGGCACTAGTCACAACTGATTTATAATAATTATAACCAAAATAACATAATAGTCAATGGCAAATCATAAATTACAAAATTATCTAACACTTTCTTGCTTTGGTAAAGTTGGGCCACGGTCTTTTGATAAAATAGCAGCATTCTTTGATGTTGATTCTTTATCAATAAGAAAAATTCATACCGCCGAGTTATTATCTGCTGGTCTAAAACCTGAGACTGCCTTAGAACTAATACAATTTATAGATCAATTTAATTTTGATGACGAATTTAGTAAATTGAACAAACTTGGAATAACACTAATTTCACGCCAAAGTAATCATTACCCCGAAATGTTAAAAGAAGTAAGCGATTCACCCTTTATACTTTATGTTATGGGAGAATCAACCGTTTTATCTGGCCTAAATTTAGCAGTAGTTGGCAGCCGCAAACATACTCATTACGGCAAACAGGTTTTAGAAAAATTTATTCCCGATTTAGTATCGTGTGGAGTGCAAATTGTCTCGGGTTTAGCCTATGGTATAGATGCTATAGCCCATAAATTAACTTTGGCTGCAGAAGGAACTACAATCGCTGTAATAGGTAGCGGTTTGGATAATATTTATCCGACTGATAACCGTGCTTTGGCTGAAAGTATCTTACAAAATGGTGGCGCAATTATTTCTGAGTATCCGCTGGGTACAGCTCCGTTAAAACAACACTTTCCAGCGCGAAATCGCATAATTTCTGGGATATCACGCGGTACTCTTGTGGTGGAGTGCGATATTAAAAGTGGTGCGATGATTACTGCTCATCATACGATAGAACAAAATCGCGAAGTGTTTGCGTTGCCTGGTCAAATTACCTCAATTTCTTCAATGGGTCCAAATTCATTAATTAAAATGGGCGCTAAACCAATTACTGAGGCGAAAGATATTGTAGAAAGTTTTGATCTGCGTTGGCAAGGTGGCAAAGAACAGCTAATAATTTCTCCTGTTACAGATAATGAGAAGCAAATATATGATTTAATCGGAACTTCGCCGTTACATGTTGACATTATTGTAGAGCAATCTAAACTAAAAAGTGACGAGGTAGGATCTACCTTGCTTTTTTTAGAGATGAAAGGGCTAATTCGTAATATTGGAGCAGCGAATTATGTACGCAGGTAGTTGAAAGAATATAATTTAAAGTGTAAAGTCTTGGAAGTCTAATGCGATTTATTAGGAGGACAAGTTGTCAAAAAAATTAATGATTGTGGAATCACCGGCCAAGGCCAAAACTATCGGCAAGTTTTTAGGCTCCGATTATAAAATATTGGCATCAATGGGGCATGTTCGCGATTTACCAATAAAAAAATTGGGCATAAATGTTGAAAAAGATTTCACCCCAGAGTATGTAATCCCGCAAAAAGCAAAAAAAGTTATCGCAGCATTGCAAGATGCGCTAAAAGGTGCAGAGGGCGTTTATCTTGCTACTGACTTGGATAGAGAAGGTGAAGCAATTGCGTGGCATTTAAAACATGTATTAAAACCTAAAGTGCCAACAGTGCGCATTACATTTCACGAAATTAGCAAAAGTGCCATAGAGCATGCAATATTGGAGGGCAGAGATATTAATGAAGAGCTGGTTGAAGCTCAGGCTGCGCGCCGAATTTTAGATAGATTAGTTGGTTATACTCTTTCGCCATTTTTATGGCGTAAAGTTGCTGCTAAATTATCCGCAGGAAGGGTTCAATCAGTTACTGTCAGGCTTGTGGTAGAGAAAGAGCGAGAAATACGTAATTTTAAACCTGTCGAATATTGGTCACTCACGGCAATTTTAAAGAAAGCAAAGGATGCATTAGAGTTTGGCGCTAACCTTATATCTTATCAGGGTAAAAACATTTCTAAATTAGAATTAAAAGAAGAGTTAGCTAAAAAGTTAGAAAAAGAATTAGAAAAAGCAAAATTTATAGTACAAAAGGTTGAGAAGAAAGATCAATTTAAATCGCCATCCCCAGCTTTTACCACGAGTACTTTACAGCAAGAAGCGAACCGAAAATTAGGCTATTCAGCCAAAAAAACGATGACTTTGGCTCAGCATTTGTATGAGGACGGTTTAATAACCTATATGCGTACCGATTCTGTACAAATTTCGCGAGACGCGATGGCAGATGCTAGGAGCGTGATAGAAAAGCAATTTGGCAAGGAATACTTACCAGCGTCTGCTAGAGCATTTACTAATAGAGCTAAAAGAGCTCAAGAAGCACATGAGGCTATTCGCCCCGTTAAGCTAGAAATGCTTCCTAAGGGTTTACAAACAGATTTAGATAGCGGACACACAAGGTTATATGAGCTTATTTGGAAAAGAACAATTGCATCTCAGATGGTGGATGCAAAATTTGAACGAACAGTTGCTGATATTGTTGCCAACGAATGTATTTTTCGTGCTACTGGTCAAATTCCGGTTTTCGCAGGTTTTTTAAAGGCTTATCAAGAATCTAAAGATGAAGCCGATGAGGTAGAGGTTACATTGCCAGAATTAGCAGAAAAAGACCTTTTACATTTAGTAAAATTATTATCCGAACAACATTTTACAGAGCCGCCTGCAAGGTTTACTGAAGCAACTCTTGTAAAAAAGCTAGAAGAATTAAGCATTGGTCGTCCATCAACCTATGCTCCAACTTTAGAAACTATCCAGAACAGATTATATGTTGAGCTAGAGGAGAAGAAGTTTAAGCCTACCGTTATAGGCGAATTGGTAACCGATTTGCTAGTAGAGCATTTTCCAACTATTATCGATTATCAATTTACTGCCGAGATGGAAGATAAATTAGATGATATAGCTTCTGGTAAGCGTGATAAGGTAGCCGTTCTTAAAGAGTTTTATGGGCCATATGCAAAACTTTTAAGCCAAAAAGATAAAGAGTTAAAAAAGAGTGAAATAGTTCAGGAAGAAACCGATAAAGATTGCCCAATGTGTAATAAAAAACTAGTGATTAAAATGGGAAGATATGGTAAATTTTACGCATGCAGTGGTTATCCAGATTGCGATTATACCGATAAAATTATTGGTGACGGAAAATCTCAAACATCATTTGTTCCAGAAAACGTTGGTAGAAATTGCCCAAAGTGCAATTCACCATTAGTTAAACGTAAAGGTAGGTTTGGATTCTTTGTTGGATGTAGTACTTTTCCTACTTGTAAATACATCGAACAGGGTGAAAAAGAGATTAACGCCAAATGTCCTAAGTGTGGTGGGGATGTAGTAGAGCGTAGAACACGAAAAGCAAAAGTATTTTGGGGCTGTAGTAACTATCCAAAATGTGATTATGCCACGTGGGAGAAACCAGATAAAAAATAATGCAAAATGCAAAATCCAAAATTATGGAATATCGTTAATAATTGAATTCTCCAAAACTTTGCATTTTGATGTTTACGCTTTGCATTAAAAGTATTCCACAACTTTGAATTTAGGACTTTGGACTTTAAATTAATATTATGAAACACATTTTACCACAATCTATTGATCGATTAATTGAACAATTATCACATTTGCCAGGAATCGGTCCAAAATCTGCTAGCAGGTTAACCTTTTCTTTACTTGCACGATCTAAAGAAACAACTCGTAACTTAAGTGAGGCTATAGCAGGATTAAAAGAAGGTCTAAAAAATTGCCCAGAATGTTTTTTAATTACGGACCAAGATTTATGCGTAGTTTGTAGCGATACGGGACGCGATTCTCATATATTGTGTATTGTGGAAGAATCGTTAGATGTGGTAGCAATAGAATCTAGCCACGGATTTAAAGGATATTATCATGTATTGGGTGGCGTTATGTCGCCAATTGACGGAATTGGTCCAGACCAGTTGAGTATTCGCGAATTAATTAGTAGAGTAAAAAAAAGCGATAATTTAGAAGAAATTATTATCGCCACAAATCCTTCATTAGAAGGAGAGGCAACTGCTTTGTATATTAGCGAACAACTTAAAGATATGCCTGTAAAAATATCGCGTATAGCGCGAGGCTTGCCAAGCGGTGGCGATTTAGAATATGCTGACGAAGTAACATTACAACGCGCCTTGGAAGGGCGTCAAACAGTAAAAGAAAGTTAAAAGGAGGAAAGTATGAAAGAGTTAGATGGTGTTTGTGAAGAGTGTGGAAATACAGGTATTGTGGGAGAAATATGCTCAAATTGTGGGACTAAATTTACTTCGCTTGATGAAAATTTAGACGAATTTGACGATTTGGATGATGATGCTCCAGCAGCTAAATCAAAAAAACATTTACCAAAAGATGAATTAGAGGCGTTAGATGAATTTTCAGATGATATCGATGATCCTGATGCCGATGCGGTTCTGGGTGACGAGAGTCTAGAACAGCTTGCTGCAGACGAGAATGAACGTGAGGGCGAAGAATCAGATTTAGCCACAATAAATCGTAAAGAAGAGGAAGAGTTATAAAAGGACTTGATTTTATAATATAAAAAGTGCAATGTGAGGAAAAAAGGAGAAAAATGTTCGAAAAAGATTTGTGGAAAAAGCTCTTAGCCGAGTTTGTAGGGGCATTCGTGTTAGTTTTAGCAGTAGTATTTCCAGGGGTGGCATTACGAGATGCCGGTCTTGGTGCGTTCTTATTCATTATGTTTACAGCTGGCATAGGGTATTCTATCGTAGTTTGGATGTTTCGTGATATTTCTGGCGCTCACGCCAACCCAGTTGTAACTTTTGCTAACGTATTGTTACGAAAAACAACCATCGTCACAGGTCTTTTATATTGGGTAGCGCAATTGGCAGGGTCAGTAGTAGCTGCTTTATATACCGCCGCTACATTTAAAGTTGACGGAACCTTGAGCAGTTTTATGGGATATGCCGTAGCCAGCCCAACCCCAGGCTATAAAGATATTCAAATTGCTTTAGCCGAAGCCGCTGCAGTATTTGTGCTAGTATCGGTTGTCTTGGCCGTCGCACAAGTTAAAGAAAAGGTAAGTGCGGGATTGGCAATTGGCTTTGCTATGCTTGTCGCTATTGTAATGTCCGCTCCAATTTCTGGTGGTGCATTAAACCCAGCTCGTGAATTTGGTGTATTATTTATGACCAAAGGTGTATTTAAAGATACCTACCTCTGGTTCTATTTAGTTGCTCCACTAGTCGGATCTGCCGTTGCTGCTTTAGTGCATTTAGTAATGAATGAAAAAATTAGCTTAAAAATAGCCAGTAAATCTTAATTTAGATTTAATTAGCAAAAACAGCCTCTTCGTGGGGCTGTTTTTGGTATTGTTGATTGTTTAGTCATTGCGAGCCATCGAGTAAAGCGAGCGGCGTAGCAATCTTTTTATTTACCCCCCTAGATTGCTTCGTCGACGACTTCGTACGCTCCTTGCAATGACTATAATTAGACAGAGTGGCATGAAAACCAAAAGCGTAACCACATCAAATTTAGCA
>CAJBMM010000008.1 GCA_903954185.1 uncultured Candidatus Berkelbacteria bacterium | reverse complement strand
AGCAGTTTTATATTTCTGCCCGAGGTGATATACTCATCGCCAGACAGTCTTTATTTATTAAGGATTTTATGAAGTTAGCCAATCCATTTACAAGTTTATTTGCGCACGATGTTGGTATTGATTTAGGTACTGCTAATACTTTAGTTTATGTTGGTGGTAAGGGGATTGTGATACAAGAACCATCGGTTGTGGCAATTAACGAACGTACTAAAAAAGTATTGGCAATTGGCAATGAAGCAAAACGTATGGTTGGAAGGACTCCAAGCCATATTGTTGCTATCAGGCCATTAGTAGATGGGGTTATTTCTGATTTTGAGGTAACAGAGGCAATGTTAAGGTACTTTATCGATAAAGTACGGAGTGGCAGGCTATCGTTGTTCTCGCGCCCGCGTGTTGTCATTGGGATACCATATGGAGTGACAGAAGTAGAAAGGCGTGCCGTAGAAGAAGGTGCCCTAAATGCTGGGGCAAGAGAAGTGTATTTAATAGAAGAACCTGTGGCTGCTGCTATTGGCGCTAGGTTGCCAATTCACGAACCGTCGGGAAGCATGATTGTAGATATTGGTGGAGGCACTACCGAAGTGGCAGTGATGAGCTTGGGTGGTATCGTTGCATCTAGATCATTACGTGTTGCTGGGGACGAGTTGAACCAAGATATTATTCAGTATGCCAGAGATCAATTTAATTTATTACTAGGCGAAAAAACCGCAGAGGATGTTAAAATTGCCATTGGTAGTGCATCTCCATTAAATGAACATTTACACGCTCCTTTTAGGGGTAGAGATTTAGTTAGCGGGTTACCCAAAGAGATAGTCGTGGGTGATGAGCAAATACGTAAAGCGATGGAGAAATCAATTAAAACGATTGTTGAAAGCATTAGAGCCACCATGGAAGAAACGCCTCCGGAATTACTTGCCGATATTATGGAGAGGGGGATTGTGTTGGCTGGTGGGGGTGCGCTTTTGCGAGGATTGGATAAATTGATTGCAGAAGAGACGCATACTTTGGTGCATATTGCAGACGATCCACTAACTTGTGTGGTGCGCGGAACCGGGGTGGTTTTAGAAGATATCGACAGTTTGAAAGAAGTATTGCTACCAACAGCTAGGTAATTAAAATTTAGGAAAAGTAATGAATAGGCGTACTATCTTAATTTATACGATGGTTGTGGTAGTGCTTTTTACCATACCTTTTTCAGTTACAAATACAATTAGATCTACGGTTAAAAATGCAATCTCGCCAGTCTTAGCAATTTTATACCAACAAAGCGGAATTGTTAGACGTTTTTCAATCATTAGTGCCAACATTAATTCATTACCAAAAGAGAATGACCAACTTTCTGCAGAGGTGACAAGATTGCTGGTAGAAAATAGTAATTTAAAAGAGGTTGCCCATGAGAATGAATTATTAAGGAATGAATTAAATATCTCGGGTGCGCTTTCTAAGCGTAAGCTTGTTGGGGCAAGAATTATTTCGCGCAGTGCTTTTGTATTTCAGGATATTATTACAATTGATAAAGGAAGCAATGACGGACTAGCGGTTGGCCAACCCGTAACATCTGGCGGGGCGCTAATGGGAAAAATTATCAATGTTGGCAAAGATTCATCAGATGTTGAACTTATTACTAGTAGCAACGCAGTCACGCAAGTGCAATTGCAGAATAGTCGTACTTTTTCAATTTTAAGAGGTGGTATAAGAGGATTGGTGGTTGAATTTATTCCGCAAGATGTTGCGGCAACCGAAGGAGAAATGATTATTACGAGCGGTTTAGGAGGAGAAATGCGACAAGGATTAACTGTTGGTACTGTAGACCGAGTAATATCGCAAAAAAATGAAGTATTTCAACGGGTTAGCATAAAACCGGCTGCGAATATAAGCAGAGCCGATTTGGTTTTTATAGAAATTAATGAATAATCGTAAAAATTTATTACTAATATTTATTTGGTTTTTAATTGCGGTAGCGCAGATTGCTTTATTTTCTAATTTGCGCATTTTTGGAATTTCTCCAAATATTGTCTTGGCAATTTTTAGCATATATTTAGTTGAGACTGTGCAAATAAATAGAATAATTATAAACAGTCTTGTCGTAGGGTTTATGTTAGATCTATTTTCTTACGCACGGCTTGGTTTATCTTCTGCAGTTATAATTATCTTGAGCGCGATTGTTTATTTAATTAAAAAACGGTATTTCAATTCTTTTGGGTCTTTGGCGCTAATATTTGTTGTAGTTAGTGTCGATATCATTTACAATAGTCTCTCTTTACTTATGTTTAAATCAACCGTATCGGCGAATATTGACCATCTTTTTGTGAGTGCAATGTTTGCTACCATCATTTCAATACTATATATATTATCAGTTAGAGCATATGGCTATTGGCAAAATCGAGAGCTCAAAATTAAAAGGTAGAAAAATGAGCATATTTGATAGTTATGAAAACAACAGTAATGAAATACTAGACCGATCTGAGGACATTAATTACAGTTATTGCGACCCCGAAGAAGCCAACTCTCCGACGCTATATTCCTCTGCGCAATCCGTAAATATAAAAATATTTATTTTTATCATTGCGGTTTTTCTCGTGGTTATTGCTGTTAGGCTGTTTCAAATACAGATTGTGAAGGGCCGCGACAACGCTTTAATTGCCAAAACCAATTCGATGCGTCAAATTATTATTCAGCCGCGGCGTGGCAATATCCTAGACGCTAGAGGGGTATGGTTAACACGCAATAACGCCACATTTAACATTACTCTAGACTCAAGTTTTGTTCCTAAAAAGAAATTAGATCGTGAAGCTATGATTAGTAATATAGCCTCAATTTTAGGTTTGGATGATCTGGCACGACAAAATTTGATCAAGCAGATTGAGAGTAACTATTTTTTCGCTTCTCAAAATATTATTGTAAAATCGGATATCAAGCGTGATGACGCCCTAATTTTGACAGAAAAATTGAAGGAAATGCCTGGAGTTGAGGTTGGGGTAGTTACAATTCGGCAATATAATAGCCCAACTAATGGGCTGTCTCATATTCTTGGATACATCGGAAAAGTAAATCAGGCAGATATCGCTACCAATCAGTACTTAAGCGACGACTATGTGGGAAAGAGCGGTCTAGAATTGAGTTATGATAAAGAATTGCGAGGGGTAGATGGGATAGATCAGGCGCTAGTAGATAGTAAGGGGAAAGTTCTTAGAGTTACATCGGATCATGCTCAAGCGGCTGTTAATGGAGATAACTTGGTTTTAAAATTAGATCTAAAACTTCAAAATATTATGTTTAATGAACTTTCGGTGGGGTTAGAGAAGGCTGGATTAAAATCTGGAGTTGCTATTGCGATGGACCCAAGAGATGGGGGAATAATTGGCGCTGTTTCTATGCCTGCATACGATAACAATTTATTTTCTGGTGGAATATCCGCAGAAGATTATAACAATTTGATCAATGATCCTAGCAAGCCGATGTTTAATCGAATAACTCAAGGTGCGTATCCTTCTGGATCTACAATAAAACCATTTGTAGCTATTGCTGGCCTTGAAGAAGGCGTGATTACGGAGACTACGGTTATTGATACTCCTCCAGAAATTACCATTGGTCAATGGAAATTTCCGAATTGGCAAAAAAGTTTTATCAGTAATGTTGATGTTAAAACTGCAATTGCAAATTCTAATGATATATTTTTCTATGCGGCGGGTGGTGGCTATGATAAAATATCGGGATTAGGGGTGGCTCGTTTGGCAGCTGGACTAGAGCTATTTGGGTTTGGGAAAAAGACAGGTGTGGATATTCCAGCGGAGGTTGCGGGTTTGGTTCCGAATGAAAAATGGAAGAAGAATTACACTAAAGAGCCATGGTATATTGGCGATACATATCACTTTGCTATCGGACAAGGAGATTTACTAGTTACGCCTTTACAACTTGTAAGCGCTTTATCTTCGGTTGCGAACGGAGGAGTAATGTACCAACCACATTTTGTTAGCCGTATAACAAGCGAGAGCGGCGAAACCTTGCGAACCGTTGAGCCAAAAGTGATTAAACAAGATTTTATTGATAATAATATTGTTAGAATTGTCCGAGAAGGAATGCGCCAAACTATTACAAACGGTTCTGGCAGACTGTTGAATACTTTGCCCATCGAGGTAGCGGGAAAAACAGGAACAGCACAGCTTGGTGCCGGAAATGAATATTTACATTCATGGTTTGAATGCTTTGCGCCATATAATAACCCAACAATCGCTTTGGTTGTATTGGGTGAAAAGGGTTCCCAAGAGAATGAGGGGCACACTACTGCAATGCCAATTGCAAAAGCAATCTTAGAGCAATATTTTAGTCCCGACTTAGTAAAGTAGGCGATGAGGTTATGAGGTGATTAGGGGGACAGCTAATAGCTAGTCACCTCATAACCTAATCACCTAAAAAAGGAGTAAAAATGGAAGTTGGAATAA
Organism: uncultured Candidatus Berkelbacteria bacterium; assembly: GCA_903954185.1. Taxonomy (GTDB): domain Bacteria; phylum Patescibacteriota; class UBA1384; order CAJBMM01; family CAJBMM01; genus CAJBMM01. The sequence continues at coordinate 48,438 of CAJBMM010000008.1, read as the reverse complement.
CGAGAATTAGAGAAGATGTATCACTGCCAGAATATAAGACGGGCGGTGCGGCTTGTTTTGATATTGCCTGTGCAGACGAAACAGAAATTGGGCCTGGAGAAACTAAGTATTTATCAACTGGCCTTGTGTTGCAAACACCTCCTGGTCATGCACTTATTATGGCCCCGCGCTCAAGTATTGGCAAAAGCGGTATAGCTTTGCCAAATTCCTTTGGAATATTTGACGAAGATTACTGTGGGCCAGAAGACGAGTTAAAAATTATCGCTAAAAACGTTACTGACAAGGTTGTTAAAATTGAGAAGGGGCAAAGATTAGTGCAAGGCTACTTTATTAAAGTAGATCATGTTACTTGGAAAGAGCTAAATGTGAGTGAAATCAAGCAAAATAGCCGCGGGGGAATTGGTTCTACGGGGAAATAGCAAATTGTCATACCTGCGAAGGTGGGTATCCATTGTTCGTAATTATGTAGATTCCTGCACGTTCGACAGGATCAGGTTCTTTGGTGTATTCGAATGACCTGCGCAGGAATGACACGCCTGAGATTGCTGTCAAAATAATTTGAGAATTATTTAATGGCGGCTTTTATGAAATCGCGAAATAGGGGATGGGGAGTTTGTGGCCAAGATTGAAATTCGGGGTGAAACTGACTGGCTACAAAGAACGGATGATTTTTTAACTCAATAATCTCAACAATCTTACCATCTGGAGAAGTGCCAGCAATTATTAACCCAGCTTTTTCTAACTCTTCGCGATACTGATTATTGAATTCGTATCGATGACGATGACGCTCTGAGACATGAAGCATGGAGCATGAAGCATGGAGCATGGGGGAATAAGCATCGCATGATTTTGTACCTTCTTTTAGTATGCAGGGGTAGGCGCCAAGACGCATTGTGCCGCCATAGTCTAAGGCTAAAAGCTTCTTTTCTTGTTCGGGCATTATATGAATAACCGGATGGGTAGTCTTAGGGTTTATTTCGGTAGTATTGGCATCTTTCATTCCAGCAACATGACGAGCAAATTCCACTGTTGCTAACTGCATTCCATAACATAATCCTAAATATGGAATTTTATTTTCTCGAATATATTTAATCGCAGAGATCTTTCCTTCTACCCCGCGATTACCAAATCCACCTGGAATAACAATTCCATCAAAGTTAGATAATTCCTTAACCTTTTTTGGATCTTGCTCGTAATCTTCGGAATTGAGCCATGTTAGCACTGGCTTGCGATTGTTTGCCCAGGCGGCGTGTTTTATTGCCTCAATTACAGAAATATATACGTCAGATAAGACAAAACTCCCTGTCGAAAAATATTTGCCGATGATGCCAATTTTAACTTCTGTATTGTAAGTTTGTATTTGATTAGCCCAATTTATCCAATCTGTCATCTCATCTTTTTTTGGTTTAAGGTGCAATTTTTTAAGAATTTTCTCGCCTAAATGTTGCTCTTCATATAATGCTGGAACCAGATATATACTTGAAACATCTGGTGATGATATCACAGATCCGGGATCTATATTACAAAATACGCTAAGTTTGCGACGGCGGGGTTCGTCAACAGGCTCTTCTGATCGTGCAAGAATAAAGTCTGCTTGTAGCCCCGTTTCATTTAGTGTTCTGGATGCGTATTGAGTAGGTTTACTTTTCATCTCGCCAACACTTTTTGGAATGGGTAGGTAGCTTACCAGTATCGTCAAAACATCTTTGGGGTTAGCTAGCTTCATCATGCGGGCAGCTTCTAAAAATAAAATATTTTGATACTCCCCAACAGTTCCACCGATTTCGATAATAGTAATATCTGCTTTATTGGCAGTCGCAGCTTTTTTAATGCGGTCGATAACCTCTTGTGGTACATGTGGAACAACTTCGACACACTTTCCGTTATATTTCAGTGCCCTCTCGCGGTTAATTACGCTTAAATAAACTCGTCCAGTAGTCATATAATTACCCGATGGTATAGGGCGCTCGAGAAAACGCTCGTAAGATCCTACATCTTGATCAGTTTCGTCACCATCGTTGGTAACAAATACCTCGCCGTGTTCGACTGGGTTCATTGTGCCAGCATCAATATTAATATAGGGGTCAATTTTGACAGCCGTAATTTCGTACCCTTTATGTTGCAATATCTTGGCGATAGAGGCAGCGGCCGTGCCCTTACCAACACCACTCATTACACCGCCTGCTACAAAAATGTATTTTTTCGACACAATTACCTCCGAGTTTTTCAATTAAGATGTAATTTTAATAGATACCGTGACGTCAAATTGTTTATAGAATTACGGTATGCGAAATGTCATAAACAGATTTATTAATTTAAAAACAACAGTTACCATTTCAGAAGTTAGTTTAACAAAAATGCGGCGCCGGTCAACAATCTTTCTATACTTTTCAAAATATACATAAGTATATTGACAATGTAGGTAACTTTAGATTAAAATTTAAACGGATTACAATACAATTTAATTCATTACGCCGGTGACGGTTTTTTTATTCACAATAATTAAGAAACGAAAGGTATATATGGCTGGTGCACTATATCTTACTCAAGAAGGATTAGATAAGCTTCATGCGGAACTAGCCGAGTTAAAAGGCAGACGCAAGGAAGTCGTTAAACGTATTCAAGATGCGAAAGATTTCGGTGATTTGTCTGAAAATAGTGAATACGAGGATGCTAAAAATGAACAAGCTTTTGTTGAAGGAAGAATTCAAGAAGTAGAAGAAGTTTTGCGTATGGCTAAAGTTGCTCAAAGACAAAAAGGCAGCAAATCTGGTGTAGATTTGGGTTGTACTGTGACCGTTGTAGTAGATGGTGGTGAAGAAACTTATCAAATTGTTGGCGCAACTGAGGCAAACCCTATTAAAGGTAAAATATCGATAGATAGTCCAACCGGTAAAGCTTTCTTAGGCAAAAATGTCGGTGACAAAGTTTTGGTAGAAACTCCATCGGGTAAAATTGAATATAAAATTATATCTCTCAATTAGTCGAGAAATTCCTCCGCAATATGCTTGTTCTTGTTTAGCGGAGGAGTTTTTAGTATATTCACCTAAGAGGATAATATGGAAAAAGACACAAAATTAAGTGAAAACGATTTAATAGAAGCTCGTTTTAAGCATTTAAACGATCTTAAAAAGGCGGGCTACAACCCATTTGCTTCGGTATCGCATCGTAGTATGACTTCTGCCGATGCGCGCGAGCTTTGGGATGCCAATGCTAATGAATGGGCCGAAGAGCCCGGATTGCCCAGTAAAAAATCGGCTTCGATAATTATTGCGGGTAGAATAGTCGCGCTACGTGCTCATGGCGGGGCTACTTTTGCCGATATTCAAGACGGGTTTGGCAAAATGCAGCTTTTGGCGCAAGAATCGCAGCTAAAAGAAAAATATAATGCTTGGGAGCTATTCGATTTAGGTGATTTTATAGAGGTTACTGGGCGCTTATTTTTAACTAAACGCGGTGAATTAACATTACATGTAGATAGCTTTGAGTTTTTGACCAAATCTTTGCGGCCTTTACCAGATAAATGGAGTGGGCTAGAAGATACAGAAAAGCGTTATCGTGAGCGATATGCCGATTTAATCGCCAATCCAGAAGTCAAAGAGATTTTTAGAACTCGTACGCGGATTGTTGCAACAATTAGACAATTTTTAGAGCAAAACGATTTTATGGAGGTAGAAACACCAATATTGCAACAAATTGCTGGTGGTGCTACCGCAAAGCCGTTTGTCACGCATTACAATGCATACGATAGCGAAGTATTTATGCGAATTGCTCCTGAGCTTTATCATAAGCGCTTAATTGTCGGCGGTTTTGAGCGTGTTTATGAGTTTGCCAAGTGTTTTAGAAACGAGGGTGTAGATCACTCGCATAACCCTGAATTCACTAATTTGGAGTTTTACGTTGCCTATTATGACTATCAAAAACTGATGGATTTTACCGAAGAAATGTTACGAATTGTGGTTAAGGCTGTGCATGGTAAGACATCGTTTAAATATGGTGAGCACACAATAGATTTTGGGCCTAAAATTCCACGCATCTCCTTTAGGGATTTAGTACTGGAGCAAAGTGGAATCGATATTTATAAAGAAGATGAAGCCAGCCTAAAAACAAAATTAAAAGATTTAAAAATAGATTTTCCGCCATCGGCTGGTTTTGGTAAACTTTGTGATTATCTTTATAAAGCCAAGGTGCGAAGCAAAATAATTCAGCCGATATTTATGATAGATCATCCTGTAGAGCTTTCACCGCTCGCCAAAAAGAAGGATGATAAAACCGTGCAGCGATTCCAGCTGGTGGTTGCCTCAGATTTTGAACTTTGCAATGCATTCTCTGAACTAAACGACCCAGTTGATCAGAAAGAACGATTCGAAAATCAGGCAAAACTTAAAGAAAAAGGTGACGACGAGGCACAGCCGTATGACGCAGATTTCATCCGCGCATTAGAGTATGGCATGCCACCAACTGCTGGTTTTGGAATGGGAATAGACAGACTTACCGCGCTGTTAACCGATTCTAATACCTTAAGAGAAGTAATACTGTTTCCTTATATGAGGGACGTGAATGCAAAATCCAAAATAGGTTCGACAGGCTCACTACAGGTGCAAAATTAAGGAATATCTGGTTATAAATCAGATTGGCTATTTACTAATAACTAATAACTAACGACTAGGCTTACCATGATTGATATAGAACTAATTCGTAACAATACCGAGGATGTAAAAAGACGCATTGCTAGAAAAGGTGTTAATCCCGAATCAATTGATGAAGTAAAAAGATTAGATAAGCAAAAAAGAGCATTGCAAACTGAGTGTGAAGCATTTCAATCTCGATTAAATTTGTTATCCAAAGAAATTTCTAAAGAGTTTGGTCAAAAAAAGTTGGACTTAGTCACCGAGGCTTCGCAAGTTGGGGCCGAAGTGGATAAAATTAAGCCACGTTTAGAAGAGATGGATGCAGATTTGCGCAAAGCTATAATGCAATTGCCCAATTTACCCTTAGATGATGTTATCGATGGTGCATCGGATAAAAATAATAAAACTATATATGAGAAAGGTGACGTTAAAAAGTTAGATTTTATCCCTAAAGATCATATAGAATTAGCGAAATTACACGACTTAATCGATTTTGATGCCGCGTCTGCTGCTTCTGGATCGCGCTTTGTTTATTTAAAAAATAAATTAGCGATACTAGATTTTGCGTTGATGCGTTTTGGCTTAGATGAGGTGGTAAAAAAGGGTTTTGTGCCAGTGCTACCGCCAATATTGTTGAAAAAAGAAGTGATGGAAGCGGCTGGCTATCTGCAACAAGGCGAAGATGAAATATATCACACGCAAGATGATTTATATTTGGCAGGAACGGCCGAGCAGCCACTTTTAGCGCTTCATGCCAATCAAACCATAAATGCTGATAAATTACCGTTACGTTATGTGGGATATTCTAGCTGTTTTAGACGCGAAGCCGGAAGCTACGGTAAAGATGTTAAAGGCATGATTAGAATGCATCAATTTCAAAAACTAGAGATGTTTAGTTTTGTTGAACCCGAAAAGGCTGAAGAAGAGCACTTATTTATTCGTCAAATAGAAGAAGAATTAATGCAAAAATTAGAAATACCATATAGGGTGGTAGATATTTGCGTGGGTGATTTAGGTGCTTCGGCAGCCAAAAAGTGGGATATAGAGGCATGGATGGCTGGTCAAAATGAGTATCGTGAAACACATAGTTGCAGTAATTGCACCGAGTTTCAGTCTAGGCGTATGAACATTAAATATCGCAGCTCTGCAGGAACAAAGTTTGTTGCTACGATTAACGGAACTGTGTTTTCTGAGCGGCCATTAATAGCTATTTTAGAAAATAATCAAAATAAAGATGGCTCGATTGTCATCCCTAAAGTGCTTGTGCCATATTGTGGCTTTGATCTTATAAAATAAAAGTCGAAGGCGCCGGAAGCGGATGCTCCCGACGCCCGTAGCAGATGACTCGCTTTTGGCTAGCGGTTCTCCCTTTTCCAAGCATCAACATCGAAAAACTTGTCTCCATTCGCTGCTGCCGCAGTGATGGCTGCGACTAGGCGTGTGGCTGGCTCGCGTGCTTCATCGCCATAGTGGCCTTGGAACGTGGCCAGCCAGATTTTGCATCCCGCGGTAAAGGCAAAGACGCCAGAGTAGAACGCCTCCCATATTCCATCGAGTCTTGGATTATCATGCCAGCAAAGTGTAGCGATGGATGATACGTCGTAGTTGACATCGCATCCATTTTCAATGCCTATTATGCGCATGAGCGCTCCTCCTTGAAGCGAAGTTCCGAGTAGTGTATTCTTAAGGCTAGCAGCTGATTGGAATTATACTTTAATAAAGCATAAAGTCAAGTAATACAGACGCTGAGGTGGGTACACTTTAATTTATTGGATGTCATTTCGAGCTCGGCGAAACGCAAAGCGTCTCGAATACCTCGCTAAGCGGGGTGAGAGATCTCGCTTTGACCGAAGCTGACGGGATCTCTCGCCATACTCGAGATGACAAGCCTAAAGAGATCCTTCGCGGGGCTCAGGATGACAAAAATTTAAAAATAAAAAGTGAGTTTATATGATATTTGGATTATTCGGGGATTTAAATTTAAAAGAGATTAATAAAATTCGCCCATTGGTGGATGATATTAATAGTTTGGAAGAAACTTTAAAAGGTTTAACCAAAGAGCAAGTGCGGGCGCGGATTGCCGAAATTAAGGCAGAAATTCAAAAAGAAATTGCCGATCTTACCTCTAAAGATGTTTTGAGCGGTGAGCAAGCGACTGAAGAAGATTTGGAAAAATGGCAAAAAGAGCATGTTAGAAAGGTGGAGGATGAGTCTTTAAGACGTTTTTTGCCAGAAGTTTTTGCTTTAGTAAGATTGGCTGCGCAAAAAACCATCGGGGAGCGTCATTTTGATGTGCAAATGATGGGTGCCATTATTATGCATCAAGGAAAAATCGCCGAAATGCGCACAGGCGAGGGCAAGACATTAGTAGCTACGCTTTCGGTAACTCTTAACGCGCTAACTGGCAAAGGGGTGCATGTTATAACAGTTAACGATTATTTATCAAAACGTGATGCCTCTTGGATGGGTAAGGTTTACGATTATTTAGGGTTATCTGTTGCGGCAATTGGGCATGAAGAATCGTTGATATATGATATTGCAGCCAAGAAAAAGTTGGATAAAGAGAATCAAGCTAGTGCCGAAGAAGAGGGTTTGGTATACACTTCTGACGATTCGCCTTTAGTGCCAGTTACTCGCAAAGAAGCTTATGCGGCCGATATTACCTATGGTACGAATAATGAGTTTGGCTTTGATTTTTTACGTGATAATATGGCCCAAGATCCAACTCAACTAGTACAGCGAGAATTGCATTATGCCATTGTTGACGAGGTAGATTCTATCTTAATTGACGAGGCAAGAACTCCGTTAATAATTTCTGCTCCTGCAGAGGAATCGGCATCAGAATATCAAAGATTTGCCAAATTAGTACCGAAATTAGAAGTAGAAAAAGATTATGCGGTTGACGAAAAAATGAAAGCCGTGACTTTGACCGATGAGGGTATAACTAAAATGGAAACCCTACTTGGGGTTAAAAATATTTACGAACAAGGCATGGATTTAGTTCATTATTTAGAAGAAGCTTTAAAAGCCCGAGCACTTTTTCAAAAAGATAAAGATTATGTTGTAAAAGACGGAGAAGTTATTATTGTTGATGAGTTTACTGGCCGACTTATGCCTGGCCGCCGGTATTCGGAAGGTCTGCATCAAGCTATAGAAGCAAAAGAAGGAGTGGAGGTTCAGCGGGAATCTTTAACACTGGCTACAATATCTTTTCAAAATTTATTTAGACTTTATCAAAAATTGGCAGGTATGACTGGTACAGCAGCTACCGAAGCCGAGGAATTTCATAAGATTTACAAACTAGAAGTTGTAGAGGTTCCGACTAATAAGGTAAATCAACGTCAAGATGATCCAGATCAAATTTATAAGTCCGAAAAGGGCAAATTTGATGCCGTTGTGAGAGATGTGGTTGAATGTAATAAAAAAGGACAGCCAGTATTAATCGGAACTATCTCGATTGAAAAAAACGAATATTTGTCACAAATTTTAAAGCGTGCGGGTGTAAAACACGAGTTATTGAATGCAAAAAATCACGAAAAAGAAGCTCATGTGGTGCTAAAAGCTGGTCAACGCGGTGCAGTAACAGTGGCCACTAACATGGCAGGACGTGGAACAGATATTAAATTGGGTGATGGTGTGGCAGAGTTGGGTGGTTTGCATGTTATTGGCACCGAGCGCCATGAATCTCGTCGCATAGATAATCAATTGCGTGGTAGAACTGCGCGTCAGGGCGATGCAGGATCGACCCAGTTTTATGTGTCAATGGAAGATGATTTGATGCGTATTTTTGGTGGCGATCGCATGAAAAATATTATGACTGCATTAAAATTGCCTGAAGATCAGCCAATCGAACACAAGATGATTAGTCGCGCTATTGAGGGCGCGCAAAAAAAAGTAGAGGGCCATAATTTTGATATTCGCAAGCATTTGGTTGAATATGACGACGTGATGAACAAGCATCGTGAAGTAATTTATCGCCGTCGCCGTCGAATTCTCAAATTATCAGAACAAGATGTAAATAATAAATATCTTAAGAATCAAGCGTTGGCTAAGATTGACGAAAAGATTCGTTTAATTCTTAACTCATACATAGATGGAGATGGTGATATGGGTAAGGCTAAAGATGAAGTGCAAAGATATTTAGGTGTAAAGTTGGCAGATGTAAAGCCAGAATTTCAGGCCATGAGTGAATTTGTGCAAAAACTCTACGATGAAAAAGAAGCAGGAATTGGTGTAGATGTAATGCGAATGCTAGAGAGGGCTGTACATCTGCGTGCCATAGATATGATGTGGGTAGACCATTTAACCGCCATGGACCGCTTGAGGGATGGAATTGGGTTAAGAGGGTATGGTCAGTACGATCCTTTGGTTGCTTACAAACAAGAAGCCTACCTAATGTTTCAGCGCCTATTAGAAGCGGTAGATAACATGGTTATCGAATCTATCTTTCGTGTAGAAGTAGCTGCTCAGCCACAAGTTAAAGAAAAAGTGATTTTAAAGGGTGCCAAAGAAGAAGAGAGTGGCGGAGGATTTGAAGAGTTTAAAGCTAAAAAGGTAGCAGCAAAAGAATCTAAAGTGCAGCAAATGATGTCTGAAGAAGCGTCGCATCGCGATACAAAATCGCCAGCTGGTCAAAAAGTTGGCCGTAATGATTTATGTCCGTGTGGTAGCGGTAAAAAGTATAAAAAATGCCATGGAAAATAAAGCTACAAACTCAATTCATGATAGTAAATGAGGCCTTGATTTTATTGGTGTAACTTGTGCGTTTTGGTGCCACGATAAAGATAATCGGGTGTTAATGCATTGTCGTAGTAAAAATTGTCGCGATGAGCAGGGCTGTTGGGATTGTGGTGGCGGGTCTATGGAATTTGGCGAAACGTTCGAAGAAACCGTAAAACGTGAGGTTGAAGAAGAATATGGCGTGGTGCCAATCGAAATTTAATATATTACAACCGATAATGTGTTGCGAGTACACAGGGGGCAAACAACCCACTGGATAAAAATGTACATTGGGTTTTGGTAGATCCCACAAAAGTTAAAAATAATGAACCAGAGAAAATTGATGAAATTGGTTGGTTTTCACTTGATAAACTTCCAAGCCCCCTGCATTCACAGACAAGGGATGAAGTTAGTCTGCTCAAGAAACATTTAAGTAAAAATATTAACTAGTTTATATATAAGCAATATTATGTGCCGTTGTCTGTATATATGATAAGAAAGCAAGAGTTGATATGAAAAATGAGGGAATGCAGAGTCAAAAAGAACTACAAGTATCACCGGTGGAATTAACTTCACAGGGGCTTATCTTAGAAAATACCGACACCGAATCTGAAATTGCTTGGAGTGATCTGGTTGATTCGACTGATCCTGATATAAAGCATATTGCAGAGTATTTACGAATGACCCTTAAATTTGTACAAGGGAGCAAGGGCTCGTTCCATTGGAATTCGGAGCTAAGGTTGCTTGTTGTTTGCTCGCCTACAGACCTGGTGTGGCATTTTTATCGCATAAAAACAGATTCAAATTTTAATAACAGATATGAATTAGATAGAGAAAAACGTCATGGTGGTTAAGATATATTTTGTAACTGGCAATTCCGCAAAGACTGATTATTTAAGTAGGCAGCTTGGTATAGAAATAGAGCACAAAAAATTGGATATTGACGAAATCCAATCGCTTAATTTGGAAGAAATTGTAATCGATAAAGCAAAGAAAGCATTTGAGCTAGTTAAAAAACCAGTGATAGTAGAAGATGCATCTTTAACCATCGAAGGAATGGGTGGTTTGCCCGGCCCATTGGTTAAGTGGTTTTTTGAAAGTATCGGCAACGAGGGTATTTGTCGATTTACCGATGTGAGTGCTACGCGAAATGCAGTTACAGAAGTTGTATTTGGATATTGTGACAATGATGGGGTTAAAACATTCACGGGGTCAAAAGCAGGTTTAATAAGCCGCGAGCCGCGGGGAAAAGATGGCTTTGGCTGGGATGCAGTATTTATTCCCCATGGTTATAATAAAACCCGCGCAGAGATGACTCAATCAGAAATGGACCTATCAACCATGCGCAAAGAAGCAATAGAAAAGTTGGCGGATTATTTACATGCAATATAATTTACAAAAGATAATTAGTTCGAGTACATTCGAAGCTTACTCTGGGTCTTATATCTATGCCAAAACAAATAAAATACCTATTGACGTAAAATTTTTTGCTCTCACTGTAGATAATGACGAGATAACAGTCGTGTTAGAAAAAAGCCATATTGATGGCTTGGACTTTGAAGCAAAGAATAAAGATGAATATTCTTTAATTGCGCTTAACGTATTAGTCCCATTCTACTGTGTTGGGTTTCTTGCGGAAATTACGAAAGTAATTGCATCTAAAGGAATGAATATTTTAATTGTTTCTACGTTTTCGAAAGACTATATTTTAGTGCGAAGTGACAAACGTGAAGACGCGCTAAAGGCACTGTTAGAACTTGGATTGCGACAAGAGCCCACGCAAGATGTAAAAAAATAATAACTTAATTATTGTTGCTGATTATCAAATTCTCCTTGCTTGTTTACCAGCTTAACTGAGAGCTTGAAGTAGCGCAATTTGCCGTCAATATCTTCTATGGTTTCGGTCTTGTTTTGCTCGCGGTACTCTATCAATTCTTCGGACAAAATTTCTTTTAAGGTAACAATCTCTTCGCTATTTTCTTTTATCTCGTTAACGATCTGTTTATTGCCAGAAACATTGAAGACTTCGTCTTTTAGCTGCTTCTTTTTGCTATTTGCCACTTTAGCTTCTTCGGCTACTTTTTGGTATTCGCTATCGTTTTCTAATGCATCGGCTAACATTGCCTTGGCGTCTTTAATTTGTTTTTGTAATTTATCGATAATTTCTATTCTTCGTTTTATTTGTTCTATGTCCATGTGTTCCTTTCATCTAAATGTTTTTTAATTCTGCCATTCCTGCTTTCGCAGGAATGGCAATTATGGGGTTTAAGCAATTGTTAAACCAGTAATTAAGTTCTGTATTAAAAGATATACTACTTTCAGCTCTTATTCAATCTAAAAAAATATGCTAAGCTTAAGACCGAAAAGGAGCACTATGGATAAATATGATGTATTAATTATTGGATCGGGCCCAGCTGGGCTTACGGCAGCCATTTATACTGCGCGTGCAGATTTAAAAACCGCGGTTATTGCTGGCAGTGTGCCAGGCGGGCAACTGACTTGGACCACTGAAGTCGAGAATTTTCCAGGATTTAGCGATGGCATAATGGGCCCAGAGCTAATGCAGAATATGGAAAAACAAGCTAAGCGCTTTGGGGCAAATTTTATTAATGCCGAAGTGTCCTCGGTAAATTTGGGTAATGTGCCTTTTAGTGTAACTACCCCTGATAGTGTGTACTCTGCAAGATCAATAATAATCGCAACTGGCGCATCTGCTCGCTGGTTGGGTGTTGAAGGCGAAGAAAAACTAAAAGGTAAAGGTATTTCTGCTTGCGCCACATGTGACGGGTTCTTTTTTAAGGGTAAAGATGTAATAGTGGTTGGTGGTGGTGATTCGGCTATGGAAGAAGCCACATTTTTAACAAAATTTGCCAATAGTGTAACTGTTGTTCATCGCGATGCGGAATTAAATGCAAGTAAAGTAATGCAAAAAAGAGCGATTGATAATCCCAAAATATCGATAATATTTAACAGTGAAATTGTTAAATTCAACGGCGAGGAAAAATTAGAGTCGGTGACTTTGAAGAATAGATCTACGAATGCAAATGAGGAAAAAAATATTGACGGAGTGTTTGTAGCCATTGGGCACACTCCCAACACAGAATTATTTAAAGATCAAATAGAATTAGGTAAGGGCGGTTATATTGTGGCAAAAAATGAGACTGAAACAAGTGTTGTAGGTGTTTACGTTGCAGGAGATGTATCGGATTTCAAATACCGCCAAGCTATTACCGCTGCCGGCGCTGGATGCAAAGCGGCAATTGACGTCGAACGTTATTTAGACTAAGAACATAGAACAAAGAACATAGAACAAAGAACATAGAACAAAGAACAGAGAGCAGAGATCAGAAGACTTTGTGTGAATATTGATTAAAGTTAACTTGACCAAGAAAGGTGAGTAGTAAATCGTCATCATAGCTAGAGTTGTGATTAAGGACTGGAGGAATATATCGAAAAGAGTAAAACATTCATTTCTGTGAAAGAAAAAATGGATTCTTATGTACATTTTGTGTATAGACTAACAAAACATTTTCCTAAAGAAGAAATTTTTGGGACTACTTCTCAACTTAAAAGGGCGACCTTGTCAGTAGTTCTGAACTTCATTGAAGGGTACGCTAGAGAACAAGGTAAAACAAATAAAAACTATATGAGCATTGCGTACGGCTCTCTTCAGGAGTCAAAATACTTAATTGAGTTTTGCCAAGTCGAAGGATTTATTAACAATGAAGAAGCGAATGAAGTACTAAAGATGGCCGATGAAATAGGGGCTATTCTTTGGCGCATCACGCATAATAACAAATAGTACATGCTCTATGATCTTTGTTCTTTGTTCTAATTTGTAAGTTTGAGTCATTGCCTAACAGGTGCTAAGATAGTAAATAGGAGAAGACTAGATTGATCGAATTTATTCATGTCAGTAAAAAATATGGTACACACTCAGCAATTAACGACGTGAGTTTTTTTATCGATCGCGGTGAATTTGTTACTTTGGTGGGGCCATCTGGCTCGGGGAAGTCGACTCTAATTAAATTACTGATTGCAGAAGAAAAACCAACTGGTGGTCAAATAGTTGTTGCTGGTCGCGACATAACCACACTTTCTTCACGGGAACTGCCTTTTTACCGTCGTAAAATTGGGGTGGTATTTCAGGATTATAAATTATTACCTCATAAAACAGTGGCCGAAAACGTGGCTTTTGCGTTAGAAGTTAGCGATACATCGGGTCCCGAGGTATTAGCCAAAGTGCCAGAGATACTCGAAATGGTGGGCTTGAAAGACAAAGGTAAAAGTATGCCCGATGAATTATCGGGCGGAGAGCAGCAGCGGGTTTCGATTGCTAGAGCATTGGTACACCAGCCAAAGTTATTAATTGCCGATGAGCCTTCAGGGAATTTAGATCCAATAAATACTTGGGAAATAATCGAACTACTCTTTAAAATTAATAAAAGTGGCACGATTGTATTGCTAGCTACTCATGACAAAGAAGTTGTAGACGCTTTAAAAAAGAGAGTAATTACTTTAAGAGATGGCAAAATAGTAGCAGACCAAGTTAAAGGGAAGTACGTGTTATAAATGATTAATTCAAAATGCGGAACGAAGAATAACGGAAATGTTTTAAAATGGCGATAATTAGAGGGTTGAAAATTGGTTTAGTAGATTTTTGGCGAAATCGCTGGTTGTCTTTGGCAGCTACTTTTATGATGACTTTAACAATTGTAACAATGGCAATGTTTACTTTGCTAAGTTTATCCGTTAATCAAACTACAAAAATACTGCAGGAAAAAATTGATATTGCCGTTTTTATAAAAGATGAGGCAACAGATATTCAGATACAAGGGTTACAGAATGAAATTGGGGCTATGCCCGATGTGAAAGAGGTTCGCTTTACTTCTAAAGAAGAAGCTTTAGCACAATTTAGAGAAGCCTCTAAACCACGCCCTGTTATCATTAGACTTCTAGATTTGGGTCACGGAGGAAGTATTCCGCGTAGTATCGTAATAAAGGCAAACGATCCATCTTCTTTGGAGTCTATAGCTTCGGCGATCAACCAATCACAATACAATGTAATAGTGACGAAAGTTAGCTATGAGGAAAGCAAGAGTTCCATCGACAGATATATATCAATGACGCATTTTGTTGAAAGAGCGGGTTGGGTATTGAGTGGGTTATTTATCTTAATTGCCGTGTTGGTTATTTATAATACTATCCGTTTAACAATCTTTATGCGAAAAACTGAGATTGAGATAATGCAATTGGTTGGGGCTACTGGTTGGTATATTAAATTCCCCCTTATTTTTGAAGGGGTGCTTTATGGTTTAATAGCTGCAGTATTATCAACTGTGCTTTTGTTTATTGGTGTAAAAAGCGCTTCGCCATTTATTACGAAATACATTGATAGTAATAGCTTTGATTTTAGTCATTTTTTTATAGCTAATTTAAGCAAAATAATTGGAATTGAATTATTAGTGTCGGTATTGGTAGGCGGGTTCTGTAGTTACCTTGCTATCAAAAAACATTTAAAGTAGCTAGAAATAATCTTAAATTTAAGTTATCTTAATTTATATAAATGAGGAGTTCGTATGAATGTCAGGCGAAGAAAGTTTTTTATCACTATTATGGTTACGCTTGCATTTTTTGGTACTTACTTATTAGGTTTTGGTACCGCGGCAAGTATTAGCGGTGGGTGGTTAGGTCAACAGATAACGTCAATTAGATTTGGCGGATCTAAACAAGATTCTGTCGATTTTAGTTTGTATTGGGATGTTTGGAATAGGGTTCATCGAGATTATGTAGGCACCGTCAACGATCAAGATCTCTTTTATAGTTCGGTAAAGGGGATGGTGAATGGTTTAGGAGATCCTTATACAGTGTTTATGAATCCAACGGAAGCGAAACGCTTTGATGAGGACGTGACGGGTGAGTTTTCGGGTATTGGAATTGAGATTGGCATAAAAGAAGAAGTTTTAACTGTGATTGCTCCGTTAGATGGTACGCCAGCTCAAAAATCTGGTTTAAAAAGTGGAGATATTATTGTTAAGATTGATGGCAAGGATTCGTCTGGTATGTCGATAAATGATGCTGTGTCAAAAATTAGAGGTACGAAAGACACAACTGTAAAGCTTACGATATTGCCCAAAGGCTCTAGCGAATTTAAAGAATTAGAAATTAAAAGAGATACAATTACCATAAAATCGGTTAAATACGAAGTAAAAAATGGAAATATTGGTTATGTTCGTATTACGCAATTTAGCCAAGATACTCCCGAGGCTGTTAAAGTTGCATTAAATGATTTGAAATCAAAAAACATTACAGGCATTATTCTAGATTTGCGAAGTAATCCAGGGGGTTATTTAGACGGTGCTCAGCAAATTGCTAGCCAGTTTATTTCATCTGGGGTTGTTGTTTCTGAGCAAGAGAAAAGCGGTCAGAAGAAAGACTTGTATACCACTTCAGATCCTATTTTCCCCAGTACGCCAATGGTAGTATTGGTAGATGGAGGGTCTGCCTCTGCGTCCGAAATTGTTGCTGGCGCGATACAAGACAGAGGTCGTGCAAAATTGATAGGCGAGAAAACTTTTGGTAAAGGAAGCGTGCAGAACGTCGAGAACCTTCCTGGCGGCGCAATGCTAAAAGTTACAATTGCTAAGTGGTTAACCCCTTCTGGACGCCAAATAAATGGTGAAGGTATTAAGCCAGACATAGAAGTTAAGATGTCTGCGGCAGATTTAAGCGCTGGTAAAGATTCTCAGTTGGATAAAGCAATAGAAATTTTGTCAAAATAGCAAAGGTTGTGATGAAGGTTACTTTATTAAAAGATGTAAAATCTATCGGTAAAATCGGAGAAGACGTAATAGTAAAAGACGGATACGCATTAAATTATCTAATTCCGCAAAAATTAGCGGCCCCTGTTAATAGTAAATCGGCAAAAAACGTTATTGCGACCAAGAGGCACGATTTAAAAAATAAAGAATTACAATTAGATAAAATCAAAGAGCACGCTCAAAGTTTAAATGGCAAAGAATTTAATATCTCGGTAAAAGTGGGCAGCGGTAATAAGATGTACGGTAGTATTACAAAAAGTGATTTGTCTGGCTTAATAGGTGTAGATAAAACCAAGATTATTCTAACGAAGGCGATAAAAGAGCTTGGTAATTATTCTATTCAGATTGAATTAGGTAGTGGTGTAAAGGCGATTATCAAGCTTTGCGTTGTAGCAAAACCATAACAGAGCTATAATAATATAAATGGAGGGGAAAAGTGGCTTTAGATGATATTAAGGCTAGTTCTATAGGTGTGACTGATAGCGGTGAGCCTACTTGGGTTATGCCAGAGGAAACAATAGTTGAAGTTAAGCCCGAATTTCACGAACAACCGCTGAAACCAGAATTAGTAAAACCAAGTACGCCTCAGGTTAATCATGTGGTTATTCCTACTAATGCTCAGCCTAGTTTGCCTGTAGCTCAGCCACCTGTCGCAAATTCCACTGTCTTTACTAGTCCGCCAACCTCAGCTTTATCTAATAATAGCGATAATTCTGTAGCACAAGTTTCGTCTGAGCAAAATAATTCTTTAATGCCAGTGCCAAAAAAATCTATTTGGGGAAAGTTAATTGCATTAATTGTACTGGTAATTGTGCTGTTAGTATTAGTTTTTGTCGGTGCAATTTATGCTGATGATCAAGGGTTATATGCATCTGGAATTAGCGCAAAAATGTCTAAGTTACCACTGTCTTCACTTTGGGGCGGGCTGTCTTCTGTCCCAAGTTCCGCATCTTCGCAGCTAAGTACTGCACAACAAAGTGTTTTGAGCGTTCATTATATAGGAAATATAAATGGTTGGGGTAGCGTTGCTAACGTGAGTAACGATATTGCATCTTCTGATCCTTTCATCGCTTCTGGAAGTTATAATTTTTCCGCTGATAGCAAAAACTTTTTATTTAATTATCAATCAGTTTTTGGTGACAACCATGTAGTTACTGAGTATAGAGGTGTAGATGGAATTATTTATGAGGGTCATGCCACAGCCGGTAGCGAGAACAGCTTAGATTGGGGAACATCTTCCCAGACTTCATTATTAAATGCTGTAAAAGTTAAAGATTTACTTGTTAGCATGGTATCGCGATCGGTTTATGTTGGGCGTGAAAAATTGAATACTGGTGACGCCTATCACTATAAAGCCGACATCACTTCGTCTGACTTGTCGCTATTGTTAGAATATCCATCACTTTCAGATTGGAATGACGCGAGCGGGATCGTGGATATATGGATTTCTCGTAAATCACATATTGTACAAAAATTTATGCTTTCTTTAACTCAATCCGGTAATAATGCAAAAAAAATAAGCATCGAAGCGAATGCAAACTCATCTATTGAAAAGATTGAAGTGCCAAGCGTGCTAGCCGATACAGGCACTGAAACAAAAACAAGTGATGAGCTTCGAAAGTCGGATATTATAAAAATTCAGCAGGCATTGGCAAAATACTATTCTGATCGGTCTAGTTATCCCATTTCACCGGTAATTGAGAATTTGAGTACGGCTACTTCTGCGTTAAGTAAATCGCTTGTCCCATTGTATCTTGATATTATGCCAGCAGATCCGTTTAGTACTCATTATTATGGTTATAAGTCTGATGGTAAAGACTATGAGTTGACGGCAGTATTAGATGATATTACCGACCCAGAGGGGATGCAGATAGGTGCGGTTTTCTTATATAAAGTTACAGCATCAGCTGCACCGACGCCAAGTTCCAGCACTTCTTCCTTGGCTAATTAATTTGACATCAGCAAAAATCGAGCGTAAATTAATCAAATAAAACCTAAGGAGAAAAAATGATGTGGATTCCATTAGTAATAATAGTAGTAATAGTATTATGGTTTGTCGGCGTTTATAATAAATTAATTACACTTAGAACACGAACAGAAGAAGCGTGGAGTGATATTGATGTACAAACAAAACGTCGCTACGATTTAATACCAAATTTAGTCGAAACTGTTAAAGGATATGCTAAACACGAAAAAGAAGTCTTTGAAAAAGTTACGCAAGCTAGAACCGCCGCCATGGGGGCAACAAGCTTGGACGATAGAGCTAAATCTGAGGGGATGCTTACCGATACATTAAAAAGTTTATTTGCAGTTGCAGAAAGCTATCCAGATTTAAAAGCAAGCGAGAACTTTACGAAATTACAAGATGAGCTTACTGATACAGAAGATAAGATTGAAGCGGCTCGTAGATTTTACAATGCTAATGTGCGCGATCTTAATATAAGTATTCAAACATTTCCGTCTAATGTAGTAGCCAATATGTTTAAATTCATGAAAAAAGAGCTATTTGAAACAAAAACAGAAGCAGAAAAAGAACCTGTAGCTGTTAAATTTTAATTATTAGCAAATTCTCAGGATATTATTGTATTATTACGCCAGAAAGTTGGTTGGTTAGGTATGTATAAGCAAATAGATTCAAATAGGCACAAAACAGTTCTGATTATGGCGGTATTTTTTGCCATCATGCTTGGTTTGGGGTGGGTTTTAAGCTTGGCTTTTAATAATAATTTATATTTGGTATTGGCTGTGGGTATAAGCCTTATTCAAGCTTACATTAGCTACTATCATGGCGATTCGATTGCTTTAGCTATAAGCCAAGCACAAGAAATCAAACATAATCAAAACGAACAATTATTCCATATCGTCGAAAATTTATGCATTACGGCAGGGCTACCAATGCCTAAAATTTATATTATTCCAGATTCTGCACCAAATGCTTTTGCAACAGGGCGCGATCCGCAACATGCCTCGCTGGCTGTAACATCTGGCATATTAGAAAAGCTAAATAAAACCGAGTTAGAGGGTGTAATTGCTCATGAATTATCACACATCGGTAACCGAGATATTTTGGTCATGACCGTGGTAATGATTTTAGCTGGTGCTATTGCCATGCTCTCCGATTTTTTTCTTAGGTCACTTTGGTTTCGCGGGCGTGACGATCGCAACAACTCTGGGCAAATAATTATGCTGATTGGCATTGTTTTGGCAATCCTTACACCAATAGTTGCATCGCTTATGCAATTAGCTGTATCGCGCAAGCGTGAATATTTAGCCGATGCTTCTGGGGCTTTATTAACTAGATATCCAGAAGGATTGGCTTCGGCTTTAGAAAAGATTTCGGTCGACAAAGAACCACTAGAAGCTGCAAACAAGGCGACTGCTATGTTATATATCGAAAATCCGCTAAAAGATAGGCAGGGATGGTTAAATAGTTTATTCTCAACTCATCCACCAGTTGCAGATCGCATTAAAAAACTGCGATCAATGGCATGATTGAGGTTTGGGCTAGACAATTCGGTGAGGCATGGGCAAATAAAGATGTTGATGCCGTAATGTCTTTATTCGCTCAAAGTGAGTTAACATATTATGAAAATGCTTTGAATGAACCGATACGCGATTGGAACGAGGTTAAGCAATTGTGGAACATTGTGCCAAATAATCAGAAAGATATTGCATATCAATCAAGTGTTGTTGCAGAAACCCCTGATGGTGGAATAATTCATTGGCAAATGAGCAGAACTCTTGTTCCGTCTAATGAAAAACAAGTCATAGATGGATTATTTGAGGTAAAACTAAACAAATTTGGAGAATGCACTTTTTTTAAACAGTGGCGCAGTGTAAAATCGGTGTAAAATTAGTAATTTCTTGCTATATTAACCATATGAATAAAGAAGAAGCTAAAGCGCGTATCGAAAAGTTAAAAGGTAGTATTAATCAGTATCGATACGATTATCATGTACTTAATAAATCTACTATCCCTGATGCGGCCTTAGATTCTCTAAAGCATGAGCTAACCAAGTTAGAGGGGCAATTTCCAGAATTAATTACTGCAGATTCTCCATCTCAACGTGTAGCTGGTGAACCGTTACAACAATTTAACAAAGTTGAGCACAAAACACGCATGCTTTCTTTAAATGATATGTTTTCTAAGGGTGAAACTGGCGAATGGATAGCGCGTATATCCAAGCTCATTCCGGGCAAGAAATGGAATTATTTAGTGGAGCCAAAATTAGACGGATTGGCAGTATCTTTAATTTATGAGAATGGGCAGTTTGTGCTTGGCTCAACCCGCGGTGATGGTAGGGTGGGCGAAGATGTGACGCAAAATTTACGCACAATTGATGCCATTCCACTCAGTCTAAACTTAGAACAAATATCATCCTCGACTTCTGCAACTAACGCAGTTGTAGAAATTACGCGAGGATCGAAAAATAATCATATAGATTCCGGGTCAAATGTCCGGAATGACAATGAAAAAGATGGAAATAGACCCTTCGCTAACACTCGGGATGTCAGGTTAAAAGGTCGTATTGAAATTCGTGGTGAGGTGGTTATCAGTCGTAAAAATTTTGCCAAAATAAATAAAGAGCAAGAAAATAAAGGCTTACCAATTTATGCAAATCCGCGTAATTTAGCTGCGGGTAGTATACGCCAGCTAGACCCAAAACTTGCTGCATCGCGTAAACTAGATTTTGTCGCATATCAGGTGATTGACGATGGTACTATCAAAACTCACCAAGAAGAACATCGGCTTATAACCGAATGGGGGTTTAAAAGTTTAGAAACTAAGCTTTGTAAGACATTAGATGAAATTGAACAATTTTTAGTCCACATTCATAGTGTGCGCGATGGTTTAGTTTACCAAACCGATGGGGCGGTTATTACCGTAAATGAAAAGGAGCTTTGGGGGCCGCTTGGCATTGTTGGCAAGGCGCCGCGTTATTCGGTGGCTTATAAATTTGCTGCAGAAGAAGTAACAACTAAAGTACTAGATATTGAAGTGCAGGTTGGTCGTACGGGTGCATTAACACCGGTCGCAATTATGGAGCCCGTATTAGTGGCAGGATCTACAGTAAGTCGCGCTACTTTGCATAACGAAGACGAAATTATGCGTAAAGATGTGCGAATAGGCGATACTATAATATTACGCAAGGCGGGTGATGTTATTCCAGAGGTGGTGAGCGTACTAATCGAGCTTAGGTCTGGAAAAGAAAAACAGTTTGTAATGCCAAATACTTGTCCTTTGTGCGAGTCGAAAATAATTCGATCCAAGGGAGAGGCTGTTTCGAGATGCAGCAACAAGGGCTGTTATGGTCAAGAAAAAGAAACCATTATTCATTTTGTTTCACGGTTGGCTATGGATATAGATGGCGCCGGCGAGGCCGTAATAGAGCAGTTAATGGAGAATGGGTTAATTCGCGATGTTACAGACCTGTATTTTGTAAAATTTGATGAGCTAAAATCGCTTGAAAGATTTGCCGAGAAATCGGCGCAAAATTTGATCGAGGCAATAGTTAAAAGTAAAAGTGTTGTACTTAACCGATTTATTTATGGATTGGGTATTAGGCATGTTGGGGAAGTTACTGCCTATAGTTTAGCGCGATTTATAAGTGAAAAAATAAAACAAAATGAATATGGCGTTAAAGAGTTGTGGCACGCGATGCATTTGATATCGCTTGAAGATTGGCAGAATATCGATGATGTTGGCGGTGTTGTTGGCCAAAGTATTTTTGAATATGTGCATTCAAAACATACTCAAGAATTGATGGATAAATTTGCAAAAGCAAAAATAGTGATAAAAGCGCCTGCGGTGCGCACAAATTTGCCTTTGCAAGGTAATACGCTAGTGCTGACAGGTGAGCTCAAATCAATTACGCGAGAAGATGCCGAAATGCGCATTCGTGAGCTTGGTGGCAAAGCGAGCGGCTCGGTGAGTGCTAAAACCAATTATGTAATTGTAGGCGAAAACCCTGGGTCTAAAGCTAAAAAAGCACAAGAACTAGGTATTAAAATTATCAATGAAGCCGAAGCATTTAAATTATTAGATATCAAATAATGGCAAATGCAAAACATTACAACGCAAATAATTTGTTTGAAGCTTTTAGACTAAGCGAACAATTGAAGAGCGTGGTGCGATATAAAAATGCGGCCGATGATATTGAAAAAGAATCGGTAGCAGAACATTCGTGGCGTGTTGCATTTATGGTTATGGTAGTTTGCGAAGATCTAAATTTGCAATTAGATGTTCTTAAAGCTATCAAAATTGCTATGGTGCACGATTTAGTAGAGGCAATTACAGATGATATAGATTCTGTTTTGGTGCGACAGGGCATAGTTTCTGGCGCAGATAAACAAAACGGTGAAATTGCCGCCATACTTAAGATAGAAGCAGATCTTGGAGTTAATTTGGGTAAAATGGTGCGGAGTTTATGGGAAGAGTTTGAATTTAAAAAATCAAAAGAAGCAATTTTGGTTTTGGCTTTGGATAAAATAGAGGCAATGAGCCATATGACTTTAGTTGGGCTTAAAAACTGTAATCATGCTTATGATATACCAAATTATGCCAATAGCGTGGTTGAAGAAATTCCAGAATTGAGGGGCTTACTTAAATCAGTTAAGATTGAATTAAAGAAGGAATTTATAAAAAATAATATCCCGTGGGATATATAAAGTTAAAGTAAGTGGGGGCGGTGCCGCGGCCGCCCCCGATTTTGTGTGCCGGAACCCGCCCGGCAGGCAGAGGATGTGCCTCTTCACGCGAGCCCCTTTACAGCTATCATCTCCTCCCAGCGCCTCATCAGCTCAAAGCGCTTCAGGAGTATGACCCACGCCTTGTACCAATCGAACCCGAAGGGGTTCAGGATACCAGCACTGATCTTGAGGTACGAATCGGCCGGCAAGGGGAAGAGGTCGCGTACGTACTCGAGGGACATGCTTTCCTCCAGTGTGGTTGCCGCGATGGGTTGCGGTTTAAGCATATATAATCATAAATAAAATATATTAGCAACAAAAAATCCCAAACGTGGGATAAAATTATTTTGATAGGATAATGTGGGCGGGCGGCGGGTGTGCAGACCCGCCGCTCGATCTTATAGCATTCCGGAAAAGCGCCGTTACGGCTCTGGCGTTGCGTTGACGCCGTGCTGCCTGTCGCCGCGGGCAACAAGCTTGGCAGACTGGGATGCCTTAGCAGCATCCCGCAGCATGGCGGCAATCCTCTTTGCTGGAGGAGCCTCGTGGTGCTTGTTTCGCACCTCGCGCCGGCAACGCTGGCCAAACCGTTGTAGCATACCGTGCTCCTTTGAACCCGATATCTTCGGGCAGATTGGGATATGAAAATTATACTACTAGTGATAATGAATGTCAATGCAATTGAGGTTGGGCGAGTTTTTTGCTAATGTGAACCTATGTCAAACATAAATTCTACAACCGTTGTACATGTTGCCAAATTAGCCCGCATAGAAATCGCAGAAAATGAGATAGATAAGTATTTGGGTGAGCTTTCTAACGTGCTTAAATATGTCGATCATCTACAGCAAATTAAACTAAATGACTTCGCTGAACAAGTTAACGGACTCGTTAATGTTTTTCGCGAAGACGAAGTAATTAATAACAATATGCGCGATGTATTGCTAAAAAACTGCCCAATGTCTGAGGATGGATTAATTAAAGTTAAGCAGGTGTTGTAATGGAACTAGATTATTTAACAATTAACGAAGCGGCCCAACTTTTAAATGAGAAGAAAGTATCATCTGCCGAGCTTACTCAGCATTGTATTAAAAATATCAAGCAAAAAAATGCAGAAGTTAATGCCTTTTTAACGATTACAGAAGATAAGGCTTTGAATTCGGCGAAAGAGAGCGATGAAAGACGAAGTCGAGGAGAATTAAAAAGCAATATCGATGGTATACCTGGAAGTTTGAAAGATGTGATTTGCACTGCTGGAGTGCGTACCACGGCGGCTTCTAAGATGTTGGATAATTTTATTCCTCCATACGATGCCCATGTAACTAGGTTGCTAAAAGATGCGGGCGCGGTAATTGTGGGCAAAACTAATTTAGACGAATTTGCGATGGGAACTACAACCGCATATTCGGCATATAACATGACAAAAAACCCCTGGGATACTAGCAGAGTTGTTGGCGGATCTTCTGGCGGATCGGCAGCCTCTGTAGCGGCCGACCAGAGCATATTTTCTTTAGGTACCGATACTGGCGGAAGCATTCGTTTGCCTGCATCTTGGACTAATACAGTTGGTTTGCGGCCAACATATGGCAGAGTATCGAGAAATGGCGTAATTGCCATGGCGTCATCACTTGACCAGGTTGGAACCTTTACCAGATCTGTAGCCGATGCGGCCGAATTACTACGAATATTAGCAGAACCAGATACGGGCGATAGTACTTCATACAAAATTCCGGTGCCAAATTATGTGGCGGCAATTGGCAAAGATATTAAGGGCATGAAGATAGGTGTAGTGAAAGAATTTATGGGTGAGGCCGTTGATGTTAAGATTCGCGAGGCAGTTAATGCAGCAATCCGGCAATTTGAAAAATTAGGGGCAGAAATAATCGATATTTCTGTTCCGTTGGCAGAAGAATCATTGGCAACATATATGGTGATCGTCCCTTCTGAAGTTTCTACCAATTTAGAGCGATACGATGGAATTAAATATGGTGTTTCTGCAAACGAAGACGCAAACGTGGATAATCTTATTGAGGTGTATTATAAATCGCGTCAAAAATTTGGTAATGAGGCAAAAAGAAGAATTATGCTTGGGTCATTTGCACTTTCGGCTGGTTTTTACGATCAATACTATAATCGGGCACGTAAAGTGCAGCGCATGATTAAGGCTCAATTTAGTGAAAAGTTTAAAGAAGTAGACGTAATGGTTGGGCCGGTTTCTCCAACTATGCCTTTTAAAACCAATGAGGACTTAAATGACTCACTAAAATTGTGGATGGCAGATTTACTGGTAGTGCCCGTAAACGTAGCAAATTTGTGCGGTATTTCTGTTCCATGCGGATTTGAACAAGGCTTGCCAATTGGTATGCAGATAATTGCTAATCATTTTGATGAAGAGAAGCTATTTAAGGTGGCATCGGCCTTTGAGGTATCAACCGAGTGGCACAAAATTAATGCAAAATCAAAAATACAAAATTAAAATTGTGGAATATCAATTTTTAATATATTAAATATTCCAGATTCATAATTCGTAGACTGAAAGGAGAAAATTTTGGGGAAAAGAGCACAAGAAAAAAGACAAAAAAAAGATCAAGATAAATTTGACCCTAATAAGCATTTATTTAACTGGCACTTTTTTATGCATTGGCAATTTTGGGTGGCGGCCACAGCATTTGTTATGGTAATCGGTTACCCATTTTTAACAAGTAGTTATTGGTATCAAAAAAATATTAAGAAACTAGGATCGGAGGATTTGTTGATTCAGACAGCAAAACAGGCAACAATAAAAACAGATAAGGGCGATATTGTATTTTCTTTTGAAAAAGATGCAGCTCCAAAAACAAGTGAAAACTTTATTCGCCTTGCTTCACGGGGATATTATAACGGCCTCAGTTTTCATAGAGTTGAAGCTGGTTTTGTAATTCAAGGCGGAGATCCTAAAGGTGATGGAACGGGTGGCGAAAGCGCCTGGGGAGGCACATTTGTCGATGAGATAAATGCTGGTTCGCCAATCTATCAAAAAGGATATGTAGAGGGTACTGTGGCGATGGCCAACTCTGGGCCAAATACTAATGGAAGCCAGTTTTTTATTACCCTTGCAGATCAGCCAAACTTACCAGCCAGCTATACCATATTTGGGCAAGTAACAAGCGGTATGGATGTGGTAAAAAATATTGCCAAAGGCGATAAAATGAATTTGGTAGAGGTTAAATAAATGGCGCGAAAACGCTCCAATAATATATTAGTTGATGTTATGTTAGTGTTGCTTAAAACACTTTGGGCAATAGTTAAATTACCATATTATTTTTGGACTAAAGATGATAAGGGGAATTCGGTCAATCGTTCAACGTTAGATTTGAGTTTAGTAAACAGTCAGTGGCAAGAAATTGAACAATTAATGTCCACCTCCGGATCCACCAATTTTCGTCACGCCGTAACCGAGGCAGACAAGTTATTTGATTATGTTCTGAAAAGAAAAGTTGCCAGTGGAGAATCTTTTGCAGATCGTTTAAAAGCAGCCGAAAAATTAATGGATCGCGATTCATATGATATGGTGTGGCGTGCGCATAAAGTGCGGAATAAGTTAGTTCATGAGATGGAAACGGAAGTGATGAGCTGGGAAGCGCGTGATGCAATTAGTGGATTTAAAAAAGGTTTAAAAGTGTTAAATGCGCTTTAAGTTAGATAGTTTCTAGCTAAGCTAAATGGTACGGAGATGAAGATGTCGATAAAATATGAGCCAGTTATTGGATTGGAAGTTCACATTCAATTAAACACAAAAACCAAAATGTTTTGCGGATGTTCAAACTTGGCCAATGATAACGAGCCAAATAGCGTGGTATGTCCAGTATGTTTTGGCATGCCTGGAACGCTGCCAGTAACAAATAAACAAGCCGTTTTTAAGACGTTGCTTTTTGCCAGAGCTGTAGGGGCAAAAATATCTGATAACTGGAATTTTGAACGAAAAAACTATTTTTATCCAGATTTGCCAAAAGGCTATCAGATAACCTCGTCAACTAATCCTCCAGCGCTTGGGGGCGAAATTAGAGTAGCAGCAGGACAGGATGGAGGTCAGTTTAGCGTAGCCTTGCATCATTTACATTTAGAAGAGGATGCTGGCAAATTGTTGCACGGCAAAGGCGGTTATTCTTTTGTGGATTTAAATAGGTGCGGAACGCCGTTAATCGAAATGGTAACAGAGCCAGTTATCAAAACTCCTACTGAAGCTAAATTAATGTTAAAGGAGCTGCAAATTTTAGTGAGACATTTGGGTGTTTCTGACGCAGATATGGAGAAAGGTCACATGCGCTGTGACGCAAACGTATCTTTGCGGTCTGTCGGGGAGATGAAATTGGGTAAAAAAGTAGAAGTGAAAAACTTGAATTCATTTCGTATGGTTGAGCGAGCATTAAACCATGAAATTTCTCGACAGGAATTATTACTAGAAAAAGGTGAAGAAATTGTTCAAGAAACTAGAGGCTGGGACGATGCAAAAGGTGTAACCTTAAGCCAACGCAACAAAGAAGATAGCCAAGATTATCGCTACATGCCAGATCCAGATTTACCACCAATTTGCAGACTAATAGTCGAAGAATTTTCTGATGAGAATCTAAAAAAACAGATGCCTGAGTTGCCGCAAGTTATATCTAGTAGGTTGCAATCTGATTTTTCTTTAACTGTTACGCAGGCGAATCAATGCGTCGGGGACATAAATTTTCAGGAATTGGTGGTAGGAGTGCTAACCAAAGTTACAAAGGATAATGAAACTGCGAAATCTTTACTATTCGGCGACTTATTGCGCATCGTAAATGAAAAAGGATTGTTATTTTCGGATTTGAAGTTAACATCAGATGATCTGATTGAAATTGTTAAACTTAAAGATGACGGTAAAATAACGCAACAACTAATCAAGACAAATTTAGAATCTTTAATGACTGGCAAAATAACCATAATTGATCTTAAAAAACATGGAGAAATTTCAACTGCTGTAGATATAGACGCTATCGTAAAAGAAGTTCTATTACAAAGTATTAAAGCGGTTGAACAGTATAAAGCTGGTGATGTTAAAGTGCTCGGGTTCTTAGTGGGTCAAGCAATGGCAAAATCTAAAGGTGTTGCCAATCCACAAATTGTAAATGAAAAGTTAAAGTCGCATTTAGACCAATAATTATCGAGTTTTAGCCAAAATTATGTTACAATAATACTATGGATTTTGGTTTAACGAAAATTGGCAATGATATTATAGCCTACGCTCCAAAGATACCTGAGATAATATTTTCTCTGTTAATTGGGGCAATAATAATTTATGTTGTATTGACTTTGTTAACAAATGGGCTAAAAGTGGTCCATGTTCCGCGCGCATTAGCGCAAATATTGAAATCACTGTGCAGTATTGTGCTGTGGATTATTTTATTGGCTGATATTCTTCGGCAGCTTGGCTTAAATCAGGTAGCTGTAACACTCTCTGGCTCCCTATTGATAATTGGTTTAGCAATAGCAAACGGGGCGAATACCCTTGTTTCAGACATATTATCGGGGTTATTTTTGGCAAAAGATCCCGATTTTGATGTTGGTTATAAAGTAAAAGTAGGCGATATCGAGGGCTTGATTGAAACCATTGATTTTAGGAAGACGAGAATTCGTACCGAGGATAATCGTTTGATTGTTTTACCAAATTCACTCGTTGATAAAGACAAATGGCAAATCATCGATAAGCCCGATCGAGGCTCAGTTATTTCTAAGCTAAAAAATAGAATAATTAGAAAGAGGGTGTAAATGAATAATGACATATTATTAGGAATTCTTTATTTAATCTTAATCTTGGGATTTGTGGCAATTACGATTTATCTTTGTATTGCTTTGAATCAAGCAACAAGGGTAATGAAAAATGTTGAACGCACAAGTAAGCGAGTAGATAATGTTGCAGATGTAGTGGAAACTGCCACAACTGAGGGGGTAGCACCAGTTGTAAACGGAATTGTATCTCTAATTGGTAAAGCTGCAGGATATGTAGGAGCTATGATGAACGATAATAAATCGGAAAAAACGAAAAAACCAGATGAAAAGTAGCAGGAGGCTAAATGGATTCAAATTCGCAAGAAAATATGATTGAGAATAATACAAATGAAATTGGACCAAATAAATTAGTGGTTAGCCGATCGTTAATTGTTTTTACAATTATATTTAGTTTAGTAATGGGGGGAGTTGGCGGTGTCGGTTCTGTCTATTATCTTTCGGGCACAAGTTTAACGAAGAATGATGGGAGTTTGACTTTGCCTGTCAAGCAAAAGGTGACATTAGAGGAGAACTCTGCATTTATAGATGTGGCTAAATCTGCCAATCCGTCGGTGGTATCTATTGATACAAGCACAAACTACTCAGACTTTTTTGGTCAGGTATATCAACAAAAAGGTGGTGGGACGGGTTTTGTCATTTCTGCAGATGGTTTAATTGCAACTAATGCCCATGTTGTTCAAGAACAAAATTCGAATTACACGGTAATTTTAAACGACGGCAAAAAATATTCGGCTAAAATTAAAGATATAGATCCTATATTCGACTTTGCGGTTTTGAAAATTGAAGCATCGAATTTAAAACCTGTGGATTTTGGCGATTCGGATGAGCTACAAATTGGGCAATGGGTTATGGCTATCGGAAACGCATTAGCCGAATTTCAAAATTCCGTTACGGTAGGAGTTGTTTCTGCAAAAGAAAGATCTATCACTGCTAGTGACGCAAGTGGTACTGCCTCAGAGAGCTTAGAAGGGCTTATTCAGACTGATGCCGCAATAAATCCAGGAAACTCTGGTGGCCCGCTTCTTAACCTATTGGGTAAAGTTATTGGAGTAAATACCGCCACTTCAACCTCAGCCCAAAGCGTTGGTTTTGCCATACCTATTAATGTGTTAAAACCAGCAATTGATAGTGTTATTCAGACAGGCCATATTATTAGACCTGCTCTAGGCATAAGATATGTTGCATTAGATTCACAAATTGCGAATGACAATAAATTATCAATTGAAAGCGGTGCGTATATTCGTGGCGGCTCAAATAATGCTCCAGCGGTCATATCTGGCGGGTCTGCC
This sequence comes from uncultured Candidatus Berkelbacteria bacterium, assembly GCA_903954185.1. GTDB lineage: Bacteria > Patescibacteriota > UBA1384 > CAJBMM01 > CAJBMM01 > CAJBMM01. The sequence goes on along the minus strand of CAJBMM010000008.1, from coordinate 18,498 downwards.
GATAAAGCTGGCTTAAAAGATGGTGACGTTATTACAAAAATTGATGACCAAAATATCGACAAGAGTCATAGTTTGGCAGGAATAATCCAGCAATATAAAGTTGGTGACAAGATAAAAGTGACCTATTATCGTGACGGCAAAGAGCAAGCTACAGATGTAACTTTGCAAGAATACAAGCGCTAAGATTTTGTTAGAATAGCGAAGCGGGTTTTGCCAAATGAATCTGCAAGTATTTTAACGTAAAAATTTGTAAATTGGGCAAAATCTTTTTTGCTGTGGCCATCCCAAATTTCGAGGAAAATTTTTCCTTTGGGATTTAATTTTGTTTCGGCTTGTTTAATAAGCTCATAAATTAAATCGAGGCCATTTTCGCCTCCATCAAGCGCTAGATAGGGTTCGAAATTTTTAACTGAACTATCAAGTTTATCAATTTCTTTTTTTGGAATATAGGGCAGATTGGCTACGATGATATCTATGGGTTCGTCTATGGAATGGAGAAGATTTCCTATTAACAATTCAAATTGGACAGATTGGTCTAATTTGTCTAAAAGGATCGCGGAAGAGTTACTTCTAGCAACATTCAATGCTTCTTCGCTAATATCCGTTGCTATTACCTTGATGGGCAAGTGATGATTAAGCGCAAACTTTGCGATTGAGATTGCGGCAGCACCAGAACCGGTTCCTATGTCCGCAATGGACAGGTTGTAGGTTGTGGGTTGTAGGTTGTAGGTATCTTTTATATATGTGATGACTAAATTGACGAGTTCGAGTGTTTCTTGGCGGGGGATAAGAACTTGCTTGTTAACTTTTAATTTGAGCTCACCAAATTCTGTATAGCCTAAAATATATTGTATTGGTTCATTATTTTGGCGTCTGAGGCATAATTTATTGAGTTTAGCTAGCTTTGATGCAGAGAGCTGCATTTCGTTATTGGCCAAAACCCAACTTTTGGAATCGAGGGTAGTTTTTGGAGAAAATGCAAAAAAAAGCAGATCAACTGCATCAGAGGTCTTTAGTTTAGATTGTGAAATCCACATTTGAATATTCATAAATTTGAAGAGTGCAAAATGCAAAGTGCAAAATGCAAAATTATGGAAGTTATTTATTATAAATTTGCTAATTTTGCTTGTTGATCAGCATTAATTAAGCTAGAAACAACAGGGTCTAGATTTCCATCAAGTATCGAAACCATATTGTGCCAAGACTCGTTGATTCGATGGTCAGTTATTCGATCCTGAGGGAAGTTATAAGTTCTAACCTTTTCGCTTCTATCGCCACTGCCAATTTGCAAACGGCGCATATCTCCTCGCTCTTTAGCGGTTTTTTCTTCTTCTAGCACTAATAATCTCGATCTGAGTACTTTCATAGCTTTATCGCGATTTTTTAGCTGACTTTTTTCGTCTTGGCATGTTACAACTAACCCGCTAGGTATGTGGGTAATGCGCACTGCAGAATCGGTGGTATTAACAGATTGGCCTCCGTTCCCACTTGAGCGATAAACATCAATGCGCAAATCTTTAGCTTCGATGTTAATTTCTGTTTCTATTGCTTCTGGTAATACTGCAACTGTAGCAGCAGAGGTGTGAATGCGGCCCGATTTTTCGGTAGTTGGAATGCGTTGTACTCGATGTACACCACTTTCGTATTTTAGTTGGCCATAAACACCATAACCAGAAATTTGGAAAACAATTTCTTTAATACCCCCAAGCGGAGTGATACTTGAATCTATAGTGTTGACTGCCCAACCCTTTTTTTCGGCATATTTTGAGTACATCTTAAATATATCGCTAGCAAAAAGCTCTGCTTCGTCACCACCCGTGCCCGAGCGAATTTCTAAAATAGTGTTGCCTTTATCGTGATGGTCTTGTGGGATGAATGAAACGAGTAGCGCGTGATGAGTTTTTTCTAATTCATCTGCGCTTTCAGAAATTTCTTCTTGTGCCATTGCCACAAGGTCTGCGTCTGTTTCTTGAGATAAAATGGCTTGAGCCTGATCTACTTTTGTCTTTAAGGCAATATATTTTTGGTAATGAGATATTATTTGATTCAACTCTTTAAGTTCACCAGAGAGAGAAACATTACTTTGCTGATCAAAAGCATCAAAAGACAAAGAGAGCTTTGCTTCTATTTCATCTCTGCGTTTGATTAAAGGATCGACTAATTGAGTAAAATTAATTTCCATAATTAAACACCACTTTAAGTTAACCTTAAAATAAGTATAGCACTAAGTTTGTTAGTCTTCTTTGGTTTTTTTAGCTTTATTAGGCTTTTCAACAGTTTCAACTGGCTCGATGGAGACCGTTGGGCTTATAGGAGTCATTTTTTTAAGTTCAGCCCTCTCTGCTCTGGCTTTAAATCTATCTACGCGACCAGCAGTATCAATGAATTTCTGAGTTCCAGTGAAGAATGGGTGACATTTATTGCAAATTTCTACCTTAATTTCTTGCATGGTTGAGCCAACCACAAAAGCATTGCCGCAGGCGCAGGTAACTTTAGCTTGGAAGTATTGTGGGTGAATATTTTGTTTCATATGAAGTATTGTAGCATAAAAATGTCAGATTGCCAAGTCCTAATGACGCGGTTTCTTAAGACACTTATGTCGCCCAGGTAAGTACAGTTTGTGCAGTTGTAAACAATCGCATTTTGTGGTACAACTAGATAAGTCTAAATAATATTTAATCTCATTACATTACAAGGAGTTTAATGTCAGATTTACCATCACTACGTGAAATGCTCGAGAACGGTGTCCACTTTGGTCACTCTGCTTCAAGATGGCATCCAAAAATGAAGCCGTATATCTACGGCAAGAGACAAAATGTTCATATTATCAATCTCGAAAAAACAAGAGATGGTTTAGATAGTGCTTTAAAATTTGTTGTGGAACAAGTTAGTCATGGTAAAACAGTTCTATTTGTTGGCACCAATCCTCAGGCACGAGAACTTGTTAAAGAAGCTGCATCAAAGGCTGGTATGCCATTTGTGGTACAACGTTGGTTTGGCGGTTGGCTAACAAATTTTGGTGTTTTAAAAAAGAATCTAAAAGCATTAGGTGAAATGGAAAAAGCTGTTAGTGAAGGTTTGTGGACTCAGCTAACTAAAAAAGAAAAGCTTCAAAAAGAAGAAAAAATGGCAAAACAAGTAGTATTTTTAGAAGGTGTTAGAAGCTTAAATAAGCTTCCTGATGTATTATTAATTGCTAACGCTGATAAAGAGAATATTGCAATTACTGAAGCGAATAAATTAGGTATTCCAGTGGTTGCGCTTGTGGATACGGACACTAACCCAAAAGGTGTCGATTATGTAATTCCTGCTAACGATAATTCTGTAAAATCGCTACATATGTTATTAGATATTTTTGCTAAAACAATTAGCGAAGCCCGACAAGATTATCAGAAGAATTTAGTTGTCCCTGTGAATAAAGCAGAAGTTATTGAGCCAAAAAAGACTAAAACTTTGCATAAAATATCGCAAGACGGTGTAACTTCTGAGGAAACAGTTGAAGCTAAAGATGAGCCAGAAAAAGTAATTACAGAGGAATAGTATGGATAATTTAGAAAAAATTCAAATGTTACGTGAACGAACTGGTATGGGTGTTATGGATTTAAAAAAGGCTTTAGAAGAAGCATCTGGTGATGAGAATAAAGCTTTAGAATTGTTACAGAAAAAAGGTGTTGCAGTTGCCGAAAAACGTGCCGAAAGAGAAACAACTCAAGGTTTGGTAGTAACGTATAGTCACGGTGGAAGAATTGGCGCAATTTTAGAATTAAACTGTGAAACAGATTTTGTAGCTAAAACAGATTCTTTTAAAGAGCTGGCTAAAGATTTGGTGATGCAAGTCGCCTCTATGGATCCTAAGAGTTTAGAAGATTTATTAGCGCAGCCATTTATTAAAGACTCTTCTAAAAACATTAAAGATTTAATTACCGATGTTGTGGGCAAAACTGGTGAGAATATTAAGGTTGGAAAATTTTCTAGAGTAGAATTAGGCGTAAGAGATTAGATAATTAGGCAAATTAATAATAAAAGACACCTCGTGAGGGGTGTTTTTTTTAAATAAATTCAAAGGTCGCGATAACATCTACGGCTACGCGACCTTTTACCAATCCCCAAATAGACTTGGGGAGCATTACGAGTGATCGCTCTCGGAGAGTTATCAGCATAAGCATCAAGCTCGCACTCATTACGATTATAATTATAGAGCATCAAATTAGACCAAGTCAAATTTTTATTTTGGAGTAATTCATCTAAAGCAATTACCGTGATATAGTTATAATATGAACAATACGTTAGAAAAATGGGCGCGATCGGTGTCGTGGATTATGTGGTTTGGTAAAGGATTGTTTTTTGCGGTTATTATTATCTTAATACTAATGCGCAGCGTAATCACCGTTATTCGCGTTGACGGGCATAGTATGGATCCTACATTACGAGATGGGCAATGGGTGGCAGTAGATTTAGGTAGTAATAACTTTAAAGGTTGGGATAGAGGTGACATTGCTATACTAAAATTTCCTGGAGATCCGCTGAATAGCTGGTATGTAAAACGTGTTATTGGATTACCGGGTGATGTTATCTTAATTGAGAATGGCGTAGTAACGCGTAATGGCGAAGTTTTAAATGAGAATTATTTGTTACCTGGAACACTCACTGAGAACGGGGTAGTAGATGTTTCGATGCAGGTGCCAGCAGATAAATATTTGGTACTGGGCGACAACAGAAATATTAGTAACGACTCGCGTTATTTTGGCTATGTTCCAGAATCAAATTTGTATGGAGAGGTAATTGGTTACCGTGATTAGCCGGTTAGCGAAACAATTTTCAATATCCAATTTTCAATTTTCAATGTTGGAAAATATAATTATAAAATAGTTTTCCACTTAATTATGTAGATTCCCGCCCGTAAGGGTCTCTTATGCAGTCGAATGACTTGCGTCTGTCTTGTTCGTGGATAACTGCCGAGGTGGACAGGAATGACAACTTGAAAGGGTCAGCTTTCGCGATTTTGCACTTTACATTATTTTTTATACGTATGCTGGTAGAATAGTATCTCGAATGCTTTCTGATGCGACGGAGAGAATAGGAGCCAAATGTCTTTGAAAGTCTTCAAAATCTCTTAGAGGCTCTGTGGTTAGTAGCCATGATGGTTGCTGGAAAGGCGTATCACTCCAGCGATAAAGCCATTCTGGCGTAACTCCTAAAACAATTGATATTGCTAAATAATGCTCCCATGCTGCTTGGTCGTTTGGAGCCATGCGAATTTTAGTAGGAGCCGTTAATGCCGCGCGAGTTTCGTTTAACATTGTTCGCGCCTCCTTGCCTTTTGGCGACAATATTGCAATGCTTGGTTCCCAAGCATAAATTACACCAATACTAAAAAGCAAGCTGGTCGAAAACCACAATAGCGGATTGGCGGAAGGAAGCAAAATAAATATTGAAAAAAAGAATACCGACACAATAATTGTGGCAAAAAAACTGCTAATTAATATTTTCCAATGCGTTATAAGAGGCGACGTTTTAAACCAGCTGTATGTATTTATTTCTTTATAAATAAGCATATTAGCTATTTTGCTGCGTTCGTTTATAACTTGTGTTTTAATTTCTAAATTTAAATCCTCGCCTCTTGAATTCCAGTCAGTTTTAAACCATCTTTCTAAAATAGCCTTTTCATGCTCTCTAAGCTTGTCTCGCCCAACTTTTTTATACAAAATGATTTTGGTGTTTCTAATTAGCATTTGTACATGGCCGCGCTGGGCTAAATCTACCAGCGTAGCCGCGCTTGCGCGCTTAGATACAAATCCCTTGACCAGTACTGTGAGGGCAGTGGGAGATACATCTAAAATTTCTGGATGAATAATGGAGTTTTTGGTGCGAGTACCTCTGTTAGCTCGTTGTTTAGCAAGAAATAAAATAAATACAATTATGGGGATGAGAATTGAGAGTATTAGCCAAATTTTGTCTGGAAGCATAGCCAAAATTGCCATCATCTTCCAAAAAAATGAATCGTTAAATATTCCATATGGTACTTGAGCGACTAAAGTTATTTGACTTCCGGGCGATGCCGTAACTTCCCACACTTTCTCTTGTGCGTCGCTACTAATCTCATTTGCTATTGCTCCATGAACAGCATAAAGTGTTGGATTAATTTTAACTAAGTCTACCTCATTTCCAATAACGGATACGGTGAAATTGTAGCGCAAAGCACTCTCCTGACTAAGAGATGCAAAAAGTACGTTTTCTCTCCATCCTCTATATAGTTCACCTATTACTTTTGAGTCATATTGATCGGTAATTTTTCCGTTAGAATCGATAACTAAATTAATATCAGCTGCCAAAACAGGTTGTTTGAAACATAATATTAAAAATAGCAGTAATAATAATGAGAGTAGGTGTTGAGTTAGTTTAATCATTTTGATACGCTTCAATTAATATTAAAGGAGAATTATGTTACAAGATATATTATCGCAGATAAAAGTAGATATGAAAAAGGTTATCGTGCATTTATCCGAGGAATTGAAGGCAATCCGTACTGGTAGGGCAAACGCAGCAGTAGTAGAGGATGTCATTGTAAATTATTATGGAGCTAAATCTCCACTAAAGCAATTGGCAACTATTCTAATACCAGAACCAACTTTGATAGTGATTCAACCTTGGGATCCAAAGGCTGTAAAAGATGTAGAGCAGGCGATACGCGAATCTGGCCTAGGATTTAATCCAACTAATGATGGCAAGTCAGTTCGTATTGCCATGCCCCCTTTAACGACCGAACGCAGAAATGAATTGGTTAAACTATTGCACAAAATTGGCGAAGAATCGCGTGTCTCTTTACGAAATATTCGTAAAGAAGCTTGGGATAAAATTCAGACAGGTTTTAAGAATGGTGAAGTAACGGAAGACGAAAAATATCATGCAGAAGATTTGTTCAATAAGGCGATAGAAGAATTTAATGGCGAGATAGAAAAGATTGTTAAACAAAAAGAAACAGATTTATCGGTTTTGTAAAAAGTATTAAGCACCGATTATTATGTTTTGGGAGTTATTATTATCATAATTTACACGTCTTGCTTAATTTGGTTGCGGATTATGCAATGATTATTATTACAATTTTAGTTTTTATTCTAATCTTTGGCCTAATTGTCTTTGTGCATGAACTTGGACATTTTTTAGTTGCCAAACGCACAGGCGTAGTGGTTGAAGAGTTTGCTTTTGGTTTTCCACCAAAAATATTTGCATGGAAACGCGGTGAAACAAGATACGCAATTAATTTATTGCCTCTTGGCGGCTATGTCAAACTAAAAGGAGAGGACGGCGGTGATAAGGAAGCGGGTTCATTTGTAAATAAAAAAGCTCGAGTTAGAGCATCGATATTGTTAGCGGGAATTGTAATGAACCTAATTTTATCTTGGGTTATATTGACTGTAATTATTATCTTACCCAAGAGTGTTCGTGGAGATGGGGCAGTGTTTGTTTCTGCCGTGCTAGAAAACACTCCCGCTGCAGAGGCTGGTATTAAAACTGGCGATGCTATAACTAAGATAGATAATTTGAATATTTCTGATGGTGCCACATTGCATTCTGCCACTCAAGATAAGAAAGACTCTAGTATTAAGTTAAATATTCGTCGCAACGGCAACACTATTGAAAAAAACATTAAGCTATCAGACGGCGACGCCCCATTAGGAGTTGCAACCAGCACTTTTTCGTTATCTGATATTTCGGTGAGTGCATACAATGCTCCCGTGGTGGCAATTCAAGAAATTGGGCGGGTTATTTGGGGGTATATACAATTTTTTGGAGGAATATTTGGTATAGGAAGTACAGAAGTTAGCGCCGACTCCGTTTCTGGCCCTGTTGGCATTTATGGGGTGGTGGCACAGTTTGTGGCACTTGGTTGGGTTTACGTACTATTTGTAACCGCTCAACTATCGTTAGCTATAGCTATATTTAATTTAATTCCATTCCCTGCACTAGATGGCGGAAGAGTGTTGTTTGTGTTTTTAAAAAAGATATTTAAGGGAAAATATATTACTTTACAATTTGAACAAATTGCCCACACTGTTGGATTTTTTATCTTAATGGGTATGTTCGCAATCGTCACATATCGTGATATATTAAAGCTAATAAAATGAGGTTATAGCTTATAGCTATTAGCTTTTAGGGTATATGGAATATTTAATTCTATCTTCTAAAAGCTAGAAAGCTAGAAAGCTAGAAAGCTAATCATGAAGCAATCACAACTATTTGGGTCAACTAGGCGAGATATATCTAAAGAAGAAGTTAGCAAAAATGCCATACTTCTTACGCGCGGCGGGTATATCGATAAAGAAATGGCGGGGGTTTACACCCTGTTGCCGTTGGCCTTTAGAATGGCCGAAAAAATTAAAAATATCATTCGCGAAGAACTAAATAAGTTACCGCACACATCTGAGGTTTTAATGCCTGTAATGCAGCCACATCAGCTTTGGGAAGCAACTGGCCGTCGCGAAATTATTAAAGATGTAATGTACGATATTAAAGATGAATCTGTTGGTCTTGGGCCAACTCACGAAGAAGTAGCAACAGAGCTTTTTAGCCATTTTTACAACTCCTATAAACAAATGCCTGTAGCAATTTATCAAATGCAAACCAAGTTTAGAAATGAGCCACGGGCAAAATCTGGGCTATTGCGCGGCCGCGAATTTATGATGAAGGATTTATATAGTTTTCACTTAACCGATGAAGATATTGCAGATTATTACTTACAAGTAAAAGATGCGTATATGCGAATTTTTGCGCGCGTGGGCTTAAATGCCATTTATACTGATGCTTCTGGCGGGGTATTTACCAAATATCGTTCACACGAATTTCAGGTTTTAGCCGAAAGCGGTGAAGATGAAATTTATTTAAATCAATTAGGCGATAGAGCTTGGAATAAAGAACTGGTGAACGAAAATGATCCAGAATTTTTACAATTTTGCGAGGGAGTAATTGATAAACGATCGGCAATAGAAGTTGGCAACATCTTTAGATTTGATAACAAATATTCGGCACCGCTAAATGCTGCGGTAACTAATAAAAGCGGGGAGCGCATAGATGTTTTGGGCGCAAGCTATGGTATTGGCATTACACGCTTAATTGGCACTATTGCCGAGGTTTATGGGGATATAGAAAAAAGTAAAATTAACTGGCCAAAATCTGTTGCACCATATAAAATCCACCTCATCGAACTCGGCCAGGATTTGGGTCAAGATATGTATAATGAAATTGTAGGGGCAATTCATGAATTGCCCGCTGCTTCTGACATTTTATACGATGACCGTGACGAATCCGCTGGTACTAAGTTTGCCGATGCCGATTTAATTGGCGCCCCAATGCGTATAATTATTAGCTCTAGAACTTTAGAAAGAGAGAGTGTAGAACTAAACGGTGGACTAGTTAAATTAACAGATCTCAAAAATAAATTGACATAAATTACTCATTATTATAGTATTTGTCCATCTACTCTGCGCGAGGTGACGTATGATTACGATTGGGACGTCTGGGGATGGCATTTCGCTAACGGTTGTGGGTAATCCAGCTGAGTTGGTACTTACCTTCACCGGTGCGAGGGTTCCATGGAACGTGATTACACAACAACTGAAAGATAGCAAAGTTGTGCGCCCAGATGGCAAAACTGGTTGTGCAGTTGTTGCAGCAGGTAGCCACCAGCTTCTCCAAGCATGCCGCAGTCTTTATGGGCAGGGCGTGGCAGACAGCGACGCGATTATTGGACTTGTTATTGCCCTCAGTGAAGCGTGTTTCTGGGCGGGGCGCGAGATCGGCCGAGCAGAAGCGAATGCTGCAGCTAGGCCGATGAGGGGCGACGGTCCGTTGCCACGATGCGGCGAAGATGACGGTGAGTAAGGGGGGTTTGCCCTGGCGGGCACGACAATGCCGCTGGGGCTTTGTCGTATAAATATAAGATTGACAATTAAATTACAGAAGCATACGATTTGAGTATCCTGACGTCCGAGGTCATGCAATGAGTTCAATGCGAGCAGTATTTTCCGTGCTATGCCTGTTGTTGTTAGCTGTAGTTTTGATCGCAACTCTATTTTGGGTTGTGTTACGGGCAAGGTGGCTTGGTTCTGTTGAAGGTTCTGGCTATTGGGACACTTATCCCAGGCCGTATGGTCCCGATGGCTAACAAAGCCCCTCGGGGCTTTGTTGTTTTATATTGGTTTCTTAAAATGAATCGTATATAATCATTCCTACTATGCAAATGAGTGATATAATTCAAAATCAAATTCAAAAATTACCTAAATGTCCTGGCGTCTATTTTTTTAAAGACGCAAGTGGCGAAGTTATGTATGTGGGAAAAGCCACATCACTACGTGACCGTGTAAGGTCTTATTGGTCTAAAGAATTAGCGCGTGGTCCATTAATAGAAAAGATGGTTGGGCTAATTTGCAAAATAGATTTTGAAAAGTGTGATTCGGAGATGGAAGCGCTTATTCTAGAAGCCAACTACATCAAACATTATCTGCCCAAATACAATATCAAACTAAAAGACGACAAAGGCTACTATTTTGTAAGAATTATTCGCGATGCAAACAAGGTAGTTAATATTGAAGTTGTTCATAAAAATGAGATTATGTTTGATCGGCCTAAAATAAAATATTTTGGACCATATACGTCTAGCCGTAGCTTGAATACTGCGCTTAAGTTTATGCGTTTAGTTTTTCCCTATCGAAACGAACAGTTAGCAATTAGTCGCAATAAAGAACGATACGTAAAAGTAGATAAAGATAAATTATTTAATGCGAATACAAATCATATTATTGCGTTACTAGAAGGTAAAAAAGAATCGGTCATTCGCTCACTTAAAGCTGAGATGGAAAAACTTTCGAAGCGAAAAAAATATGAAGAAGCTTCAGTTATTCGTGATAAGTATTTAGCGTTGCAGCATTTAAAAAATACCGCAAACATTACTGAGGAAAAACTACAAATAAAAACGTTGAAAAATGAAACTATTCCTCACCGAATAGAAGGATATGATGTTTCGAATACCTCGGGTAAGGAGCCTGTTGTTTCGATGGTGGTATTTATAGATGGCAAGCCAAAAAAATCACTCTATCGAAAATTTATCATTAAAAAAATTGTAGGGCCAAACGATGTTGCAATGCTTGTGGATGCTGTGGAGCGCCGTTTAAAACACAGAGAGTGGGAATTGCCAGATATTATGCTAATCGATGGCGGTAAGGGTCAAATAAATGCCATACAAACGGTATTAGTAAATAATAGTTATATAATACCTTTAATTGGTATGGCAAAGGGCCCGAAACGCAAGAGAGAAGACCTTACTTTTATAAATGATATAGGTTTTAGGGATTTATCTTTGCTTAGGGCCATAAGAGATGAGGCGCATAGATTTGCGATAGAATTTCATAGAGCTAGAAGATCTAAAAAGCTTTTATCTCCAGAGCTTCTGCAAATTAAAGGTATTGGTGAAAAAACTAATCAAAAGCTTTTGCGGCATTTCGGATCTTACCTGCGGGTGAAAAATGCTAACGAAGATGAAATTGCAGATTTGGCAGGGAGAAAAATTGCTCAAAAAATCAAACAAAGCTAAGAAAAATTATTTTTCTAAATGGTGGCAACTATTAAAATATAGCCCTACAGATGCAAAATATTGTAAACAGAATTATCCTAGAGTAGTGGCTATTGGGGGCGGCACAGGTTTATCAGCTTTATTGCGAGGCCTGAGATTTTTTACGCCGAATATTACAGCAGTTGTAGCAGTAACGGATAATGGGCAATCTAGTGGCTTCATCCGAAAGGCTTTTGATAGCTTACCCCCTGGTGATATCAGAAAATGTATTTGCGCACTATCGCCAAAAGAAGATTTGCTTGTTGATTTACTAACATATCGGTTTAAAAAAGGCCGAGGTTTGAATGGTCATTCCTTGGGTAATTTATTAATGGTGGCCTTAAGTGATATGGAAAATGGTTTTGACAAAGCAATAATGCGTTTGAGCGAGATATTGCAAATAGTGGGATGTGTATTGCCAGTCACGTTGGATAAAGTGCACATTATCGGTCAAATGGATTCTGGCGTGATGGTAGAGGGGGAAACACAGATAAGTGAGCGAGGTCATACAGATTCCATACGCAAAATATCTTTAACTAAGACGGCCAATATTTATGTGCCAGTTAAGACCGCCATAGAAGATGCAGATATTATTGTTCTTGGCCCAGGCAGTTTATACACCAGCGTTATTCCGCCCTTACTAGTGAAAGGTATGGCTTCATCGCTAAAGCGAACCCGAGCCAAAATAATTTACGTTTGCAATATTTCTACAGAACGAGGTGAAACTGAAGGGTATGGCGTTGAAAACCATATTAATGCTGTCAAAAAAGTGATTCCAAGAATCGACTATTGTTTAGTGAACACAAAGAAAGTTAGAACGCCAAACATTAAAGAAGGCGAATTGGGTTCCGTGGTCCAATTATTCACAAAATGCAAATTAATTTGTGGCGTAAAGATTATCCATGCGTGTGTCGTTGATGACAATAATTTGCTCTGTCATAATAGCACATTGTTAGCAAAAACAATAATTGACTCGATTAACACTAAATAATAGCAAACATTGTTGAGAGTGAGTTCCGTTTTTTGGTAACTTGATGATATAATGTAATTTGGAGGATAAAAATGCAACCGCTCGTTGTAGCTAATTGGAAAATGAATACTGGCATATCTGATGCGAGCGTATTAGCTACTATGGTGCGTAATCAATTGCATGAGTTTAATGGTGTAGATGTGGTACTTTGTCCACCGTTTATTTGGCTACAAGAAGTGGCCTCAATTTTAGAGATTTCTGATCCTCGTATAAAGCTAGGCGCACAAAATTGCTATCCTGAGAAAGATGGGCCATTTACGGGTGAAATATCGGTTAGTATGTTACAAGAACTTTGTAGCTATATAATCGTCGGTCACTCCGAGCGTCGCGAGCATTTTGGGGAGAACAATGAATTTATCAATGAAAAGGTACATGCTTGCTTGCGGTACAATTTAACGCCAATATTATGTGTAGGTGAAAAACAAAAAAGTGAAAATAGCCAAAAAAAGATACTAAAAGATTTAATCGAATGTTTAGAAGGCGTGACAAAAGACGAATTGGCCAAAATAGTGGTTGCCTATGAACCGGTATGGTCTATTAGCACTGCAACCCAAGGCGATATAGCCTCTGGAGAGTATGCAAATGAGGTGTGCGAACTAATCAAGAAAGAGGTCGGCAAAGAAACGCCAGTGCTTTACGGAGGTAGTGTAACCTCTCTAACTGTGGATAACTACATATCTCAAAAATCGATTGATGGCGTACTTATTGGTGGATCTAGTTTGAATGCAAATAATTTTGTAGGGATCTGTAAAAAAGCTCGGGGTGAATAATGCTTCGTTCAATTGATAGTATAAATTACCAAGGTAAAAGGGTATTAATTCGGTGCGATTTTGACATACCCGTGAGGTTAGATGGCAGCATAGAAGATACTAATAGAATTGATGCTGCACTTAAAACGATAAAAAAGATAATCGCCGATGACGCAAGCGAAATACTGTTAATTGCTCATAGGGGAAAACCTGATGGCATAGATCCGCATTTAACTTTTGTCTTGGTAGCAGAATATTTAGCTTATGTTCTTGGTCTTACGCAGTCGGTGCAAAAGATTAAAAACTTTTTAATCGATTTACCTGCGTATAAAATTGGCAACCATATATATCTGCTGGAAAATATCCGGTTTGATGAGCGCGAGGAAGAAAACAATGCCAATTTAGTCAGCGCTTTTACCAGTGCTTACGATTCTTTTGTTTTTGAAGCGTTTGCTACGGCACATCGCGCACATGCATCGACGGTTGGAGTATCGCGCCATATGGAGAGCGTAGCTGGTTATAAGGTATTGGATGAAGTGAAACATTTAGAACTTTTACGCGACGATCCACAAAAACCTTGTGTTTATATAATTGGTGGGGCAAAGATAGAGGATAAGCTGCCAATTATTGAAAATGTTTCTCAAAAAGTTAATAAAATATTAGTTGGTGGCGCTGTGGCTAATACATTCCTAAAATCTAGAGGTGAGCATGTTAAGGGTTCATTAGTAGAAGATGATTTATTGAAAAAAGCTAGATATATTTTAGAAAAATTTGGTGAAAAGATTCAATTGCCTGTTGATCATATATGGAATGATGGGGCAATAGTGGATATTGGACCCGAAACAGTCAAAAATTTTGAACATTATTTAGATGGAGCACAAACTGTATTTTGGAATGGATGTTTAGGAAAAACAGACGATATTAGGTTTGAAATTGGAACTGTAGCGCTTGGTAAATATTTAGCTAGGTTAAAAGATGCAACCCGAGTGGTGGCTGGCGGCGATACGGTTGGAGTGCTAGACAATCATAATTTAGCTAAAAAGATGTCATTTATTTCCACAGGCGGTGGCGCTGCCCTCGAGTTTTTAGCTGGCAAAGAACTACCTGCGCTAAAAGCATTAGGATATTAAATGTGAGCTTATAGCTGTTAGCTTTTAGCTTATAGAAAGCTCTCTAGCGCTTGACCAAAGTGCTTATTTACGGTAGACCAAAGGTGAGGTAACAAAATGTCTACACACTTAGCTATTTTTGTTGGGGATGCAATTGAGAAGATCCTTAAGGGTAAGAAGACTATTGATATTCGCCTTTCACAGTCTGCTGCCATACCTTATCGCAAAGTTATGAGTGGAGATATGATATTGCTGAAACAATCATCGGGTGGAGTTGTTGGGCAGGCGGAGGTAGAAAATATTCTCTACTTTCAAAACTTAGATGTCTCTGAAATAACAAAGATTAAGTATAAGTATGGCTCAAAAATAAAAATGGATGAACAATTTTGGTTGGCGCATGCTAACGCTAAATATGCTACATTAATTTTTCTAATTCATCCACAACGTGTAATATCTGATCTGCCATATCATAAAAAAGATCGCCGGTCTTGGGTCATTCTGTAAAAAGGGGGATTAGGGGGTGGTAATTTTCAAATCTCAAATCTCACTTTTCAAATAATACCCAATGAATGAATTACTAAAGCGCCAATGGTTTATTGAATAAATGAAAATTGAGTTTTATTTGAAAATTGGAAATTGATACTTGAAAATTTCATGTAATGTCTATCAAAATAATCTAAAATCTGCTAAAGTAAGTCGTGTTTAAGTAACGATGAAAGGATTATTAATGGATTCTAAATTAGAAAAATTACCTGAGTCGAGAGTAAAAATAACTATAAAAACTACTCCAGACGAATTTAAAGAATATTACGACAAAGCATTAATTACTTTATCGCAAAAAATCAAATTACCCGGATTCCGCCCTGGTAAAGTGCCTGCAGATATTGCATTGCGAAATATTGGTGAGGAAGCCGTTAAGGCAGAAGCTGTAGAAGAATCAATACCAAATTTTTACTACCAGGCTATCATAGAGCAAAAGTTACATCCTGTTTCTAAACCAGAAGTAGAAGTCAAATCGATAGACAATGGGCTTGAGTTTGTGGCAAGTGTAGATGTTTTACCAGAAGTAACCGTAAAAGACTGGAAGAATATTCGCATTAAGAAGAACGTAATAGAAAAAGTCACATCTGATGCGGTGGCAAAGGTTACACAGCAGTTGCGTAAAGAAAGAGCAAAGTTTAATGAACCTAAAGGGCCTGTAAAACCTGGCGATTTTGCCTCTATTTCTTTTGAAGGCAGCGTGGGGGGTGTGTTACGGGAAGACATGGCAAGCAAAAGCCATCCGTTAGTGGTTGGCGAAAATACTATGATCCCGGGGTTTGAAGAAAATATTGTAGGTATGAAAGTTGGTGAAGATAAAGAGTTTGAAATAAATTTTCCGAAAGATTACCATGCTAAAGATTTAGCCAAAAAGAAAGCTAAATTTAAAATTACGCTCGAAAATCATCGCGAAATTGAGCTTCCAGAAGCCGATGATAATTTTGCTAAATTATTTGGCAAAGATACATTTGCTGATTTTGAGCGTGCAATTGAGGAAGAATTAAGCCGAGAGGGTGAAACCGAGTCCAAACGCAAAGATGAGGATATGGTTTTGTCAGAGTTGGCCAAAAGAACCAAAGTAACTCTTCCAAAATCTATGGTAGATGAAGAGGTAAGTCGATTATTTGAAAATATGAAAAAAAGACTTGGACTTGATGAGTTAAAATTAGCAATGTTTTTAGAAAAACAGAAAAAAACTGCAGAAGAAGTAAAACAAGAGATGCGCGATCAGGCTAGTAAAAACGTGACTGTGGGATTAGCGTTGGGCGAAGTGATGAAAGATATGGATGTGAAGCCCGATGATAAAGATGCAATAAGTAAAGTATTAGAGAAAATGCTCGAAAGTGCCACAAAGTAGTTAAAAGTTAAGAGTGAAAAGTGGAAAGTGTTGGAATATAGTTTATAAATAATTTTCCATAACTTTAAACTCTAAACTTTTCACTTTTAACTAATATCTTGAAACTAATCTACTCTAATTAAGGTAGATACAGTGAAATAGAAAGGAAAATTATGTCTTACCTTGTTCCAACAGTTATTGAAAAATCACAATATGGTGAGCGTGCATATGATATTTACTCACGTTTGTTAAAAGAACGCATTATCTTTTTGGGTGGTCCAATAGATGACGTGGTGGCAAATTTGGTTATTGCGCAACTATTGTTTTTAGATTCGGAAGATCCAAAGAAAGATATTCAATTATATATCAATAGCCCAGGAGGTTCGGTTACTGCTGGACTAGCTATTTACGATACTATGCGATTTGTGAAACCCGATGTTTCGACAGTCTGTGTTGGCATGGCCGCTTCTATGGGTGCATTTTTACTGGCTGGTGGTACAAAAGGCAAGCGGTTCTCGTTGCAAAACAGTAAAATTTTGATTCACCAAGTAATGGGCGGGGCAGAGGGCCAGGCCACGGAAATTGATATTGCTGCCAAAGAGATTCTGCGAACTCGCGAAAAATTGGATAAAATATTATCCGAGAATACTGGACAAGACTTAAAAAAGATTTCAGCTGATACCGAACGTGATTATTATATGACCTCCGATGAAGCCAAGGCCTACGGTATTATTGACGATGTTATCGTAAGGCGATAACAACGAGTAATAATGCCATGCATTATGCGAATACGTCATTGTTCGCCGTTAATTAATCATTCGTAAAATTTCTAAGCTTTTTAGATATAAATATTGATGTCTTCAATTGTGTGTATTGATGATGTTTTGAAGTTGAGTTATGCTTGATATATTGGAGGGTATGTGGCAATAAATAAATATAAATTCGCAGTCACTATTATCGTTATATTAGCAATCGCGGCTCTATCTATTTTCGGATATGAGCATTTTTATGGTCAAGATAGTAGCGGTGTTAGCGTGACCGCAGATGGTAGCCCTAGCGGAAGTGGGGGCGCATCTTGCACCCAGAAGAATGTAGCGCAAGATGTGTCTAATATCATTAATACGTCAACGCAAAGTTTGTTGGCAAGTTGGCAGCAAACGTCAACCGACGCATCGACAAATTTACCAAAACAAATTGGGGGTATCATTAATTCTGATGACCCAGTATCTATTTTAAAAAACAACGTTCATATTTATGTCGATACAGCTACTGGTCAGGTTAAGATGGACGACCCTACAAACGTATTAAATGCATATTTAAAGAGTAAGAGTGATTTAATATATTACGCAGTTAAACCCTACGATTTACAATATCGATCTGCCACTCAGCAGTTTCTAGACAACATTAAATACGGGGTAGGCAATTTAACGTATTATAAAAAAGATTTTGGGGGTTATGGATCTGCTTTAGATTTGGGCAATAAGCAACAAGCCGTGTTTGCCGTGGATTCTAGCGCGTTTATTAATTCGGACATCGGAAAAAAGCTTTGGTTAAATAGCGGAGTGATGATTTCTTTTACAAGTACATATAAATACAGTCTAGTGGGGCAACAAGCGTCGTTGAGTGCAAGGCTAAATTTATGTTATTCGCCAAACCAAAATAGTTTTTATACATCAGGTTCTTTGCAACCAGCGATGTATGATTCGGTCAGTTTCAAGGTTGATTCTGGTACATTGACGCCGGTACTACTGGCATATTTTAAAAAACAGGCAAACATAAGTGATACTGATTATCAAAAAATCACTCAGCTTTCGAGCCTTGTTAATCAATTACTATCAATAGCTCAAAGGGGTATTTACAAAACATATAGTACTAACAACGTAGATGCGGCATTATACTTTAACAAGAGCGAATTAAATGTAAGTGCATCTTTCCACACAGTTTTCTAGAATGATCAAGTGTATTCTAACGTAGTAGAAGTTTAGAGATTGCAAAAGTTCATTAACATACTGGACTCCAAGGAATAAGGAGCAGTATGCAACAGATCTATTTAAACTTTGGATTTCATGGGTATACTCGGCTCATGAAATACATATCCAACATTGCTCATCTGGGAGCTAAAGACCAGT
>CAJBMM010000007.1 GCA_903954185.1 uncultured Candidatus Berkelbacteria bacterium | reverse complement strand
TTCCAGTGCTTGTCATGCCCCATAATTTGACTTTTTTGTTATTACAAAAAGAACAATGTTTTTTTCATAAAGTTAAACTACTTTAACTTTCTACGCTTGTATAGTGCTTAAATATCAACACGCTTTGACCTTTATACCCATCCTGACATCCTGCGCCTGGAACGCTAAGCGTTCCGCAGTTGATGGACGAAGAATCTCTCATTTCGTGCTTCGGATTTAGAATTTCCGTCACTTCCCTATTTTACTACTTGCTATCGAGCGGTTGTTATCTAAATACGCGAATTATCCGCATGGTACAAATAGTACGCGGTCGTTCCGCTTAGCGGAACATCTGAGACGCTTAGCGTTTCGCGCACTATTTGTCCTTATTTATGTTTAGTTGTTAGGCTAAATGACTTTATTAATTTATCCTGTTGAGGTAAATAATCAGTATTTAAATAAGCCACGAATGGGGCGATGCCTAAGTTTTGAGAAATTATCGCAATTTCTTCTTTGCAATTATATGGGTATACCCAAAGGCTCAATTGAATCTTTTCAAAACCCGATTCTATCAATTTTCTTCTAAAACAATCTCGAGCTTTTTTAAAATCTTCGGGAATATCGTACCCAACCAAATGCCAAACACCATCCCACTCACTATTATTGGCCGATGGAATTAAAACATCGTCAACCTGCACTTGTTTTAATATTTCCTGCCCGCGTTTAGTAAGTACAATACGTTCACCAGATAAATATATAATATCGTCATTAAAAAGCTTCTGAATAGAGCGAGATATTTTACGTTTTTCTTTTTTGTTTTTTGGTTTAAAGAATTTAAACAAAATTGCGGTGTTTGGCATTATAAGTACTGCGCCTATTAGTAAAGTGGCTCCAATTACAAGTAATACATCTTTTTGATTTTGTGATAGTCTCATTTACAAACTTGTCGTTTATTTATTGTGTTTTAGCTAAACAGTTTATACAAATGTTATGTAAAATAATGCGACCCATACAGTAAATTATTGATAAGCATTGCCGTATGGATTAAAACTAATTATTTATATGCCATAATTATATTCACATTTGCAGTAATATGACAATTAGTACGCGATCGCGCACTAATTGTCATAAGCTTTTATCGGCATATTAGGAATAGTGGGAGATTTTTACAAATAACCAAAACGAGCATCAAGATTAAATAGATGATATTCAATATTATGTTTAATCAGATATTTAGCAGGAATCACGATTATAAATGAGTTCTGCCGGGCATTTTCCGTCCAAAGTTTTATGCGGAAAATAATTCCACGCTTCAACAACCGTATCAATTATATTTTGCAGGTCTTCGGTATTATAGCCGGTGTCAAATATAGCGATAAGTTGCGGAAGGTCGCTATTTCCTTGCTCTGAATAAATATTGTCAATAATATATTTTACGTTTGACTTACTCCGAACAGAGTTGAGCAAGTATTTAAGCTTATCATTAATTTGCTTTCTTTTTAAGATTATATCTGAATCAACCAACTCGCTTTTTGGAATCAAATTAGCGATTTCGGTCACTTCTACCAGTAAATATTGCAAAGATTTTTCTACCGACGATTTCATATCATTAATGTATACTGAATCATCATGATTATCATATTTATCAATCAACGCTTCAATTTCTGTAACATACAACTTGTATTGATTAATTGCTTTCGACTGTATCATTTCATCCGTATCTTTTTGTTTAGTGCGACCTATTTGAAAAGGTCTTATCCGAGAATCTAATGAATAACGAAGCCAAGCGGACGTTTTTAATATCGCATTGCGAACCCGCCCATCGGGATGCTGAATTGCTAATAACGTAAAGTCTTTAAGTTTTTCGAAATACTCGTCTGCTAAGGCAAGATAAAATAAACTAAGACCAGAGCAGAAGGCTGCTTGATTTTCTGGTTTTTTAATAGATGCAAATTTTTTCATATATTCGAATACAACTGGAGCGTTATTAAGAAACGATTTGTTATTATTATGCCACATTCCCTCAAGTTGTGTTTTTGCTTGTTTATATTCATAAGGTGATCCGCTTACCAGAACATTAAAAATGTCGCGAAAAATAAGCTCAATAGATTTATTAGAATTATTTTGTTTCATATTATATTCTTTGTTAAGTTGAATTGAATTGTAAAATATCACTATTTATTAAATAATACAAACTCAATTGAATTGAATTAATATGTATCCGGTATCTATCTGAGCTTATTCTCATGCACAGCATGACAATTAGTGCGCGATTGTGCTTAGGCAACCAGCCGTAGCACTAAGCACATAGCTAATAAGTAGCTATGTGGTATAGCGTACTATTGGTCATATAATCTTTAAATAGTAAACACATTATAGATTGGGATTGACTTGGTTTCCCAATAAAATGCTCAAGGGTATTTATATTAGGTGTTCAATAAGTTTTGGGGCGGATATTTTCGCTATAGATAACTATTCTATGGATTATTCTATGTGCTAAATAATGACAATTAGTAAGCGATAGCGCATTAATCGTCATTAGATATTTGGATGTTGATTATAAGATAAGAACGTGGTTATTTAAAGAGGAATGTGAGGAAAAGGCGGAGATTATTTAATTAAAATAGATATTTATATATTTCAGGAATATTCAACTTGATTTCGTTTTTCCATTTTTGTGTTTCATTTGGTGGAGAAATATCATTTTTCGAATATACAAGTAAGATAGAACAAATTTTCTTATTATGATCTACATGCACAATCGCACGATCACCAGAAGTTTTTGCAGATTCGTTGGTGCCTGCGATTTTAAAATCAACTTTAATAATACATTGTTCTTGCTTAGCAACAATAATTTCTGCTTTCGATGTTAAGCCTAACACTCGATCTATCCTCTCAAGCTCAAATATTAGAGATGTTAGCGTTACATCCCATTTAATTTTATATTTTGACTGGAAAGATTTGATGTAGTGGCGTTTGGAATATTCGTGAATAATAACGGTGTAATTTAGGCCACTATTAGAAGACATTGGAATTGTCCTCCTGAGTAATTAGTTCGTATGGAACAATTTCACCTGGTCTACAAATTTTCCAAGGTAGCTGATTGTGCGTAAAATTAACAATTTCCTCTGTTGTGCTACCTTGCCATTTATTTGCAATTTTTTTTATTAAGCCCGACTCATTGTTAGCTAAATAAGACGATGACGGCTTTTCAACTAACGATATTACGAACGCCTGCCCTTTTTGCTCAATATTAATTGCGCCGTCTCCAAATAATTCATCGATAGCGCGAAAATACAAATCAGGAACAGGGCCTTGTGGAATGCGTCGGTAACTCAAGCCACTCATAGGCTTTAAATTATTGTAGAACCAAGCAAAGTCAGTCAAATAAACAAGTTTTGCCAATTTTGTTTTGGTAATTTTTCCATCTGATTTATCGCCACCATAAAGTAAGCAAGCAAGAATCATTTGCTTATATTTAATTAGCCTTGTATCATCGTTCTGTGTTTGCATAGTGTCTCCCAGCAAGTCAGTGGGTGTAACATTTAGCGTCATTGCAATTATTTTGATCTCTGCTATATCTGGGATTTTTTTGCCAGACTCAATTAGCACATATGTTGGCCGGCTTATCCCCAGTTTATCGGCCATTTCGGATTGACTTATATGCAAATTACCGCGGAGAATTTTTATTCTTTCGTGTAAATTAGTCATATTCCCTTTTACCCCTTTTATTTAACAATAAATGTATATATAACACATGTCAAATATTTTTACAATGAATGTTAACAATATTGACTTTTATTTATGTCCATTATATACCATTTAACATTATTACCGCGCGAGAAAAGTATTCAACCTCCAGACTAATTACCGCCCCGTATATCAGCGTTAAAGGACAAATAGTGCGCTATAGCACATAGCTACTTATTAGCTATGTTAGCTATGTGCTTAGTGCTACGGCTGGCTGCCTAAGCACAATAGCGTACTAACGGTAACATGGTAAATAGTACAAAATTGATAAGGATTATAAGGTACAAATAGCACGCTATAGCGTGCTATTTGTACCAAGGAGGATAGTACTTAATTGAAAGTAGCTATTTATAACAAATAGTGCGCTATACCACATAGCTACTTATTAGCTATGAGCTTAGTGCTACGGCTGGCTGCCTAAGCACAATCGCGTACTAACGGTAACATGGTAAATAGTACAAAATTGATAAGGATTATTAGGAACAAATAGCACGCTATAGCGTGCTATTTGTTCCAACAAGGTGAATTGTAATAAATGAGGAGAATAGTACTAAATTGAAAGTAGTTATTTTAACAAATAGTACGTTATACCACATAGCTACTTATTAGCTATGTGCTTAGTGCTACGGCTTGCTGCCTAAGCACAATCGCGCACTAACGGTACTATGGTGAATAATAACAAAAAATTGTTAAGGATTATAAGGTACAAATAGCACGCTATAGCGTGCTAATTGTTCCAAGATGAATTGTAATAAATTGAGGGGGATAGTACTTAGTTGGGGGATTATTTTATAATTTCATGTGGGGATTATTTTATAATTTCATGCGCTGACTACAATTATTTTTCAACATCTAGCAAAAATGCCCCCTCAAACCCAACTCGATTATTATTCTTTTTCATAGACATAGTTATTTTATATATCATCGCAATTCATAAAATCATAGATATCTGCAAAGCAAACACCTGCGCAGGTCATAGTTTGTTTAATAATCGACTCATCTCTCTGCCAATCAAAACTTTTGTCTTTCGCCATTATTTCCAATAATAAATATTGGGTCGTAATTTCGGTCGGGATAATGCGTTTTTTAATTAGATCTTGATCTGTTAAAATTGCGAAATCTTTTCGTTTCTCTAATTCTAAATATTTACATAGATGACTAAATATCAATCCTAATACGAGATCGAAAAACTGCTGATAGTTTTTGTGTTTAAGAAGCTCAGTAGATTTAATGCCCATATTATACATACCTATTCTATCTGATGCAGGTACGTCGGGATGATTTTTAGCATATTTAAAGCTAATAAACGTGTCTGCAATGTTATTGGAATTGCTTTTCAACGCTCGTAAAAATGTCGATTTTAACCCTACAGCGGCTAAAATATCGCCTATCGCATTCTTATGTTCTAACGGTGATGCGGAGGTTAAAAAGTCATCAAACATTTTGTCATAAAGTGCATATTTAGTATTATTTTGTTTCATATTATATTCTTTATTAAGTTATATTAAATTGTAAAATATCATTTCTAATTAAATTATTCAAACTTATTTGAATTAAATTAATATGTGTATTGTATTTATATGATCCAGTTCAACTGCGATATGACAAATAGTGCGCTATCGCGTGCTATTTGTACCTGTTGGGAGTTGAGAGATTGATTATTGTTGAGGTTGGTTATTGTTGGGGGATTATTTTATAATTTGATGTGGGGATTATTTTATTTTTTATGCGCTGACTACAATTATTTTTAAACTTTCATGCGCTGACTACAATTATTTTTAAACATCTAGCAAAAATGCATCCCCAAACCCAATTCGATTAATATTTTTCATATTATTCTTTTGTTATGTATTAATATGGCTTTCAAAATGTTAAATATCATTAGCTCGATCTATTTATGATAGTTATTATACCCCAGCAGGGTATTTCCCTGTCATAAACTTAAATCGCTTTCGGTAATTGTATTTTAACCTATTAGTATTAGTGATTACATCATTTTTATAGTTTTTCAATGCATTCACAAAATCGTCATAAAACAATTCTACGTTAATAACTATTTTAAACCCGCGAGTTGAATAAAAATATGGATTATTTCTGCCTCGATAAATTGCATTTGGAGCTTTCATTAATAAGTTATGAGCTAGGCCACATCGATATTGGGTATAAAGAATTTCATAATAATTAAGTGTATCTAATGATTGCTGTGGCTCACGATATCGTTTCATTTTTTTTAACAAATAATTCCCATTAGCATCTTTCGAATTAGCATTAAATTGAATAAAGTATTTTGTTACAAAATTAATAAATTCTGACTGTGAACTGCGGTAATGATCCTTTAAAGATCCAGTGTAATATCCAGATAAGCCATCAATTGTTAATAGCATAAGCGTTATCACTGATATGAATGCGCCATTATTAATGCACGAATCTATTCCGTTCGTAATCCATCTAATATCACGTTCTAATTGTGTTTCTTGTGGCATGTGACGCTTTCTAAAAATATCAGTTCATTAATCTTTAAATTTGTTGAATAATATATTATTCAACAAATTTAATCGCATTTCCAATCGAAAAACTTGCTTCGATTTTAATCATTTTTTCTATATTCGATTTTACAGATGCGTTGCTTTCTACATTTTCCAACCATTTTTTCGCCCCTACCATTATGTCGGTGCAAAATTGCGTAACTGACAACTGTAGGATATCCTTGCCATCATACACTGAGTCGCCAAAATAGTTATTCGTTAATCTATTCAAATGTGGACCCTTTGAGACAAAAATAAATTTATCTAAAACTTCTCTTGCTCGTTGGCTACTAATATCGTCGGTTCCCTCATGAAGATAAGCGCACCTGAGTGAATAACAATCACTTGCGGTTAACATTCCATGGTAATCATTTAAATATGTTTCATACCATTCCTCGTAACGTTTTTGAATACCATGTTTGTTCTCGAGTTTGCCACAAATATCAGGAATTATCAGCGCTAAACACAATGCAGCATACCAATTTGCTGCTTCGATTGATTTTTGGATAGATAGTAGTAGTTCTTCCATTGCGTTTATCTTCCTAATTAATTATCAAATACATATAATTGGTTAAATTACTTTTTCAATTTCTGGATATATCTGTTTTATTTCCTCCGTAATATTGATCACTGATACTTTAATCTGTTTTCTTAAATCCTCTACTTTTTGATCCGTCATTGAAATTAGATGTGTGCTTCCTGAAACTAAATCTGTACTTGTAATTCCTTTAGCCAACCCCGCAGCATGGTAATTATAGTCCAAACAAAGTGAGTGTAGTTTCTCGATATTTTTGGACGTTTCAACTTTCAAAAAACGAATGATTGTGATCTCGGCACTGAGCTGATCTATAAGATTCTGGGAAATAAAATTACCTTTGTAATATTTATTCTGTGTGGTAATTAAAATCTTCTTAAAAAGATTGATAAGCGGTTCTGCTTGAAAAACATCGAATTGTTTTCTCCAAACATTCTGCTGTTGTTCCTTGCGTAATTTTTCCGATTCCTTTATGTTAAGGCGGTTAAAATGGAACCCGATTGCACCACCAACACCCGTATAAAACACGGGCAATAACACTTCAATTATTTTGTTAAATGTATCATTCATAACGCACCTATAAAAAGCTTGTTGGGGGGAGAGTTATCTCTTGTTGTGGCGCGATTGGAATAACTTGAACATGCCAATTTCTATCCCGATTTCCTTGGAGTTTAATGAAATTATTTTGCCTCATCAACTGCGTGTAGAACGTAAAAAGTTGTTTGATCGATTTTATAAGCTCTACATCCGATTCTGCAATTGTAATATTCGTGAATCCAAGATCGCTGAGTTCTTTGCGGTCGATAGGAAAACCATGCGACGCATGTGCTTCAGTGAATGCTGTTACGCATTTGGGTATATTAGCCTTTTTGTTTTTAAATTCATTTTCTCCTAGCAGTCGTTCAATAATTTCTTTAGATGCTTTCAAAGCACCTTCATAACTTCCGATAAGGTATGGGTCAAGGTTTTGATCAAGAATCTGTTTAGTCTGTGGGTCAATCCCAGAAGTAGAATCTGTGCCTTGGGTGCTTTTAACAAAATCAAAATAATCTTTAATCGATCTTGCTGGTACTCGAATATTTGGTTTTGTCGGATGCTGAATAATTGGGTCTACGGGACCAAGCTCTGATACAGCGGTCATAACAATTTCATTGGCACCTAAGCATATAATAGTAGCCGCGCTTTTTGCGAATAGCGGTACAATCACGTTGAATTCCTCGGAATATTCTTTGCAAATTCGTAAATACTTATATGACGCCTCCAAAAAACCTCCTGGGCTTTGGATAAGTAAATCGAGTTTTTTAATTTTTTTTTGTCCATTTTCGGTTAATGAACTCAAGTTGTCATCAAGCACCAATGAATCATCAATATCAAAAAGTGCTCTGGAATCTGATATATAGGATATAACGGTTGAGTTTCTAATTCGTTCCAATCGTTCAACAGCTTCTTTTATTGTTATGGGATGTTTTTCTTCATTTTTGATCATTTTAGCTCCATATTTTACTATTAAAAATAGACGAGTTAATAATCTGCTTAGTTATAAGCGGACACCACTCGCCTCGGCTTCTACTTACTTGCGTAAATACTCGTCTAGGCTAGTTATGCCCACAAAAATATATCATTCCACTATCTTATATTTGCCAGATTTAACGCATTTGATGCTGTTATAATCATTTGGATCTGAAAATTCGAATTGCCAAATTGAATATATACAATTTCTATGATCTTTTTCAAAAAACAAAGTTGAAACCAACTTCGATGTACTTTCTTGCCACTGGCGAAATGGGTAAAAAAGTTGGCGAATAATGGTGTTCGTAGAGTTACTGTTTTTCGCCTCTATTAACACTACTTGGTCTTTACCTTCATAACCAGCGTCGACTTCTGTTTGTACGCTGTGAGTTTGAATTAATTGTTTGCCTACATTAAATTCAATTGTTGGGGTGTATTTTCTGCCCCTTATCGTCAAAACGAGTGTCGGATCGCCCATAAATGTACGAATAAGGCTAGCAGCGTAAGCATAATCTAAATGTTGCATTTCTGAATTACCAATTTTGGCTGTGTCTAAATCAAAACCTACCTTGGAGTTGTATATGATAACTTTGTCGGTTATCTCAGGTATGTCGATGTACCCTTCGCCCTTTAGTATATTATATATTCCGTTTTTAACCGGTAACAGAAATAAATTATTTTCGATAAAAACTTTGGGGCGATCTTCTCTGCTATCCTGCTTGCATAAGATACGGGGTTCTTTTTGCCCAGTCTCGCGAAAATTCTGACATGATTTCTTAATCTGGCTAGCTGTGATGACAAATGGGGAAATAGTAAAATCATGTGTCAAAATATTATAATCATCACATATCTTCTTCCACGAAACGCTATTTGCCATTTATAACATCCTATTTTTGCTTAATGCCAAGATATCTTCATATCTCTTAATTGAAATATCTAGATATTTTTGTTCTATGTCAATACCAATAAACTTTCTATCTAGTTTATATGCGGCAATTCCTGTAGTTGAACTTCCTGTGAACGGATCAATGATTAAATCATTTTTATTTGTGCTAGCAAGTATAATGCGTTTTAACAAATCTTCTGGTTTTTGTGTGGGGTGTTTTCCATGTATTTTCTCATCTGGCTTAGGTGTTCCCATAGACCAAACAGAACGCATTTGTAACCCAGGTTTTTTTAAAGCATCTTCTGGCCATGTTCCGTTTTTCATGAGGTCATAATTAAAAATATGTTTTGCTTTTTTATCTTTACGCGCCCAAATTAATGTTTCGTGGCTAGCGGTAAAAAATCTGCAGCTTAAATTTGGTGTTGCATTGGGCTTAAACCATGCAATGTCATTAAGAATATGGAAACCCGCAACTTGCATGGCAAACCCGCATTGATATATTGAGTGGTATGTCCCGCTTATCCAGAGTGTTCCAGAGGGCTTGAGCACGCGTTTTATTGCCGCTATCCAAGTGCGATGAAACTCAAAATCTTTTTTTAGTCCGTTGCTTTTATCCCAGTCCCCTTTGTCTACGCTTACACGTCTGCCTGCATGAACGCTAAATCCCCCATTTGACAGTAGATATGGAGGGTCAGCAAAAGCCATGTCAACCGAATTTTCATCCATTTCAGCTAATATATCCAAGCAATTAGCTTGGTATAATTTAAAATCTGTTTTGTCAAAATATGGCTTAATCATAGATACCTAGCTGTTCGGTTGTTGTTCGCTAATACAATATTAATTGATTGCATTTTAATTGTCAAATCCAACATCTTTACTAGATAAAAAGCCTTAACAATCTAGCTTTAAAAGACGCCAAAGTTATGAGCATTGCTCACCGGCAAGTCTTTTTCTTCTTGCATCTAAAGTTTCACCGTCGTACATCCAATAATCTGTACCAGCAACTCCATAGCTGTACCCAAGAATATCTTGGGCGGATTTAGATAAGCTTACAACTTTGCCATTATACTCAATGTTATGATTGTCTATTACTTTGGCGCGCGCATTATCATCGCGACTAAATGTTAACTCTGCTCCTACAGGGATTTTTGCCATCTCAAAATTAAACTTTTCGCGTATTTTTCTGGCGTTGTTTAACGCCTCCCTGTCTTCTTTATCTTCTACCAAATCTTTTTTAGGCGTAACTTCTTGTATAGTAGCAAGTTTTAAGGCGGCAACAACCCTTTCTGGTGCAATTTGGAAAAATTCTCTTTTCGGATTTGTGCGATTATTATCGAATGCATCGTGCAATTGGTGTTCAACAAACTGCGAATTGCTTACCGTGCAGGCATAATAACAAACAAACGGTAACGGCACGCTTGTTGATGCGCTTAAATCTTTAATTCGTTGTTCAAGGTTATTGGTTGTTCTGCCAATTTTTACATATCCAGGCATGGCTTCGTTTGTTAGAATATAAATAATTTCATTCATATGGGTTCATCTTTTAAAAATTGGGGAAGGTGGGATTTTATGTATGTTAGGTTTAAGTGGTTTAGGTCTTCATTATAGTGCAAAAACTGCTTGTTTTATTGTTCTACCCACTACCATATTTCTGAGTTGATATTACTCCATTTGCGGGCAGGAAGCCAGACCCGCTAGGCTGCAGGGTGCAGGGGGCAGTGAGCAAGATCCTTCGTCGTGCAGCACGATGTCAGGATGACAAAGAGGAAGTGGTGGAAATTCGAAATTCGAAATCCGAAGGATGAATCGAGATGTCCTTCGTCGGGTAGCATGGCGAAGGATAGTAGTAAGTAAAAAGGGTATTTCTAACAATAAAGCGGTTAGGAGGGGTACTTTCTTTGCTCTAATCGTCTGATCCATTGCCGATTAATGGGATAATTTGCGGATGATAGTTCGATATCAAAACTGGAGGCAAGGTATCTTGCTGCTCCGGATACACATCCATTCCATGGCCGTACAACCGTTTTTACGCCTTTGGCGATTCTTTGATTATTGTATGGGTCATCAATCTTTTTCCAATGGGGATCAGAGGGGCGGTGCTATGCTTGGTGTTGCGGTTAATTGTTGGCCGCCTAGAATTATATTTTTTACTCCTAAATCAAGTAAGATATTGCTTAAATTTTCCCATCTTCTTTTTTCCTCATCGAGATCTAGTCGTTTATTCTCTTCCGAATAATTCCCCTGTTGTATATTAGCCTCATCATTTACAGGGGTAGCGTCATTTATTCTTGTTGTCACTGTATATGCGATGTTATTGGATTCTTGTAAGGTGCTATCAAGCTTACCCGGCAAATCTGCTATATGCTGGTAACTCTCAAAAATAATTACAGGAGGAGTTTTATCAACAGGAAGTTTTAACAATTTATTAAGCTTATCTGATATTGCTTGGGTAGTAGCTCCTGCGCTTTCTACTCCAGGTTGCACATAAACTTCCACTTGCTCGTGAAAAAAAGGATGAATAGTTATTTGTATGACACCATTGAATTGCTGGACTCGGTTCCTAAATTCATTTTTTTGTTCCTCAGATAATGTTAAAAGATCGCGAATTCTTAACGCTGGAGGCAAAACCTCACCTTCTTCATAAAAACTTGGTGTTTCGGGCATAAATTTCCTATTTCTGAGTTGATATTACTCCAAAATGGCACGAAGCGCCAGAGAGAGGTTTTAGCTATTAGCTGTTAGCTTTTAGGCAGAGTGGAAAGTTTATTATTTGGTAGGTTGCCGTGCCCTCCGCTGTGCCATCCGTAGCTATGAGCGTAGGATTGGTAGCTTTAGCGAAGGAGGGTGGGTGATAACGATATGTCATTTACTGTTATTTTAACTTAATATATTTTTTGGCAATTTTTAAAGATTTTGGGTTTTCACCAGATTCCATGTATCTCCCCACCCCACTACCGCATGTTTCGCAACTCCCATGCATAATAATATCGCCTAGGTCGTTAAGAAAGTACTTATCAACTTTCATGGAGGTATTTTTGACAGATTTTAAACTGCAATTTGAACAAAATACGTTTGATCTGGCGATTTCGATAAATGCTACATCATCAGCCATAATTTCTTCGGCAATTTCTTTGCTAATTTGCACTTTTTCATTTTTCATTATGTTTCTTCCCTATCTTCTTAATTTTATTCAAAACCTCTCGGTCAAAGTCGGAAATGTAGTTTTTATCTTGCTTAATGCGGAATTTTTCATATTCTTTAAGTGCCAAGCTTTCCGCAACTTTTTGGCTTATTTTACCAGCGTTACTTAATATTTGTCTTTCATTAAATTTTAGAAATGCATCTAGTTTTGATATCCAATCTTTCATATACATCACAACTCCGCGCTCTGCTTGCGCTTCTGCATAATCTAAATACATAGTAACAATTCGGTTTAAACTATTGATTTCATTTTCTTCTAAGTAATTTTTAGCAATTACCACATCGGTTTCCCTAATTTCTCCTTTGGGTGAATTTTTCCAAACTGTTAGTCCCATATTGGTTTTTTTACTATCCACTCTGTTGTGTATTATTTCGGCGGCTGTTTGACCAGTTATGGCAAAATGCAGTTTGTTTTGAACTGTGGCAAAAAATTTCTTGGTTATTTCCTCATTTGGATTATAGTCGATACTACACTGTGCATAAATATCGGTTACTTTTTGATAAAAACGGCGTTCACTGGCGCGAATGTTTCTGATGCGGGCCAATTGCTCTTCAAAATAATCTTTTCCAAATATATTGTGTGGATTTTTAAGTCGCTCATCATCCATTGTAAAACCCTTGATGATGTATTCTTTAAGCCGCTCTGTAGCCCAAATACGAAACTGGGTAGCTTTAGAGCTATTTACGCGATAACCAACCGAGATTATGGCATCCAGATTGTAAAATTCAATATCTCTTGAAATTTGTCTGTTGCCCTCTGCCTGAACCTGTGCAATTTTTGCACATGTTGCATTTTTATTTAATTCCCCATCTTTATAAATATTCTGTAAATGTTTTGTGACAACACTTCTTTCAACGCCAAAGAGTTCGGCTATTTTTACTTGAGTTAACCAAATATTTTCATCTCGCAAAAATATCTCAACTTTTACTTTGCCATCTGGTGTAGTGTAGAGCAAAAATTCTGTGAAGCTATTATTAGGAATAATTTGTTGGTTTTTCTTTTTCATAAATTATGTTCCAAAAAACGATTTTATTGCGAGCGTTTTTTTAATAATTGGATAATTATTTGTCGATATATACCATTCCAGCTTCATTATCTCAATCCTATTTATGACTAGATATTACGCTTTTTGCGGGCTGGAAGCCAGACCCGCTAGGTTGCAGGTTGCCCATCCTCCGCTAATAGCTACGGAGGGCGCGGCAGGGTGCAGGGAGCAAGATCCTTCGTCCTTCGAGAGACCCGTTCGCAAGGGCGCAGGGCTCGCAGAGCTCGGCTCAGGATGTCAGGATGACAGGCTAGGAGTATGAAGAATGGAGTAGGAAGTATTTGGAAGTAATTTAGTCATTCCCGCGTAGGGTTGTCGAATATGAGTATTCCATATTTCTGCTTACTTCATTCTCCATACTCCATACTACAACCTGCCCCTGCTGCCTTATACCTAATACCTAATACTCAACGGGTTGCATGGTAAAAGTGGGGATAAAGCGCACGGTAAAACGATCTTGTAACCTACGGTCTAATAAACCCACCGCTTGAGTTCGCATAATTTGCATTCCAGATTGCGCAATTTTATACCGCTCGTGCCCTTGTTTTTGTGGTTGCAGCGTTTGATGAATCTTGGTATTTTTCTTTCTAATATCATCCTCTAATGTGTCAAAATCTTCGTATGCCACTAAATGATTTTCTACCCATTTTTCATCATATCGTGGGTCTTTTAGATTTAAAATAAACTCTTTCCAGCTTTGATAATCTTGCTGGCGCACAACACAAATTGATTTTTCAATTGATACGCCGCTACCCTCATCTACCAAATGCAGCTCGGCTGCAAAATGAAAGTCGTTATTTCCAACTTCGCGTTGAGAGTTTTTAAGTTCGTAAAATTGTCCGTTACTTACCGCTTGAGAATAAGGCATTATAAAAATTGCACCATCGCCCAAAATGTTATCTGGCAGATAACCTTGTGACATTCTCTCTTCGGCATCACGCGAATACCGCGGCTCCGCGTTGCCTATAGAAAAACTAATATCGGAATTATCATAAAGTTTGCCAAATCGGCTATTTGGTTTAGCATCGGCTGCCGCCACTTCTGTATGAATTGCGCCTTCTTTAAAGATGTTTGATGCATTATATTTACTAGTTGCATGCGAAACAATAATATCTTCTGCACTAAATGCTCGATCTGCCCAGAGTTGTCTGCTTTGCACTAAGCACTGCATAATATCTGAATTTGCGTATAATTTTGCACCCGATGCTTGTTGCAGTAATTGTAATACAGATTGTTCTCCTTCTTTTTCTGCTTCATGCATCACCGAATTTACTAGGGCAAAATCTGCAACTAGCGGAATATAACTTAAAAAATTACTAGTTATATTGGAATTAGAGATGGCATGTTGCATACTATCTGGATCTTTAACGGCAGCAGGATCTTTCACAATATCGTGCCCAAACATTCGCTTGTACTGTTCGCTTTTTTGATATTGTATGTAGGCCGTGCTTTGACTAGATAAATATCTTTGAGCAAAATATGCTTCTAACTTTGTACGCAGGTAATGAAAAATAACTTTGGTCATATGTTTGTCCATTGAATTTTCGGTAAATTGTGTAAAATAATTTTCATCAATTGAATATGGATTAAGTGGCTGAGATAGTTCGAAATTGTTCTTTACACTTTGAGCTTCGTGAGCTGATGTGTATAGTTGTCGCAACGTTAGTAATTCAGTAACTAAACTGCGGATGCCTGAGTTTAGTTCTAATACATACTGTGGCTTTGTACCACTAGATAAATTATTTAAATCGGCTTCAATTTGTTGATGAGATGCGGTAACTATTTCTGCTACTCTTGCAGTTAATTGTTTAATGGCAGCTACTAACTCTTCTTTTTCAGCATTTAGTTTTTCTTCCGCTGCTCTTTTTGCTGCTTCTTTGTTTTGATTTTCGTCTTGTAGTTGTTTACGAAATGCCTCGCGGTGTTTTAAGCGCACATTAGCCGATTTGTATCTTAATTTATGAAATAAGTTTGGCTTGCCTTGATAAAATGCTTGGTCGGCCTGTGCATCAATTTCATCGTAGCTTAAAGTAGCAAAATTGTGTTTAGTTGCCTCTGATAACGCATTTTCATGGCCAGCCAATTCTGCTGAAACGGCGGAGAGCCGATTAAGTAGTGGGCTTAAATTAGATATTATGGTGGATATTTCGTGCATTGGCGCAAGATATTTTGCAGTGATTTCTGGATAGCTAGATTCTTGAATTAACGTTTTGGGCTCGGTTAAAATGGTTTGTAGCCTAACTTTAATTTGTGCAATTTCATCGGCAATGGCTTGGCGCTCTTGCGAAATTTGTTGTTCTGCCTCTTCTCCCCTGTCGGCAGTAATTAAAGCATCCTCTTTGGCAACTTGTCCATCTGGATCATCAATGATATATGCAGCAACCTCATTGTACTCGGTTTGAGAACTGGCTAAATCTGCTTTTTCTATTTTACCTTGCGCTAGTGCGTAATTATCTGCACGCGCTTCTAAATACGCACCATTTTCAAAAACAGTGTCACGATAATTAGTCCATGTGCGCTCGGATGCCGCATTTTCATCAGCATCACCGGTTTGTCTTTCATCCATTACTTTAGATTTTACACTTTTGATTGAATTATTAAAATGAAATATGCAGTTTCTTGCACCCTTTGGGTGTTTTGGCTTTAGGTTAGTTGGGTAGTCTGCTAGCTGGCGGACTGAGGATGAATGATGTAAAGTTAGTCAGGAAAAACATTTACATACATTATATATTAATGTACATTGTAGATGACGAGTAAATCCTTGAATTGTGGGGCTCCGTATGGTTCCTCATCAGAGCAATCAGGGTATCGTCTTTTTTGTACATAATTTATGGAAAAAGTGGATTCTCTTCTATAATCAACTTTTTGATAATATTATAATATTGCTCATCATTATGTTCTCTTTTGCGATAAATTGCCCAAGACGCAAAATCAACAATTTGTAAGCACTTTTCATTTGCTGGATTATCTATTTCCACTGTTATTGGCAACCTATGATTTGTCGATATTTGGTTTTCTAAGTAGTTTTGGAAGTTATTATTCAAAAACTTGTTTGTTTCACGCCTTGATGCTATAAGATGGATATTCTCGTCTATGGGTACTAACTTTTTCGTGCAAATTCTATCTATTAAAATATTTGTTACGTAATTGTACAGCACATGTTTTTCGTCTCGAAGCCTGGTGTACACTTTTTGTTTATTAAGATAGATTACTAAAATAGTTACGTCTTTCTCAGATAATGCGGTTAGTACTTTTGTGCGCGTTTTTGGTGTATCACTATTAGCATGCAATATGCCCGGATGATGTTTTTGTTGCACTTTAGTAAAACCATGAAACGTTTTTTTTACAATTTTTTCGACAGGTCTTTTTTGACTAACAAATAGACAAGTTATTATAAATACCTTTGACGTTTTCTTTTTGGAAAAATCAAATCCTAAATCACCACTTTCATCCATAAATATATAGCTCATAAATCTAAAATACTCTATTTAGGATGTGTATTCTATCCTTTAAATTAAAGTACGGTTGCTGCCGAGCTTCTTAACATGTTTGATGTACATGTTAGGATTAGATGCTTATAGCCTTACATTTGTCAAATAGATGTAAGGTTTTATGTAGTGAATATTGCGTTAATAATAGACGTATTCACTACTTTTATACCTTGATGCTAGCGGTTTCTTGCACCCTTTGGGTGTTTTGGCTTTAGGTTAGTTGGTAGTCTGCTAACTGGTGGTGGTAGACGGGTAGCCGATATGGAATATTCTTTAAATGTGACATAATTAGCATATGCAAGAAAAGTTTTCACGTCCATTAACCAAAAATCAACAGATTCAAATTACTAATGAAGGTTTAGTTGATTACGATAATGATCAAGAAGCTGACGAAGAAAATGCATTCGGAGATGCTTATTTGAATTATCGTGAGGTTGGTTTTGACGCCGACTTAATTAACTCTCATTTGAAAGATGTTTTAACAAAAACACGAGATTTTGTTGAGCGAGCAACAAAAGCGTATCAAACTACTATGCGTGGAATTATGCAAGAGTACCGGGAATACAAGCCGGAATTGTTTACCCAACAAATAATGGACAAAATGATTGATAGAGGGTACGATTTACCAGAATTTACCTTGTTTGGTGGTGACGAGGCGGTAGAGTTACTATCTAGATATTATTATTTAGAAAGTGATGCTATTGCTGAGCAAGGTATGGTACTTGTTTTTCAATTGCCAAAACCAATTGCTCGAATGTGGTATAGAATAAATTCTGATTATGCAGACGATGAGGGGAATATTGAGTCTACCTACGCGGGGGTAGAATGGGGCAGATTTTACCAGTGCTCAATTCCAACAATATGGGATTTACGCGACGACGAAGAGTATAACGGTGATTTGAGTTTGACTAGGCTTAATCCAAATGGTGTTCACGACCCAAACTCGTATTATTATTTATGGTTTGTTGATACTAAATAATCACAATAGATTTAGTTGTGGGCATTTATAAATGCAGAAGTGGCAGAAATTAGAAATTAGAAATCCGAAGGATGAAACGAGAGATCCTTCGTCCTTCGACAAGCTCAGGATGTCAGGATGACAAGCTAGAAGTATGAAGAATGGAGTAGGAAGTATTTGGAAGTAATTTTTTCATTCCCGCGCAGGCGGGAATCTATGTAATAAAATTATGATGGGCTGGATTCCTGCTTTCGGAACGCTAAGCGTCCCAAGCAGGAATGACATATGAGTATTCCATTTTTCTGCTTACTTCATTCTCCATTCTCCATACTCCAGCCTGTCACCTACCGTCTAATGCAAGATTGCCGCGTCGACTACTACGTATGCTCCTCACAATGACTAGATGATAAAAATTCGATCAGTCGATCAGGCGAAACTTCAACCTACTCTCATCGGGCGGACACATGGGTACCGCCCCTACGATATTTTTATATTACCCGACTAACTTGTCAAAATGCCCTTTTAGCATGCCAATAGGCATGGCGCCTTGGGTTTGGTTCACTTTTTCACCATCTTTAAAGTATAAAACAGTTGGAATGCTCATAACACTAAACTTTTCGGCAGTTTTGGGGTTTTTATCAACGTCTAATTTATAAACATTAATTTTACCTTTATATTCACCTGCTAGTTCATCGATAATGGGTGAAAGCATGCGGCAAGGGCCGCACCAAGTTGCATAACAATCTACAACGGCTATTTCTTTACCTTTAACAATTTTTTCTTCAAAATCTGCATCACTAATTTCTATTGCGGTTGATTCTTCGGCCATTTATTCTCCTTTTGCATTATTTATAACGATTAATTATAGCATTTTAGTATGATAAAGAAAAATGAGAAGGTGAATAATTTTCAATTAACAATTATCCATCCTGCGCTCAGAGCTCCGGACGGCACAGCAGTGAGCAGTGAACAGTGAGCAGGCGGGCTAGCTTATAGCTTATAGAAGGCTTGGAAAATTCATCTCGGAGTACAAGCTTCAGCTTGGTTATTACCACACTAAAGTGTGTTCTACGGCTTTTTTGTAGCACAAGCTTTAGCTTGGTTATCCAGCCAGACTAAAGTCTGCTCTACAATTTTCGTGTTGTAGCACAAGCTTCAGCTTGGTTTATTGCCGCACTCAAGTGTGTTTTACGGGTATTCCTGCGAATGGTTAAAGACTAATTGAATCTAAGCTAGTTTGCTTAGTCTTATTTTGTTCTAGAACAAGCCCGATTAAATAGCATAAGAGCGCTTTGGTTTGCATTCTAATATCAGTAATATTTTGATATATGTTTGTTATGTCGGTTAATTGGCCACCATTACCAAGGTGTAAAGTTACTAAATCGCAAATAACGGTCAACTCTTCAATTTTATCTAGGTTATCAGGTAGCAAAGAAAATTGATCAATTTTACCCAAATTATCAAACCCAATAACCAGCATACCGCTGTGGTTTGCATAAGAGTATTTAATAATTTGTGCTTTATGGGTGGTTTCCGGTAGTTCTTCTGGTATTTTATCGGGTTCAATAAATAAGCTCGAATCTGTATTTGTAATAGTCAAATCGACTAAATCGTTCTCATTTGGCTTAGAGGTGAGAATTTTAATTGGATCTGCCATTATCCCCCGCTAATCATTATTTTAGTTTGCGGCGAATGAATGCAGGAACATCTAAAGAGTCGTCGTCGTCAGTTTTGTTATTATCGGTGGAAGCGTTTGTTTGCTCAGATTTATCTTCAGATTTTAGACCAAATCTATCTAATGCCTCGGTTAACGGTGAAGCCTCTCTGGTTGGATATGGTGAAGCGCTACGCATAGGATTAGAGCTTGGTGTGGGTTGAGTAGAGGTAATTACACCGCCAATTCCTGGTTTGCGAGGTGGTCGTGAATCGTTATCAAAACCGGTAGCAATAACAGTAACTTTAACTTCACCCGACATTGCATCGTCTATTATTGCGCCAAATATAATGTTTGCATCTGGGTCTGCGGCTTCGGTGATGGCTTTGGCTGCTTCGTCAATTTCATACATTCCAAGGTCTGGGCCGCCGGTAATGTTGAACAAAATACCTTTAGCACCATCGATGGATAGTTCTAGCAGCGGGCTTTCGATAGCTGCCCTAGCTGCCTCTATGGCTCGGTTGTCGCCTGTTCCGCGACCAATTCCCATTAAGGCAGAGCCAGCATCGGACATAATTGCTCTAACATCGGCAAAATCTACATTAATTATGCCATGCAGGGTAATTAAATCGGAAATGCCTTGAACACCCTGGCGCAGTACATCATCAACTATGCCAAAAGCATCTGAAAGTGAGGTCTTTTTATCGATTACTTGCAATAACCTATCGTTTGGAATGGTGATAAGGGTGTCTACATTTCCTTTTAATTCTTCTATGCCCATTTCGGCAATTTTGCGACGACGTTGACCTTCAAAACTAAATGGTTTGGTAACTACGCCAACCGTTAAAGCTCCAAGTTCGCGAGCAACGCTTGCCACCATAGGGGCTGCGCCTGTACCAGTACCGCCACCGGCTCCGTAGGTAACAAAAACCATATCGGCGCCACGTAAAGCCTCATAAATTTCGTCTTTAGTTTCTTCGGCCGATCTGCGACCAACTTCTGGATCTGCGCCAGAGCCTAAGCCGCGGGTAATTTCTTTGCCAATTTGAATTTTGACTGAGGCGTCGTTGTTTGTTAGGGCCTGAGCATCAGTGTTTACAGAAATAAATTCGATGCCACGAAGCTTCGAATTAATCATTCGATTGACAGCCGAACCACCAGATCCGCCCACGCCAACAACTTTAATGACAGCAAATCCGTCTATCTCACCTTTTTTATCCATTGATACTCCTTTTGGGCACATTTACTTTAGGTTACGCCCCACCGTACCTTAAAGATAAGATTTTATTTGTGATTTTAGTTAAGCAGATAATACCAGCGTGTCAAGCTTTGGAACGCGAATCACGTATCGTACATCGCGTATCGTAGCAGGAAATGTGTTTTTTGCACAGATGGCAGGGAGGAAGATGCGAAATCGGATAAGAATAATGCAGAATGGAGAATGCAGAGTGCAGAATTATGGAAGTTCAATTATAAGATCCTTCGTCCTTCGGCTGCGGAACGCTAAGCGTTCTAGACTCAGGATGTCAGGATGACAGTAAAGAGGTGACAGAAATCCGAAATCCGAAATCCGAAAAATAATTATCTTTTTGTCATTCCCGCTTGGAACGCTTAGCGTTCCGTAGGCGGGAATCCAGTCTGTTATAATTTTATTATGTAGATCCTTCGACAAGCTCAGGATGACAGTTGGTGGAGTTTGTCTGCTTACTTCATTCTCCATTCTCCATACCTCAACCTGCCCCCTACAACCTACAACCTAACGTAAGATTGCCACGTCGACTACTGCGTACGCTCCTCGCAATGACTAAAAACCTGCAGCCTGCCCCCTACCACCTACAACCTACCACCTACCACCTAACGCTAGGGCATGAACTGTTTTAAAAACCCTCTGGCTTTATCAACAGCTGTGCCCATTTTTGAAAAATCTACTTTAGAGTTTTGCCTAATTGAACCATGGTTTTCTAAATTCCACATCATTAATCCGACACAAGTAGAATATAGCGGATCGTTTAATTTATCTATCATGCCAGAAAGCGGTTGCAAAGGTTTTCCAATTTGTGCTGGCAAGCGTAATGTTTCTTTAACTAAATCGGTCAAGCCATTTATTTGGCATCCGCCACCGGTTAATACTATGCCTGCAGGTAGCATGCCATCTTTGCCCACCGAGCGCAATTCGTCGCGAATCATGAGTAGCATTTCGTTTAATCTGGCTTCAATTATTTCAGAGATATATTTAAGGCTGACAGAATCGTTATCCATATCGCTAAGAGTTGATAAATCTAGTGAGTCTTTATCGTTGTACTGTTCGGCCTTAGCAGCCCCGTGTTTGATTTTAATTTTTTCTGCTACATCTATTGAGGTTCTAAGGCCAATCGCAATATCGTTGGTGATGTGGCTTGAACCTAGGGGTATTGCAGTTGTGTGTAGTACATCCCCTTCTTCAAAAATGGTGACGCTAGTAGTTTGTGCGCCAATATCCATTAACGCTACACCGAGCTCCATTTGTTGTTTAGAAATTAGGGCTTTGGCAGAGGCTAGGGGTGAATAAACTACTTCTTGAATATCTAGTCCGGCCGACAGCACACATTTTGATAAATTTTTAATGGCCATGCTGCCACCAGATATAATTATAGCTTCAGTTTCTAAGCGAATGCCATTCATGCCAACAGGGTCAAATACGCCTTCGGCGCCATCAACGATAAATTGTCTGGGGATAATATGTAAAATTTCGCGGTTTGGGGTGTTGGGTAAAACCTTTGCAGCTTGAATAACTCTGTCTACATCATTCTCAGAAATTTCACCATCGGCACGGGAAATTGCCACTACGCCTTTATTTGATGTGGATTGAATATGCGAACCAGATATACCAACAACAGCCGATGGGATTGGAGACCCGCACATTTGCTCGGCTTCGTCTAATGCTTGAGATATAGAACTGGTTGTTTCTTCGATGTCAACTACTACGCCTTTACGCATACCAGATGAGGGCGTGGAGCCCAATCCAATAATATCAACTACCCCGTCTTGGTATTGACCAACGCATGTGGCAATTTTTGTGCTTCCGACGTCTAAGCCTGCAATCACAACTCTTTTAGGAGCAGCTATGGCAACCCTCCAAATTAGTTATTAGTAAATATTACTTATTTATCATAAGAAAAAAAAGAGAAGTTGGCAAGCTAGGACGGGATGAGTGTGGAGAATTTTCAAGTATCAAGTATCAATTTTCAATGATTTATCAATGATTCAATCATTCAATGTTATTTATAAGCTCCTAAATACTATATTTGTCATCCTGAGCCGAGCTCTGCGAGCCCTGAGCTCTTGCGAACGGGCCTGCCGAAGGATCTATTCCATAAATTTGGACCATTGCCAAATTGATAATTCATTGAAAATTGATAATTGCTATTTGAAAATTTTTCTTTACAGCCTATCAACCAACATCCGCACATATGGATAAAAGATGGCAACAGCAACAACAAGTGCAATAAATGCAGCAATCAAAACAGAGCCTGCAAGGGCATCTTTTACTCTACGAACAGTTTCGTGTTCATGAGGATGAAGCAAATCGAGAGTTTTTTCTATGGCCGTATTAATAATTTCTAATGCAAATACCATAATAACAGCGATAAAAAGAATTGATGCTTCTACCCTGCTTATATGAAAACCTATACTAAATACAAATACTAGCAACGTTGCCAATAAATGAATTTTGGCATTTTGCTCAGTTTGTAATAACTCTTTAACACCTCTAAATGCGTGCCCAAAACTTTTCACTAATTTGTACAAATTGATCATTGTCTCTCTCTTTCTCGTGATCGTAACCGATTAAATGTATTAAACTATGAACCACTAGTTCGATGATACTCTCACCGCGTTTTTTGGCAATATTGGGGCAAATGATGATAGAACCCAAGGCTAGGTTGTAGGTTGTAGGTTGTAGGTTGTAGCTTTCTGTGGAATTAGTTTGTTTATAATCAAAATTCCGCAACTTTGGACTTTGGTCTTTAGACTTTGGATTAGAACTATTGCCTGCACCCTGCTCCCTGATCCCTGCAAACTGAATGGGAAATGAAAGCACATCTGTTGCTTTATCTACTCCTCTATATTGTTTATTGAGCGTGTGAATTCTTTGTTCACCTACAAAAATTAACTCCACATACATTTTGGGTAATTTCATAAATTGAAAAAAAGATACAATAACTTTTTGTATCTCTTTTTCGTCATATTGGAATTTTGTTTTGTTGATTATGTTTAAATCTAAATCATTCATAATTTATTTAGATAAGTGATTTTTAACAATCTCGGAAATTCTAGATCCGTCTGCCTTGCCTTTAAGCTGACCTGCAACAATTCCCATCACTTTACCCATATCGGCCATTGTTGTGGCCTCAGTTTGAGCAATGGCTGCGTTAACAACATTTTCTATTTCAGCATCGCTAATTTCGGCGGGCATATACTTTTCAGTTACTTTTAACTCGCTAAGCTCTTTATCGACTAAATCTTGTCTGTTGCCTTGCTTAAACATTTCTATAGATTGCTGTCTTTTTTTATTTTCTTTACGCAAAACTTCTATCTCTTCTGGCTCTGAAAGAGCATGGTCTGTTTTGGCGATTTTGGCA
The DNA here is from genome assembly GCA_903954185.1 of uncultured Candidatus Berkelbacteria bacterium. Taxonomy (GTDB): domain Bacteria; phylum Patescibacteriota; class UBA1384; order CAJBMM01; family CAJBMM01; genus CAJBMM01. The sequence goes on along the minus strand of CAJBMM010000007.1, from coordinate 16,395 downwards.
TTCATAATTGCAGTTTTTGTCATACGCAAAACGTTAACAGTCTCGGTATTGCCTGCTTTAATAGCATTTACTAAATCGATTTCAATTTGCTCAAAAATAGACATTTATGTCCTTTATTGAAAATTGTGAATTGATACTTGAAAATTGACTTAGTATCCTCTTTTTATTGCTTTGCGCTCGGCTTTGCGAATAGCGGCCGATCTGCGGGCTGTTCTTGATACTTTTTCGGCAAAGTAGCGTTTCTTTTTAACTATTGTTAATAAGCCACTTTGTTGAATATCACGATTAAATCTGCGCATTAGTACATCAAAGCGCTCGTGCTCTTTTTTTCTTACCTCTGACATTAAAATCACCTTCCTCTCAAAAATGATAATACCATAAGTTTAGGGTTGTGTCCACGGTTTGAAGAATGCAGAATGGAGAATGCAGAATAGATTCGACAGGCTCACTACGGGTGCAGAATTGTGGAATATTTATTAAGTGAATTTGGAAGTATAATAGTTCGTAGGGGGCGGTACCTATGTGTCCGCCCGAATAAGTAGTGGGTAGAGGCAATGCGGAAGAATTCTATCAGAAAGATCCTCTGCTTCTACAACCTACAACCTACCAGCTATCTATGCCCATTGACATTTATGCTTAAGTATGCTACAATGGATATGTTCTCGTGAGAGAGCTTTTTTAATTAGAAGCGTCATCACGGGGCGGAAAGAGAGTTAAATCTCATGTTCAAAACCCTTAAGGGGGGCGTGAACAAAATTACCACCCAGATTAAGAAGCTTACCAAGAAAATTACGAAAATTTATAAAAAGAATGCTAAAAAATTAGTTACCCTTTCGGTAATTTCTAAATTAGTTTTCTTAAGTATGCCTGCCGTTGTTTTACCCGCCTATGCGCAAGAAACTTCTGTTGTTAATAACACATCGGTTAATTTAGAGTTATCTAAAAACGATGCAATATTTGTAACTTCTAAAAACTTCAATATTAAAATTGGGCAAAGTAATAATGATATCGCTAAAACTAAAAATGCAACTAAAGCTGTCGCAGCTACCCCCGTTGTAAAGAATACTCCTGCTTTATCTTTAGAGCAGCTAAGAACGTTGTATCAAGAAGTACAATCGTTTTATGGAATTGACGGTTTGGCAGAAGCAATTGAATCTGTTCATCAATTAGAAACCGGAAAATCTAACAGTACTTCTGTATCATCTGGTTCTGGTGCGGTTGGGCCGATGCAGTTTTTACCTTCGACATTTAGATCTTATTGTAAAGATACTGGTGCAGGATGCAATATTACCGATTTAAGATCTTCGGTATATGCCGCCGGTAATTTACTTTCTAAAAGTTATATTTGGAAGGGTTCTTGGCAAGGTGCATTTTTGAACTATAATCATTCTATTGCCTATGCTAATAAAGCTGTTGCTTTAATGAACGGAATTTAAGCTAGCTTATAGAAAATGAAAAATGCAGAATGCAGAATGCAGAATGATGGAAGATTCTTTCGTATAAAAAGCTGGAGAACACGTTTTAACGTGGTTCTAGCCAAGCTGAAGCTTGTTCTCTGAGTTCGAACCGGAGAATAGGTTTTAACCCGGTCAGTCTGAAGCCTGTTCTCTAAAAGAACTTCCATATTACTTCTAATAGCTAAAAGCCATAAGCTAAAAGCTTTTTCTTGGTGGACATATTAATATCATTGGGGCATAATTAAAGTATGAAAATTAAAAGTGTTTATGCTAGGCAAATTTTAGATTCTAGGGGCAATCCAACCGTTGAAGCCGATGTATTATTAGAAGACGGAAGCCTAGGAAGGGGCGCTGTTCCTTCTGGTGCTTCTGTTGGAAAATATGAAGCTCACGAGCTTCGTGACGATGATAAAACTAAATATGGTGGTTTGGGCGTTTTGAATGCGGTTACAAACGTAAACGATGTGATTGCGCACGATTTAGTTGGCATGGATGCATTAGATCAGAAAACAATCGATAAACGCATGATTGCACTTGATGGGACTAAGAATAAAGAAAAACTAGGCGCAAATGCCATCTTAGCTGTTTCTATTGGCTGTATTAAGGCTGCAGCGGCTTCTAGCAATATGGACTTATTTCGTTATATTGGCAGCGCTAGAGCGAATATTCTGCCATTACCTATGATGAACATTGTCAACGGCGGAAAACATGCCAATAACTCTACCGACTTTCAGGAAATCATGATTTCACCAGTTGGGGCAGGCGATTTTAAACAAGCCATGCAAATTGGGTTAGAAGTTTACTATGCGTTAAAAGATATTATTAAAAAGAATAATTTAATGACTACCGTTGGGGATGAGGGCGGCTTTGCTGTACCAAACATTTCTAACGATCAGGCAATTACTTTGGTTGTGCAGGCTATTCAAAAAGCAGGTTATAAGCCAAAACAAGATGTGGCTATCGCTTTAGATTTGGCATCGAACAGCTTTTTTAACAATGGTTTTTATGAATTGAAAAGTGAAAACTTAAAACTAAATACTGCACAAATGATCGATAAGGTAGTTGGTTTGGTTAATACTTACCCAATTTATTCTGTTGAAGACCCGCTAGAAGATGACGATTGGGAAGGTTATATGCAGTTGACTGCAAAAATTGGTGATAAGGTGCAAATTGTGGGTGATGATTTATACGTTACAAATCAAGACAGATTACAGCGCGGTATAAATGAAAAAAGTAGCAATGCAATATTGATCAAGCTTAATCAAATTGGAACAGTCTCAGAAACCATTGATTGTGTTAATTTAGCAAAAGCAAATAATTTTGCCGCTATAATTTCTCATCGGTCTGGTGAGACAACTGATACATTTATTGCCGATTTGGTAGTGGGGTTAGGAGCGGGGCAAATTAAAACAGGAGCACCGGCCCGAAGCGAACGCACGTCCAAATATAATCAATTGTTACGAATTCAAGAACTCTTGGGCGCAGACGCGCGTTTTGCTAGCCTGGTCTAGGCGGGTAGAAAACAATTACCAATTAACAATTACCAATTATCAATTTTCAATGAATTATCAATTTAGCAATGGTTCAAATTTATGAAATAGATCCTTCGGCAAAATCAGGATGACAAATAAAACAAATTGGACATTTGCTCTTTATCTACATAAAATATCATCCAAAATTATGCATTTTGGATTTCGCATTCTTTATTAATTGTCTGTAACTGTAGAGCCTGGATTTACTACTTCTACCCAAGTTGCGCCACGATTAAGTGTAATTAGTTGTCCATCGCTGCCTAAAAATTGAGTTCGTGCGTATTTGTCGGTTTTTTTCCAAGAACCTTCGGTTTTTGTACCATTTTGATAAATTACCGCTCTACCGCTGCCAACTGTTGGCATTGCCCAACCTGTTTCATTAATTGCTGTAACAACTGCCGTTCGAGAAATATATTGAATGATAATATTCTTTGCTTCTATTTGAGTATTTCCATTTAAGTCGATATCTGCCTTACCTGCTAAATTGCGTGCGTAGGAATTTTTTGTTGGGTTGAAGACATAATTAACTAAATAAGATGGAGAAGAAAAATCAATATTTATTTTAGAAATTGATGCAGCGATAGTAGTTTTAGGATCGTCGGTAAAGGTATAAATGTCAAAATTTTCTCGTATTGGAGTTGACCATTTTTTTGTTGTTACAAGCTCGTACAATTTGGTGGTTGAAGAAAACATGGTGTGTTCAGAGGCCACCCCCTTTTGTGGCTCGCGCCAATAAGCACCCGCATTGGCAAATTGATCGATATCTTTAATTTTATCGCCTGGAATTTTATCGCGAAGCGCATCGTAATTGCCACCGACATGAGCATAGTAACAATCGTACTCGTTACACCAATCTGCAAAATATGTTCTAGCGCTTCTAATGGGGCCAATTTTATCGGCAGAATTTGGGCCGTAAATGGCTAAATATCTAGTGATACCACCTTCTGCTATTGCTTCGTAAACCACACTTGCTGCTGCTAAACCAGATTGGGGGCGTGCGGCAGGGTGATTTTCTATCATCACACCTAACGGATGTTTGTTGGCATTTTCTTCTATGACTAAAGTTCCGTCCAAATTTGATTCATAAAGTTTGGCAGGGGTTGTAGAAGGAAGGGAGACGAGTTTTTTGAGCGATATTTTACCAGTGTTAGATTTGAAGACATTAGAGTTGTTAACTAAATATAAATAAAGAGCGCCGCTACCAATAATAATGATACCAAGTACGATAAGTGCAATAAATGGGCTTCTTTTTAATTTCATATTTTAACTTTACTTTTTGCCGACTACAAAAACTAATTCATTTACAGTTGTGGCTACCGTAGCGTCTAGCTTAGAAACAACAGAATAAGTAGTTAAACTTGATACTAATTGGTCGGCTACTGTTTTTCCGGTTGCGTCTTTATAGTAGACGGTAGAGGTGGCGTATGTAAAAGACTTGGCATTTGAGGTACTAGCAACTGTAAAGCCCGCAGCTTTAACGGCTGTGCTGGCAGTATTTGCAGAGCCAGTGACACCATTGCCATTTAAAATTTTTACACTAACATTTGCTTTAGTAAGATCTGAAGATGTTGTGACTACTGGTGTTTCGCTTGCGGTGGTAGTAGCAGAAGTTGTGGTTATTTTAGTGATAGCGGGGGTAGAAGAAGAAGTGGTTGCGGTTTCGGTGGTTTTTGATGCAACGGAACTGTTATAAAAAATGTATGCCTGCCAAATTAATACCCCAAGTAAACCCAGCAGTACAATTGTTAACAAGGCAGTAACCCACTTTTGTTTTGTGTTAGTAGAGCTTAAATGCTGACTGCTAGAAATTGATTTAGATGCTGGCCTAGATTCTGGCGCCATAGATGCAGTAACGCGTGGGATATCTGGTGTCTTAAATTGGTCTTCTTCGGGTGACTTTTTATCTTCGTCATCAGATTCATGCTTTGGATGCTCTGCTGGCTTTTCTGGATCTTCCTCGTGATTTTCTGGTGCAGTATAAGAACCGTGCTCAATAGGTGGAGCTGTTTCGGTTTTAGGCGAATCCTCTGCCTCTACCTTTACTTTTTCAGTTTCTGTATGTTCTTCTAATTTTATTTCTTTTTCTGGCTCGGGCTTGCTTGCCGTATCGCCTTTGTTTAGATCAAAAAATTTGGCCATTAAAACCCCTCTTTTAATTACTAATATTATTTTCATACATATTGGCAAAATATGCAAGGTCTAGGTTAGGTTGTAGGTGGTAGGTTGTAGGTTGTAGGGGATGGAGAATGAAGTATGAAGTATGAAGGATGGAGAATGGAGAATGTGTTCGACAAGCTCACCACAGGTGCAGAGTGCAGAATGATGGAAGAATCTTTTGTAGAACAGGTTTTAACCTGGTATGAATAGCCAGACTAAAGTCTGTTCTACCAGGCGATATTGTAGAACGAGTCGGAGAACAGACTTTAGTCTGGCTAAAACCAAGCTCCCGTCCCTCGCGTAAAGTCATTCGACTCTGATTGCGACAGCACCGAGTGAAGCGGAGGGGCATGAGCCGTCAGGCTCAGACCCGAAGAGCTACGCCCGCCTCGGCAAGCCTCGGGCGAGACGGGGAGGGCAAGAAAGCTTGTTCTCAAGCGCCCGATTGTAGCTAGTAGGCATCAAAATGCCTCTTGACAATACGGTTTCTGTTCGGGTACCATATAAATAGGCGTGTGTCGCGCATCGCGCATCTCGTATCATAATTTAGCGGAATTTTGCATGAATATATTCCATTAAAATGATATAAGCTGCACGTTTCACGATTTACGATTAAACGATTGAAAGGAGCATCTTTGGATCCTCTTACAAAAAAACAAAAATTTATCCTCGATTTTATTACTGAATTTATTGCTAAAAACGGTTATGCTCCAAGCTACCGCGAAATTGGTGAAGGCTTTGGCCTTTCTAGCGTATCTACCGTTGCCGAGCATATCGATACGCTGGCCGCTAAGGGTTATTTATCTAAAGAAGAGAATGAAGCGCGTTCATTGCAACTTACTCCAGCCTGGGACGAAGCTACATTTGAAGTGCCGTTAATGGGCATTATTGCTGCAGGTGCGCCCATTCAAGCCATACGCACCAACGAAACGATTGATATTCCCAGAGATATGATGGGACCTAATGTTTTTGCCTTAAAAGTGCGCGGCGACTCCATGATAGAAGATGGTATTTTTAACGGAGATTATGTAATCATTGAGCAATCTTCGACTGCTAAAAACGGCGACATTGTGGTGGCTTTGGTGGATCGAGAAAATGTTACTCTTAAACGTTTTTATCAAGAAAAAGATCATATTCGCCTTCAGCCTGCTAATAAATCTATGAAGCCAATACTGGCCAAAAACGTAGTTGTGCAAGGTAAGGTTAAGGGCATTATTCGCAAGTTCTAAAAAGTATATTTTATAACCTCACCCATCCTTTGCGCAAGGCTGCGGAGGTCATCGTCCTCTTTAAAAAGAAAGGGAATCTGTTATTGATAGTGGGCAGACACGTTGGTGCTGCCTCTACTATCGCGAATGCTATCCGTCTAGAATATGCCAGCAAGCAATTGCCGTGGCAGAGGCTACATTGAGAGATTTTACTTGGCCACGCATGGGAATCATAATTTTATTATCGACTAAATTTAGTACCTCGTCATTTACACCAAGGCGCTCGTGCCCCACTACTAGATATATTGGATTTGATTGGTCAGATTTGTCTAATTGGTCAAATTGATCTAATGGAATGGCGTCTGGAGTTAGCTCGAGAGCGTAGACTAACGTGCCTTTATTCCTCACCTCTTTAATTAAATCGATTGTTGACTCTGCGTGTCTCCAGCTTATTCTGGTTTCGGCGCCAAGGGCGGTTTTATGAATTTCTTTACGCGGTGGAGTTGGGGTAATGCCGCAGAGAATAATTTCACTAACACCTAATCCTTCGGCGGTACGAAAAATTGCACCCACATTGTATAAAGAGCGAATGTTATCGAGAACTAATATAAGATTCATTTTTGCATGCTTTCAGAGCTTTAGTTTATTGGCCATATGTGCCTTATCTGCCGTATTGGCCTTAGTATATAAGTCAAATAAGGCGAATAGGGCTGATAAGGCTTATTAACGATTCTGCTCACTGCTGACAGCTATTTTGCTTCTAAGCGTTCTGCCAAGGCTGGCATTAGTTCGTCTAAGTAAATATCGTCTTGCACACCAGATATCATATCTCGGACTATTATATGGCCGTTCACAGCCTCTTTTTGTCCGATTATTAAAGTTATGCGCGAGCGCAACCTTTCCGCAACTTTTAGTTGACTAGTGATACTTTCGCTCTCAGATGCTGTAGCGGCGGTGTATCCAGCCTTGTAGAGTTGTTGTAACAAAGGAACACACTTTTCTTTGGCTAGTGAACCAAGCTGAGCAATAAAAACTTGTAATCCGCCTTCTGGTGGAACAGAAATATGTTGGATTTCGAGATTAGAGCTAAGAATTTGTAAATCTATGGTTATGCCAATGGCGGATATTGGCGTCTCAGCAATTCGGCTTGCTAAGCTGTCGTAATGATATCCTGTTATAGCATCAATAAATTGATCGCCAATTTTAAGACTAAAAATTGTTTGCTCAGCTTCGATATGCGAAGTCGTTAGAGAAGAATCTAGCTCGTATTGAACACCAAGTGAATCGCATGTTTCTAACACCCCTGTTATTTGTTTTTTGCATTCGGGGCATAGGTTGTCGAGTAATGATGGCGCCTCAATTATTACATCTGATGTTCTATCGGCAACGCAATTAGTAATAGTAGAATAATTGGGTTTAGACTGGCATGCTGAGCACAAATTTTTCAAGATAGTTTTGCAATAATCGCTAAAAATTTGTTCAAAGTTAGGACGGCAATTGCTGCATCCTAAGCTGTGAATAACAATCACATAATTTTTTAATTTTAAATCTCGGGCCAGTCTTTGCAACAATATTAACAAAGTTGTATCGGTTATTGCATCTTTTGCCCCTAAAATATCGAAAGAGTAATAAAAATTTTGTCTAAGATTTGTATCATGTCTTTTGATGGTAGATGTACGGCTAGAAAGATGGACTGGTGGTGGCCAAGCTGTAAAACCGTTATCAATAAAACTACGAATTACACTTACTTTTGGATGAGCTCTAAAAACATACTTCTCTCCCCTATCGTCAATATTTGAGTCAATTAAATAGTCGGCGCTTTCTTTACCAAAACCTGTTGTGTAGAGAGACTTTGCTTCTAGTGGTGGAGTAATTAGATGGTGATAACCAAAATCGCCAGATAATCGATTTAATAAGTTTTCACTGTATTGCCAATAGCGCTGTGATTCGGGCAAAACATCAGACAAACCCTCGGGATTTTTATATTTAAATGGTGTGTCTACGATGTCGTTATTTACTGGACGCATAGCCCCTCTATGTATGTTTGCTTATCTTGCAAGACAGTATTGGTTTTTGGGGGCAATGTCAAGATGTGGCCAATTAGCACGCAATAAATGAGCTAGTTAAGACGTTGCGCGTAAATAATGATGTGATTATTGAAGTCAGAAATTTATATATTAATGCTTGTTTTTTGCATACAAAAATTACAGTATATTTGTCATACTCCGAAAGGAAAATATGGATTCTTTGGTAATAATTAAAGTTTATTTTATGAGGTTGATTTATTTGTCATTGCGAGCCATTGAGCAAGGCGAAAGGTGCGGCAATCCTATTGCCCTCCAAATTACAGATTGCTTAGTTGACTACTTTGTACGCTTCTCTGAAACGTCTGACGTCCCTCGCAATGACTAATGGTGTCAATTTTGAGATTGATTTATGAGCCTTAAAATTTGTTGCGGAGATTGACAATTATAAACTGTGTGCTAATAATGAGCATGACTGTAACGCATTCGGCATGGGGGTGCAATGTGAGCGAACGTAAATGCATCGCAAAGATATTCATTGCGATTTCTGAAGATGGCAACGGCGTGCTTGTTGAGTTCGACTACAATACGTGTTTGGTTGAACGTTGTGAGTATCGGGAAAGTGTGGCTAATGTGCCCGAAGTGATATGGGCACTTGCTACGCTTGATTGCCCTCTACGCGACGGAATTGCTGATGCTTTAGCCACAGCATGTGACCGCACGCTTGGTCACCCAAGTAAGCGTAGGGATAGCGCTGTATTCGAAATACTTGGCGCGGCGGTTCGGGTTTTGCTCGCTCGAACTGACCGCACATGCTAAATGCGTCGGCGGGCGCATAAACGGCCTGGGTTACATAAGTGACCCGGGCCTGCTGTTTTAAAATACCAAGCCATGCTAATTTACCTGTCATCTCGAACTCTGTGAGAGATCCTGTCAGCATCGATCAAAGCGAGATCTTACGCCATCCTACGCAGGAATGACAAAAAGTAATCTAACAAAATTCGCCTAGTAAGCAGGGGGCAAGGTGTCATTCTGGCATGTCAAGAATCTTATTTGGATCCTCGAGTAGGCTGGTCGAGGATGACAAGAAAGTAAGCTAAATAGTCGCGTAAATTAGATTAGCTAAAGTTGAGCTCGCCGTTTTCTAAACGAATGACAACGGTTTTGTTTTCGTTAATTTCGTTGCCAATTATGGAATCGGCTAGTTTGTTTTCAATTTCGTTTTGAATAACGCGCCTTATAGGACGTGCGCCGTTTTCGGGGTCGTATCCCTTTTCGGCGATGTAGCGTCTGGCCGATAAATCTACTTGTAATTTTATTTGAATTTCGGCAGCGCGAGTGATTAATTCTTCTACTTGAATATCTACAATTTTGCGTACGGTTTCTTTGCTTAGTGGACGAAAAATTATTACTTCATCTAAACGATTTAAAAATTCGGGACGGAATTTGTTTTTAAGCTCTTTTAATAAAAAGTCTTTTAAGGCTAAATATTTTTGTTCAGCGATTTTTCCATCTTGTGCAGTTTTGGCATTAAAGCCAAACTCTGCTTGTTTGTTAAGTTCTGCCACCCCGATATTGCTTGACATGATTATCATAGTGTTCTTAAAATCGATTTTGCGTCCTTTGGCATCGGTTAAATATCCATCTTCTAAGATTTGTAATAAAATGTTAAAGACATCGGGATGAGCTTTTTCTATTTCGTCTAATAAAATTAGGCTATGCGGTTGACGACGGACTGCTTCGGTTAATTTGCCACCTTCTTCATATCCTACATAACCAGCAGGAGCACCAAGTAACCGTGATAAATTATGACGTTCCATAAATTCGGACATATCTACTTTAATCAGTGCATCTTCGCGGCCAAAAACACTTTTGGCGATGGTTTTAGCGAGTTCAGTTTTACCTACACCTGTTGGGCCAAGAAATATAAATGATCCAATTGGTCTGACTTTTTGACCAATGCCACTTCTGGATCTACGGATTGCTTTGGCAACAGATATAATTGCATCATTTTGTCCGATAATAATTTTTGAAAGTTGACGTTCGATGTTTTGCATTTGTAGATTTTCAGCATGTTCTAAAGTACCAAGTGGAATGCCTGTTAAAATTGACAGCGTTTTTTCGATATCTAGTTTTGTGATTGTTGGTCTTCTTATTTTTCGATCATTTTGAAATTTATCCAGCACTTTGTTTACGCTACTTTCTTGCTTTTGCCAATTTAGTGCGGCGTCGTATTGTTCTTCTGCTACCGCTCTCTCTTTAGCTTGGATAATTTCTTCTAATTTTTTCATTAATACGATGATTTTTTTATCATGGGGGTTCTTGATTTTTCTAGTTGCTGCAGTTTCGTCTACAACATCTATAGCTTTATCTGGTTGAAATCGGTCTGAAATATATCTTTGAGATAGGACTACCGCTGATTCGATTGCTTCATCTGTAATTATCACATTATGATGATCTTCATAACGAGTTTTGATTCCTCGAATGATATTAATAGTTTCTTCGATGGTAGATTCTTTAACAATAATTGGTTGAAATCTGCGGCTTAATGCGGCATCTTTTTCGATATGTTTTTGATATTCATCTAGCGTTGTTGCGCCAATTAAACGTAGTTGCCCCTTAGCCAAAGCTGGTTTTAATATTTGGGCAGCGTCCAGTGCTCCTTCGGCACTGCCAGCACCCACTATAGTGTGTAGTTCATCGATAAAAATAATACAGTTATTTTGTTGTGAAATTTCATCTAAAACTTTTTTAATTCGCTCTTCAAATTGCCCGCGATACATTGTGCCCGCAACCATCGAGGCTAAATCTAGCGACAAAACTCGTTTGCCAATTAATTCAATTGGTACTTCGTTTTTAGCCACACGAATTGCAAAACCTTCAACGATGGCCGACTTCCCTACTCCTGGCTCGCCAATTAATACTGGGTTATTTTTTGTACGTCTGGATAGTATTTTAATTAATCTATCGGTTTCAATATCGCGGCCAATTAATGGATCTAATTCTCCGTTTCTTGCTTTTGCAGTAAGGTCGGTTGTAAAGTATTCTAAGGCGCTGTTGTTTCCACTTCGTGCTTTTTTAGCCATGACCATATCTTCTTCGCTCATCATGGAATCTTGCGAAAACATCTTTTGAGTATTCTCGGCTACCATTAATTCGTTAAATAAATTAACAATTTGATCAACTATTAATTTAGGATTAACATTAAGCTTTTCAACTAGCTTATAAGCACTGGCATGGCTATTAGATAAAATCGCTAGTAGCAAATGTTCTGTATCTAAATTGGGGTGTTGAAAGTTAATAGCAGTTTTCATGGCTGTTTCTAGCGCTTTTTGACTATCAACCGTAAGTCCCGTTGCAGATTTAGATTTAGCATCGGTGATACTGTTGTGGGATAAATTTATTTCGACGCTGTCTGCAGTTATACCATTGCTGAGTAAGATTCCGTGTGCTAATGAGGCTCTATTTTTACACACGGCTAACAAAATGTGTTCTGTGGCAATAGGTAGGTTCATTCCTTTGGCAATATTTTGTGCCATTTTTAAAACTTCTTGAACGCTTGGGCTAAATTTGTCGAATGGATTGGCCATAATATCTCTTTTTATTGATACTTGTAAAGTCTAGAAAAAGTTACATTTACGGAATTCCAAGTCACTTAAGCCACTTAAGTTGCCTAAGTATTTCGGGTTTCCGGCAAGACTTGTTTATTCTTCCTCGTCGTCTTTATGCTTAGAGGTCTTTTTGGACGAGGTTTTTTTAACAGCTTTTACTTTTGGTTTTGCTAGCTTTTTTGCAGGTTTTATAGATTCAGCAGCTGATTCGACAAGAGCTGTTGGTTCGATAAAGTTTTCGGGTATTGGGTCGCCATCTTTAATAATATCTAAATTCCACCCCGATAATTTACTAGCAAGGCGTACATTTTGACCATTCTTACCGATTGCAAGCGAAAGCTGATCTTCGGGTACAACAACGGCAGCAGCATGTTCTTTTTGATTTAGTTTAACGCTTACAACTTTTGCTGGTGATAAGGCATTTGTTATAAACTTAACAGGATCTTCGTCCCATAAAATAATATCAATTTTTTCTTCACCAAGTTCGGCTAAAACCGCCTGAACGCGAATACCGCGTTGGCCTACGCACGAGCCTACTGGGTCTAATCCTTCTTGTATGGCTGTTACAGCTACTTTAGATCTTGTGCCTGCTTCTCGTGAAATAGACTTAATTTCTACCGATCCTGCCGCAATCTCGGGTACTTCTAATGAAAAAAGTTCAGCAACTATTGCAGCATCTGCGCGTGATACAGAAACTTGAGGTCCGCGCATAGATTCGATAACTTCTTTGACAAAAACCTTAATTCTTTGCCCAACATGGTAATGTTCACCGCGAATTTGTTCGATTGGGAACATTATGCCGTTAATTTTGCCTAAATTAACGATAACGTTTTCGCCTTCTATTTGTTGTACAGAACCGTTAAGTAGCATGTGCTCTTTTTGCTTGAACTCTTCGTAAAGTAGCTCTCTTTCAGCTTCGCGAATTCGTTGAATAATAACTTGTTTGGCGGTTTGAGCGGCAATGCGGCCAAATTCGCTTTGAGACGGTAATTCAATCACAACTTCATCATCAACTTTAGGGTTTTTGATAAATAACTTGGCTTGCTCGGCCGTCATTTCGGCTTCTAGCTCTTTTAGTTCATCGTCGGCTACAACTTTATATACTCTTTCTACCTTCATTCCATCGTTATCTGGGTCTAGGTGAACTCTGATTATTTGATCTGGTTTTCCAAAATCTTTGCGATATGCAGCAGCTAAAGCGGCTTCTACTGTTTCTAAAACGATCTCTTTTGAGAGCCCTTTTTCTTCTGCGATTTGGCTGATAGCGGATACTAGTGCATTTGCCATTTATTACTCCTATTTTGACTTCATTATAGCGAATTTAATTTAATAATACTATTGAAACTTACTTGATTGTGAATATCTTACAAAAATGCAGAATGGATTCGACAGGCTCACTACAGGTGCAGAATTGTGGAATTATCTTATAGTCATTCCTGTCCACCTCGGCTGTTCTTCTTGAACGAGACGGGCGAAGGTCATTCTATTGCACAGGCGGTCAAGAGCCTTAAAAGTGGGTGTGAATGTACGCATCATTCTGGTTTATCAAGAATCTTTTTTGGATCCTCGAGTAGGCTGGTCGAGGATGACAAGTAACTGAAATCATTGACTAACGTTTGTTGTGTTAATAAATTCAAAACCGTTCAAAAAAAGAACGATTTGCATCGTTCTATGTCAATATATTAGCAAATAATTAGTTAAATGTCAAATATATTTAATTAGACTAATTTGTCCAATTGGTCATATTTGACGGATGCGTTGCCAAAGTACGAGTAGGATTACTTTGGGTAGTGCTAGTTGCCTTTTCCATCTCCATGGTTCACGTACTAAGCGCCAAAGCCACTCAAAACCCAAATCGCGCCATACTTTAGGTGCACGTTTTTGAACACCAGCGATAAAATCATAAGTGCCACCTACACCCATCATTACAGGCACATTTATCTCATTTTTGTTTTTAGAAATCCACAAATCTTGCTTTGGGGCGCCCCAAGCTACCAGTAGTATCTGGGGCTTAGATTCATGAATTTTAGTAATGACATTATTATCTTCGGGATTGCCCTCGTATGTTCCAACAATGTTTATTCCTGGGTAAAGTGATTTCAAAACTTCGGCTGCCTTATTCCCTACTCCATTTTGTCCACCAAGCAAAAATACGCGGTAACCTTGTTTTGCAGCTTCTTCACATAACTTATAAGTTAAATCTACGCCCGAAATTTTATCGAGTGCTTTAGATTTAAGTATTTTTGCAGAAAGCACAATTCCGGCGCCATCGGCTAAGGCTAAATCGGCCTTATCGATCGCCTCAAAAAAAGGTTTATTGGTTAACGCTTCATTAATAAACTCAATGTTTACAGTGCAAATTTGGTGAGGCTTGCCACTGTCAATATATTGATGAATTAAAGCAAGCGTTTCATCTAACGTAACGTGATTAATTTTAATGTTTAAGATGTTGATTTTATTTATTCCCTTTTTACCTTATAACTCGCCAAAAATCATTTAAGAAGTCGAATTTATTTATATAGATTCCTGCCCGTTCGACAGGCTCAGGGTCTGAGTAGTATCGAATGACCTCCGCAGGAATGATAGGTTTTTTTGATACGATAAATGCGTCGTGAATGACAGAATTGATAGGTATTATTTTGCATTCTTGGCGTTAAGTTTTTGGTATTCTTTATCAACTATGGCTTTGATATTTTTTTGAAAAGCAATTTTAGAAAATTGCTCAGCATGAGCTCTAATTACTTTGGCATCTGGGTTAGGTAAAATTTTATCTAGTTCTTGAATTCCTTCAATAAGTCCATCAACCGTTTGATCGTTAAATAATACACCGGTTTTGCCATGAACAACTGTTTCGGTTGCTCCACCCATGTTGTAAGCGACTACGGGCGTACCCGATGCCATTGCTTCTACAGGCACTAGGCCAAAATCATCGATGTTTGGCCAAAGCAAAGCTTTAGCAGAGGCAAGCTCATCTGCCACTTCTTTATCATTTAAAAACCCGCAAAATTTTATTGTTGGTCCTGCAATAGCTTTTAGATTTTCTAGTTCTTCACCAGTGCCAATTACGTGCAAAGGAAGTTGTAATTTGGTAGATGCTTCTATCGCTAATTCAACTCGTTTTGGTTTGGTTAAGCGACATACGGTAACGTAGTAGTCTTGGTGTTTTTTGGTAGGGTTGTAATTATCTACTTCAACCCCAGGATAGATTGTATCGCTTTCGCGTCTGTAGAACTTACTTACCCTGTCTTTTATTGTATTAGAGTTGGCAAAGCAAACGTCGGGCCGTTGGGCCGCTAGATAATCCCAAATTCTTAGCTTATGCAAAAATTTTTTTGCGTATGGTGCTTTAAAGCCATTTTCCCAACCCTTTTCTTTTAGGTAAGAAAAATGATAATCCCATAAAAATCTTGCAGGTGTGTGATAATAACAAATGTGAGTAGTTTTTGGTTGAGTGATTATGCCATGTGCAAAAGTGCTAGAAAAAGATAGAACAATATCGTATTCTTTAAAATCGAATGATTCAATTGCTAAAGGATAAAGATTCATTGCTAATGTATGGCCTTTATCTTTTACAATGGGAATATTGTCAACAAAAGAAGATCGAATATCCCATCCGTCCATTTTGTGATGCATCTTTTTAGCGTTATATCTAAGCGTAAAAATTGGGGCCGTGGGGAAGATTTCGTGAACTTGTTCAATTACGCGTTCAGCTCCGCCGTAACTTAATAAAAAATCGTGCACAATTGCTAATTTCATAATGTAAATATAACACTTTTGATAGCAATAGGGCAATTCTCTGTAGAGGTCCATAACATACTGGACTGGTTAATGTCCACGAAGTTGTCTAGATAATACTTTAACGGTGGTAATTTGCCAATAGAGGTGTGTGGTTTCTCGGTGTTGTACCAGACTAGGTATTTCATTAATCCTAGGTTGAACTCATTTGGCTCATATAGGTCATTCATATGCCAACCAATGTGTTGCTCTTGAATAGTGCGGTTAAAACGTTCGACAAAAGAATTCATCTTGGGGTAGTTAGGGTAATTGTAGTAATGGGTTAGTCCCCTTACTTGAGCATAGTCACGAAAGTGTTTCATGAACTCTTTACCGTTGTCTGTTTGAATAGCTTGGATGTGGAATGGCGCAACACTCTCTAGCTTCATTAAGAAGTCTTTAGCTGTGTCGCTAGATAACGTCTTGTATGCATATGCAAAAGCAAACTTAGTCTTAATATCTAGAGCACAGATAATGTAGCGTTTAATGTTGTAGATATATACGGTAATGGCATCTACCTGCACTAATTCACCAGGCACTTTAGGTCGGAATCCTTTCTTAACTCTAAGCTTCTTTTGTCCTGGTTTCTTAGTTCTAACTCTAAGATCTCCAGTTCTCGCATTCATGGTAGT
>CAJBMM010000006.1 GCA_903954185.1 uncultured Candidatus Berkelbacteria bacterium | reverse complement strand
TATTAATATTTATATTTTTTATTTAGTTAACCTTGGCAATAATGCTCAATTTTTTTAATAATGGCGAATGTTTGCTGCTAACTGTTCACTATTCACCATCCTCTGTTATAATACGAGCTATGGATGAGAAAATATATAGAATTGCTTTGGACGCTAGGTTTTGGCGAAAAGATACTGCTGGCATCGGTCGTTACACTCGCGAGCTTGTACACTATTTAGCCAAAATTGACAAAACTAACCAATATACAGTAATCCTAACTAATCAAGATGTACCCGAATGGGACGTTCATCAAGATAATTTTAAAACAGCCGTTGTTCCCTTTACACATTATTCCCTATCAGAACAAAGTAGATTTTTATTATGGTTAAATAAACAAAATTTCGACTTGGTTCATTTCTTAAACTTCAATCATCCAGTATTATACCATAAAAGGTTCGTGGTGACCATACACGACCTCACTCTTTTTAAGTTTCCTGCAGATAATAAAAAACGTTCAATGCTCAGAAAATTAGCATTTTATGCGGTATTCAAACATGCCGCAAAATATTCTAATAAAGTAATTGCAATATCAAAAAATACTTTAGAAGATACGGCAAAGTATTTTAATGTAAGAATAAACAAATTTAAGCTAATTTATGAAGGTGGTCCAAAGATAGATGAATCGATAAAATATAATCGTGAGTCTGTCACAAAGTATATCGAATCAGATTGCGCCTATTTCCTGTTTGTAAGCCAGTGGCGACCTCATAAGGGCATCATTACGCTAGTGGATGCTTTTAATAAGTTTAAAGCCATTTCTAAATCTAACCACAAGCTTGTTCTTCTTGGCAATCAAAAAGTAGCAACAACGCAAATGCTCGCCAGCATTAATAATTCACCGTACAGATCTGACATTATTATCCCTGGGTTTGCGCCAGACGAGCTATTGCCCTCGCTATACCATTTTAGCACTGCCTTTATTGTTCCTTCAGAGTACGAAGGATTTGGCTTGCCAGTACTAGAAGCATATTCTTATCAAACTCCCGCAATAGTTGCAGAAAACTCTTCACTCCCAGAAGTTGCAGGAAAAAACGCACTCTACTTTCCCACTAATAACTCGGATAAGTTAGCCGAACAAATGGTACGCATTATTGAAGATCCAAGCTTGGCAAAGATATTGAAGAGTTCGGGAGATGAACAGCTAAAACTCTTCTCCTGGCAAAAATGCGCCCAAGAAACTTACGATACATATATAGAAGTACTAAAAGGCTAGTTATTCTCCAATAATTTTTTAGCATCGCTAAGACGAGAAATGATTTCTTTTTTTCCATCTTTCTTCAGTAAAAATACACTCAAGTACTCAAACATATTCATAGACACTCTTTCGCCAGTAATAGCTACGCGCGTAGGGTGTAAATAATCACGTCCGCTTAAATGTGCCGGCTGTTTTGAGCGAAAATAATCCGTTAACCAGCTTATCCGCGCTGCACTATTTTCGGGTAAACGGGTAACATCCATTTTTGCAATAGCACTGTTTATCACTTCGATAGAATGAATAGCATTTGCTATGTTGATTTTTGTATCAAGGGTTAGATCATCTAATACTAATTTGGGGATCAAATTGAAGAATTTCTCTATCCCGACCGACATTTCCAATAGCGTGTTACACCTACTTCTCACGACTTCAAGCATCGCCTTGCATAATTGGGGTGTCTCGTTCTTTAGTTTCATAAACTCTTTCTCGACATTAGACTTCTTATGACGCGAATCAGAAATCCAATCAATAAAATCTTGGGTAAGTTTTTCGATATCCTCACTAACAAAATATAAATGACTTAGTGAATTAAGCTTCGCTATATCGAAAATAGCGGGAGATGCGCCAACTCTGTCTAAAGAAAAATCTTTGGCAAAATCTGATAACATATAACACTCTTTAACTTCTTTTGGAGTCCAGCCCATAAACATCATAAAATGACACATAGCCCCAGGATGATACCCTTGCTCTACCTTATAATACAAAACAGAAGTGTTATTGTGCCTTTTTGCCAATTTAGAACGATCTGTATTTAGTATGAGAGGTAAATGAGCAAATACGGGTAAATCCCATCCAAAATATCGATAGAGCAATATATGTTTAGGTGTGGAAGAAATCCACTCTTCGCCACGAATCACATGAGAAATTTTCATTAAATGGTCATCAATAACTACTGCTAGATGATATGTTGGATAACCGTCTGACTTCATTAGTACCTGGTCATCAACTTCATTAGAATTAATCTCAATTTCACCCTTAATCGCATCATTAAATTTGATTACTTCGTCTTCAGGAACCTTAAGCCGTATAACGTATTGCTCATTTTTTGCACGACTAGCGGCTTCGTCTTTATCTAACTTAAGACAATGGCTGTCATAACGTGGAGGCAGGTGGTTTTTTTCTTGTTCTTCGCGCAAATTAGTTAAACGCTGTGGGGTACAAAAACAATAATAAGCATAGCCTTTTTCTAAAAGATCATTTGCATATCGCTGATATAGATCTAATCTTTTAGATTGCAAATACGGACCAAAATCACCACCATATTTCATCCCCTCATCAGGGAATACACCAATCCACTCTAAGGATTCGTATATCTTTTCTAGCGAACCAGGCACCTCTCTTGTTTTATCTGTATCTTCCACTCGTAAAGCAAAATTTCCACCGCCCTGTTTTGCAACAAAATAGTTAAATAACGCAGTTCGCAATGTGCCAACATGTGGATCACCTGTTGGAGAAGGTGCAATTCTCGTTCTAATTGTTTTGTCTAACTTTTCCATATAAATCCTAACTTCTTTTTCTTACTTCTAAGCCTTGAGATTAATCTTCAACCGCACTAATAATATGTTCAATCTGCGGACCATCATCCGACATCGTCACACCTACTACGTCTATGCGAATTGATACCCAGCCTCGCTCAGAAATAATTCCACGAACAAATCGTTTTAGCTGCTTTTGCTTAAAATACGTAACCATTTCTTCTGGTTGACCATAATCTGTAGCCGTCTTAGTCTTTACCTCTACAATCACCATTGTATTCTTGTCCATCGCAATTATATCAGCTTCAACCCCATTTTTTATCACATTTTGATCTAATATCTTGTAACCTAAAGCAGAAAGATAATTCGCCGCAATATTTTCGCCGTTTTTACCAATGCTTTTCTTGTCCATTGTTAGATATTACCAGAAATTGTTGCTTTAGACTAAAAAAGGCCACTGCAAAGCGGCCTTTTTTACTAAAAATATAATTAATTATTCCGCTTTTACAACTTTTTCGTTGTGTTGGACTTCTTCAGGAGCTTCATTGTCTGTAATATCGTCTGTTTTGCCAGCAGCTATCGCGGCCTTTTCTTCATCAGTCATCGCTTTATTTTCTTCAATTATTACAGATCCCTCTTCTTCAGCTTTTTCTTCGGCTCTTGCTTCAGCATCCTCTGCTACGGCTTCTGCAATCTTTTCCAGCTCTTCTTCCGCTCCCTTTTCTTCCCAAACAGCATAATCTTGTTTTTCGTTCTTCATGCGAGCAGCTTTGCCTGTCAGTTTTCTTAAGTAATAAAGTTTATTGCGGCGAACTTGAGAACTTTTAATGCGTTCTACTTTTAAAATACGGGGGCTATGTAAAGGAAAAATTCTCTCTACGCCAAACCCAAAAGAAATTTTACGAACTGTAAAAGTACCTGTTATCCCGTTACCGTGCTTGCATGCAATGATTATTCCCTCAAAAACCTGCACTCTTTCTTTATTGCCCTCTTTTACGATTTGATGAACACGAACAGTATCCCCAGGCTTAATGTTAGGAACATTTTTTTTAAGGCTAGATGCAAGAATATTTTTTAGTGATGTATTCATTCTTTACTTCCTTTTGCCGCAACAGGTGAAACAGAAACAAATCTAGCTTTTTCTAATTTACCTGTAAACTTTGTTACCTTCTTCTCTGCGAAGGACACCATTCCTTCAATTTCTGAATACAAAGTATAGTCCACGCCCACCCCAACGTTCTCGCCTGCTCTAAATTTTTGTCCGCGTTGGCGTAGTATAATGGCACCAGCTGTAGCTCGTTGACCACCAAAAATCTTGACACCCAATCTCTTAGATTGACTATCTCTTCCTAATCTAGTACTACCACCGGCTTTCTTATGTGCCATTTTACTATCTCCGCTTTAGATTATTAGATCTTTATTAGTGAACATTAAGCATTGAGCAGCGACCACCGACTTTTGAAAGAGAATCTGTTCACTGTTCACTGTTC
>CAJBMM010000005.1 GCA_903954185.1 uncultured Candidatus Berkelbacteria bacterium | reverse complement strand
TCAATCTAGGATTAATGAAATACCTAGTCTGGTACAACACCGAGAAACCACACACCTCTATTGGCAAATTACCACCGTTAAAGTATTATCTAGACAACTTCGTGGACATTAACCAGTCCAGTATGTTATGGACCTCTACATATCCTTGCATGTGGATAACTTTTATGCTAATGTATTTAAGGAATGAAAAAATATCATATGCCACAATTTATTAAACGCGATTACCTTTGGAAACAAGAGGGAGTTTTGCTTTAAGAAGATTTAGGTGGGAAATAAAAAAGCATGACTCCTCGAAAAGATTCGAGGATTTTTGTTTTTTAGGGCCCACTACCCTAAGTACCTGAAAAAACATGGAAGGGGAGATGCGTTGACAATTTGCGAAGTAGCGACGATACCTCATGCATGTGAGGTTAACCGAATGGGGACGGCGGGATTGATTGATTCTGTCAACAACCTACCGACGAAATTTGGGTGTAGCTCGGACTATATAAAGGCGCAATACGTCTTGCGGGCATTGGCGCGCCGGTTGCATTATTTCGATCGGTTCAACAAGCAGCGACCGATTGATGACGCCGAAGTGTATACGCAGGCGGTTGATGCAATCAGGCTGCTTGCGGATTATCGAGATGATGCCTTGGTTACAATAGCCCGGGCAGTGCTTGCTGAGATTGCCAACGTTGAAAAAGCGATAGGCAGCAAGCCAGTATTGGCGGTTTCATAGCCCCTTCTATATTCTTAAGCCCGAGCTTAAGCGCAGTCTGGGGCAGTGATACTGCCATGGCCTGACCAACGGTCGGCTCCACTCGGAGCCGGCCTATTCTTTTGCCTTAAATTTCTACACCTTAAAGGTGTCAGGTAGAACCCGCCTTTAAGGTGTACAAAACAAACATCCGAGGGGTGTTAAATAGCTGATTGGTTTGGTATGTTATGGCTATGCAAAACATCGCAACTCCTGGAATAATTTTAAAACGCACAGAATATGGTGAGGCGGATAGAATTTTGACCATTTATACTCGTGAATTGGGTAAGATTTCTGCTATAGCAAAAGGTTCAAGAAAATCAACCAGCCGTAAATCTGGTCATTTAGAAGTTGGCAATATTATTAACTTTGAATTTGTAACAGGTAAAGATTTGTATATTATGACAGTTGCGAAAACAGAAACTTACTATGACTACAAAGACCTAATTGTTATGCGAAAACTTTTTCTATGGTTAGAGATTATTGATAAAATTATTCACGATTCAGAGCGTAACCTTAACATTTACGAGGTGATTATAAAGGGTTTGAGCTCAATTAACGCGCAAGGTACTTATAGTCGATTAGCAATATATGAGTTAGAACTATATAGTACTAGCGGCTATCAACTAGAAGTGCAAAAATGCGTAGTTGGTAGAGAAGAACTGGTGGAAACTAATAATTTTATTGATATTAGACTAGGCGGGATTGTCTGCAAAAATCATAATAGGGGTGAAATATGCATTAATATTAGTGCTAGCGGAATAAAATTACTACGTTTAATTCAAGAATGTGATATTAATATGCTTGAGCGAATTAAATTAGATGATAATCTAGTTATAGAGTTAGATAAAGTCGCAAAATTACAAAGATATGAAATAATAGGAAATAAAATGAAGGTAGAATTATGAATAGTGACGTATGGGCAGAGATTAATTTATTAGCAATACAAAATAACCTTGGTGTTATTAATAAATCATTATTATCAGGCACTGGGGTTATTGGTGTGGTTAAATCTAATGCTTATGGACATGGTTTGATCGAAGTATCGAAAGTACTAGAAAAATCTGGAATAGATATGTTTGCGGTGACTAGCATCGCTGAGGCGTTAGATCTTCGTAATAATGGAATTTCAAAATCCATCCTTAATTTAAGTTATACCGACATTGAGAACGTTGAAATATGTATTGATAAAAAAGTCACAATCACGGTATACGATTTAATGCAAGCAGAGGCACTGAACAGCGCCGCATCTAAAATAAAGAAACCACTTCGGGTTCACATAAAAATTGATACAGGAATGAGTAGGCTTGGTATTGCAGCCGAAGATGTAGATAAAGTTGTGCCGCAAATTATGCGATTGCCATATTTACGAGTAGATGGTATTTATTCTCACTTTGCCGATGAAGACGATGAGAGTTTTGTCGCAGAGCAATTTAGCTCTATGCAAAAGTGTTTGTTTGATTTGCAAAGGAATGGGTTTTTAGTGCCTGCTGTCCATATGGCCAAATCTGGTATTCTATTTAAATCAAATGAGTATCATTTTGACGCCGTGCGTCCTGGAATTGCCCTTTACGGCTATAAGCCAAATGGCGAAGGGTTAGAGCCTGCGTTATCATTAAAAACAAAGCTTGCACAAATTAAGCGTATTAAAAAAGGTGCCAAGGTGGGGTATATGCAAACCTTTACCGCAGCTGCCGATATGAATATCGGTATTTTGCCAATAGGTTACGCTCATGGTTACGACAGGGGCCTTTCTAACAAGGGTTATGTTCTAATCGATGAGTGGAAATGTCCTGTCATTGGTAGAATATGCATGGGGCAAACTATCGTAGATTTATCCTCAGTTCGTATAAGTTCTAAATTGCACATAGGCAAAGAAGTGGTGGTAATTGGTAAACAGGGTAGGCAGGAAATTACGGTTGATGAGGTTGCAAAAATTTTAGATACAAATACTTACGAAGTGGTAACGCGCATTCCAGAATCTGTAAAAAGAATTTATTTATCCAGCTAATTGTTTTATACTTAATGTGTTATTAGAATATTATAATTTTGGATAGGATGGGAATATGGGTGAAAGATTATCACGTCCAGAAGCGATGGGCGGAGACCCACTTGCTAACGTAAAGCTAGCAATTAACAAATATGGCGTAAATTTAAGACTATCACATGCTGCAACAGAACAAGGGCACGCACAGAATTTAATGTACGCTCAAAGGCGAAATGAACAACATAATGCTTTAGATAGGTTGGTGGCCGAAGTTGCGGCGGGGGATACTTCGCGACTTCAGAAAGCAACTATTGAACTGATTGGATTAACGCGTAGTCAAGAATTGGCGCAAATGAGGCAAAACCGTGTAGATTTAACTCAAGTTGCAAATCTAGAAATGGCGATAAATAATAAATACGATACATACGCGCTGCAGGCGCAAGCGGGTAATTTAGAAGTGTTGCAACAATTCAGTCAATGGGCAGATTGGGTGGTTCAAAAGTGTATTGTAGATGATATTGTTTAGGAATTAGAATCAATATATTTTCAATGTGAAGTGAAACGGCGCACCCAGGTGATGGGCGCGCCGTTTCGGCTGATAATTAAGATCAAAAACTATGCGTGTGGGCACATTAGCTATTAGTGCAAGAATCCTAATTGTGGTATACTCAATCTTAATAAGTCGATTAAATGATTATTTAAATATTTTATGAGTGCAAAAAGCCTAGATCAAATTGTTAATTTAGCCAAACGGCGTGGTTTTGTTTTTCCATCGTCCGAGATTTATGGTGGGCTAGCTAGTACTTGGGATTATGGTCCGTATGGTGTATTGCTTAAAAATAACATTAAAGCAGCTTGGTGGAAGGCAATGGTGCAAGAGCGTGATGACGTTGTAGGCTTAGATGCTGCCATTTTAATGCATCCACGCACTTGGGAAGCCAGTGGGCATGTGGATAGCTTTACTGACCCTTTGGTGGAGTGTAAGCAGTGTCATAACAGATTTAGAGAAGATAAATTGGCAAAGGCGAAAGATGGTAAACTAGTTTGTCCAAATTGCGGAACAAAAGACAACTTTACCGATCCGAAAAATTTTAACATTTTAATGAAAACTTATTTGGGTACTATTGAGGGTGAAAAATCTGAAATCTATCTTCGCGGTGAAACATGCCAGGGAATTTATGTTAATTTTAAGAATGTTTTAAATACCAGCAGGCAGAAAATTCCTTTCGGTATTGCGCAAATTGGTAAAGCATTTAGGAATGAAATTACACCTGGAAATTTTATTTTTCGAACGCGTGAGTTTGAGCAAATGGAAATGCAATATTTTTGCAATCCAAAGTCAGCTGACAAATTGTTTGCCGAATGGAAAGAGACGCGCTTGAATTGGTATAAGGCTATTGGCATTAATTTGCAAAACATACATTTCTTACCACATGATAAGTTGGCACATTATGCCAAAGCAGCTGAAGATATTGAATATAAAACACCATGGGGTTGGGACGAATTTGAGGGTATTCACAATCGTGGCGATTGGGACCTTTCGCGTCACTCTCAGTTTTCTGGTAAAGATTTGAGTTATTTTGATGAATCTACGGGTGAAAAATTCACTCCATATATAATAGAAACGTCTGTTGGCGCAGATAGAGCTACTTTGATGGCACTTTTTGATGCTTATGATGAAGAGGAAATTAGGGAACAGGAAGCAGGGAGCAGGGAGCAGGATGGCGAAAAATCCGATGAGGGTGGAAGCAGAACTGTGTTGCGGTTTAATAAAAGTATTGCACCAATAAAAGTAGCAGTTATGCCACTTTTAAAAAACAAACCGGAACTAGTTGATGTTGCCAAAGGCATTTTCCACGATCTTAAGACTACTGGTCTTATGACGGAATATGATGAAAGTGGTTCTATTGGCAAACGCTACCGCCGTCAAGATGAAATTGGCACTCCCGCTTGCGTAACTATCGATTTTCAAACTTTAGAAGATAAAACGGTTACTCTGCGAGACAGAGATACAATGGAACAATCCCGCATCAAAATAGATAAAATAGCCGATCAAATATAAATATTTTTTAAACTTACTCACTGTCATTCCTGTCCACCTCGGCTGTTCGCCTCGAACGAGACGGGCGAAGGTCAATCGATTGCACTAGAGACCCTGAGCTTGTCGAATGGGCAGAAATCCAGTTATCCGATTTATTATGTAGATTCCTGCATGCGCAGGAATAACAACTATGTATGTGAGTTGAAATGCTCATTATAAAGGCGAAGTGCTCAATTTATTGGGTGCTTTTCGCACATCCTTATGCAAACTTTCGGGTTTTGTTTGTATTGACAGTGGGTAGATGTGGGGCTAATATCAATCTAGATCCTTAAAAGTGGGGCAAAGTGGGGAAAAGTGGATAACCCTGTGGATAACTTTTATTAGCCGCAGACACTTTGTAAGCCACCCTATTTACGAGCGTCTCGCTTGTTATGGGGCTTTAAGGAGGGGCAAAAGGCCGAAATTTAGATCCAACGGTCAGCTTGGTTTCTTGTATAAAGATTCCAGTTGGCCGTTGGAGAGGCCATATATAACAGAATTTTCAATTTTCAATTTTCAATTTTCAAAAAATTCCATAATTATGCATTTTGCACTTTGCATTTTGCACTCAAGCCGAAGGTGCGATAGATGTTTATTGGACAATATAATCACAACATAGACGAAAAAGGCAGATTACAAATTCCTGCTAAATTTCGCAGTGTTTTAACCGAAGGTGCAATAGTTACGCGTGGTTTAGATGGTTGTTTGTTTATTTATACTAAGTCCCAATGGCAATCTTTAATTGAAAGACTTTCCGATTTACCATTAAGCCAAAAAGATGCCAGACAGTTTTCGAGATTAATGTTGGCAGGAGCAATGGAAATAGAATTAGACAAACAAGGGCGGGTAGTATTGCCGGCCTATTTACGTGATTTTGCCAAACTAAAAACCAACGTGGTCGTTGCAGGGTTATTTAATCGCATTGAAGTTTGGGATAACAAAGTTTGGGCAGAACAACAGGCCGATGTAGAATCACACAGTGATGAAATCGCCGAAAAGTTAATTGATTTTGGAGTTTAGTAGAGTTGTTAGTTTTTAGTTTCTAGTCGCTAGAAATTAAAAATTGAAAACTGGGGGCAAAATAATAATCGCAAAGGTCTGCAATGCAAGATAACTCCCCACATATTCCAGTACTTTTACAACACGTTATAGAACAAAGTAATTTACGAGAAGGCGATAGCGTTATCGACGGAACAATTGGCTTTGGTGGTCATGCTTTGGCACTGTTAAATATCATCGGAAATTCAGGGAAATATCTTGGTATTGATAAAGATGAAAAAGCTTTAGATTATTGCAAAAACCATATTTGCAATCCAAGTCTTATATTGGCCAAAGGGATGTTTGGCGAAATTGATCAAATAGCTGCCGAAAACAATTTTTCATCTGTTAATTTTATTCTATTGGATTTAGGTGTTTCCTCTGTGCAACTAGATGACGCAAGCTACGGTTTAAGTTTTTTAAGCACCGGAGCACTTGATATGCGAATTGGGGTAAACGGAAAGAGTGCGGCAGATATTATCAATAATTGGACGGCAAAAGAGCTAAAACAATTATTTACCGAGAATGGTCAAGAGGGCACAAACCGTTTAGTAGATAAAATAATTAGCGAAAGACAAAAAAATCGCATTAAAACCGTGGAGCAATTAAGAACTTTGATAGAATCGGTGGTTCCGTATAAGCATGGTATTAACCCATCAACCAAAGTTTTTCAAGCTTTACGAATTGAAGCAAATGACGAGTTTGGCCAACTAATGGCTGGATTAGCAAAGTCGACAGATTTATTGGCTAAGGGCGGAAGAATTGTAGTTATTAGCTTTCATTCTGGCGAAGACAAAATTGTTAAAAACTTTTTTAGAAATGAGGCATTGGACTGTATTTGTCCGTCAAATATGCCAGTGTGCCAATGCAATCATAAGGCATCCTTACAAATTATCACTAAATCACCAATCATTGCAGGCGAAAAAGAAATTAAAGGAAATCCACGTAGCCGTAGTGCCAAAATGCGAGTGGCAGAAAAGATATAGTTGTTAGTCGTTAGTCATTAGTTGACTAGGAATTAATCCTAATCACCTAATCACCTAATCACCGAGCAACAAAGTCAAGGAGGGAGTTAAATGGGGCGTCGAGTTATTTATTCTGGTACGCGATATTATCGTCACGGAACGAAAAGACGAAGTTCTAGTGCGCAGGCATATATCGGACCAAATGCGTTTAAAATGATATCTATCTTAGCTATTGGGGTGCTGTTATCTTTGTATATTTTGAATGTTTCTAAAACCAATCAAAGTGAAGCAGTAATTCGTGGGATAAGCGACAAAAAGGAGCAACTTGTAAACCAACTTGATGTTTTAAAAGCAGAAGAAGCTAGGAATAGAACTGCGAATGAGACTAAAAAGAAAGCTGAAGGATTAGGTTTGACTCAGGGTGCCACCGAGCTTGGCGTGAACCAATAAAGCACATATAATAACTTAATATGAAACCAAATAGATTAACTGGCGCGATTGATAGCACATACCGGACGTCTAAGCGTGCCAGTGTTATTTTGATAGTGATTTTGGTTTTTATATTTGGGCTTATAATACAATTATTTACAAAATCAGTTCTTCGTAATGGCTTAGCCGAAGCAAGATCTAGGGCGCAACAAGCTGTATCGATTACGGTTAACCCAGATAGGGGCGAAATTTTGGTTAATGGCCAGCCTGGCGAAGACGATGTTGAAATTGCTTTGAATGAACCCAAAGTGATGGTAGAGGTAATTCCACGTAACATATTAGATGTAAGAAAAGTTGCAGATAGTTTAAGCCCTTTAATTGGTGTTGAAAAAGAAGAATTATTTAACAAAATAAATAATGATAAAGCTTATATACCGCCTGTGGCAAGAAAATTATCTATCGAAGTGGGCGAGAAAATTAAATCCCTTAATTTTTCTGGAGTAAGTGTGAGCAACGAATATATTCGTAGTTATCCAGAGGGATCGCTAGCTGCTTCGCTATTAGGATTCGTTAATGCAGAGGGTAATGGTCAATACGGAGTGGAAGGATATTATAATAATCAGTTGCAAGGTTTTGCCTCTGACCAAAAAGCGACTAGGGATGGATTTGGAAATGTATATCTAAACGATTCTTCAGGGGGGCAAAATAAAGGCGCTAATATTGTTTTAACAATCGACAGAGATGTTCAAGCAACGGTAGAGCAAATGTTGGCTGAATCAATGAACAAATTCACTGCAAAAAGTGCTTCGGTAATAATTGTAAATCCTAAAACCGGCGCGATAATAGCAATGGCAAACGCGCCAACATTTGATCCAAATAAATATAACGAAGTTAAATCTGGGGAACAAAACATATTTCAGAATCCGTGCATATCTAGGTCTTTCGAGCCCGGAAGTGTTATGAAGACAATTACTATTGCATCTGCTATAGATTCGGGAAAGATGGCTGCAGATTATGAAAATACTTATGCTGCATCGGTTAATGTTGATGGTTATGATATTCATACAGCAGAGGATAAAGCGTTTGGGCGCGAATCTGTGACCGACGTGTTGGTAAATTCTGATAACGTTGGTATGGTTGATATAGGTAATAAACTTGGTCGAGAGTTATTCAACGACTATCTTTCTAGGTTTGGTTTTAGTGATAAAACAGGTATAGATTTAGAAGGTGAAAGTACTGGCCAGCTTCCGTCTATCCAGAATTGGAGAGCTGTTAATACTGCAACTATTGCTTTTGGGCAAGGTGTTACGGTTACTCCTTTGCAAATGGTAATGGCATATGCAGCAATTGCAAATAATGGCAGCTACATGCAACCGTATTCCGTTGCAAATATTGAATTGCCAAATGGGCAGATAGAGGAATTTCAACCTGTACAAGTTCGTAATGTTATTAGCGAAAAAGTGGCAAAAGAAGTAACTGAAATGTTGGTGCAAGTAGTTGTTCGAGGACATGGAAAAAAGGCTGGCGTAGCAGGATATAATATCGCAGGGAAAACGGGAACAGCACAAATTGCAGATCCTGAAGGTAAAGGATATCTTGAGAATAAGAATAATGGGTCATTTGCCGGTTATGCTCCCGCAGAAGATCCAAAATTTGCCATGTTTGTTACGTTAGAAGAGCCGCAGGGTGTTGAATTCGCTGAAAGCTCGGCAGCTCCATTATGGGGTCAAATTGCAAGTTATTTATTAAAGAATTATTTTCATATAGCACCTAATAAATAATGCATTCAATTATTGCTCAATAACTTAGATAAAAGTATAGTTAGAGAATAAGGAGATTTATTGGAAACCATCGCCATTGATTTTAGAGCATTACAAAAATTATTTTGGCTTACAATTGCCTCTTTCTCGCTTGCAATGTTGTTCACTCCTATTTTAACCGATATTTTATATCGTTATAAGCTTGGTAAAAAAATTAGACAAGGTTCTACCCCAGTATTTAGTCAGTTGCATAAAGGAAAAGAGAATGTACCGACTATGGGGGGAATTTTAGTGTGGGTTCCGGTGTTAATTTTGTCCCTACTTTTTAATAGTACTAGAAACCAAACCTGGCTTTTGATGTTTACATTGCTCACTACTGCTATTTTAGGTTTGGCAGACGATCTTTATAATATTTTTCGTATTGGGCCAAATGGTGGGGGGATACGTGGAAGGCATAAGCTCATTTGGCAATTAATTATTGCTATTATTGGAGCGCTTTGGTTTTATTGCAAACTAGAATGGGGAACGAAATATGGTATTCACATTCCTGCCGTAGGAGATTTTACTATTGGTGTTTGGTATATTCCTTTGTTTGTGTTGGCAATAGTAGGAATGTCAAATGCTGTGAATATTACCGATGGCTTAGATGGGTTGGCTGGTGGGTTATTGGCGTTGGCATATTCGGCTTATGGTATTATTGCTTTTGTTAATGGCAGTTTTGGTATAGCAGGTTTTTGTGCAACAGTTGTCGGTGCACTCTTGGCATTTTTGTGGTTTAACATTTATCCTGCAAGATTTATTATGGGAGACACGGGCGCATTGGCACTGGGGGCTACATTGGGGGTTATTGCAATGCTTACCAACACTTTTATTGTATTGATAATCATTAGCGCGGTGTTTATTGCAGAAACCTTATCGGTAATAGTCCAGATTTTATATAGGAAGACACATGGCGGAAAAAAATTATTTCTCTCCGCTCCCCTTCATCATCACTTAGAGGCTATCGGTTGGCCAGAAGCAAAGGTTACAATGCGTTTTTGGGTTATCGGTGGCGTTTGTGCATTGGTTGGAATTGTAGTTGCATTACTTGGCCGAGGTTGAATGACCAGTTATCGAATATCAACTAAATACGTGCTACTTTCGATAGTTTTAATATCTATTTCCATATTTACGGTTCAGCATATTTATAGTCAGCGCAATGTTCATGCCGCTGATGCTTTGGTCACATGTCCTTTGTGGGAAAAGGGAGAATTTGGGGCCGACTATTCAGGTTTAGTGCAATATTTTGACGCTACTAGCAATAGCAATAAATCAGTTGTAAAAGCGCAATTGAGTTTAGATTTTAGCAACGGAAACAAATTTAATGCTGTTTCTGACGCGGATGGTAAGTTTACTTTTCCGCACCTAACATTTGATACAAAAAAAGCCATTGCAAAATTAGTAATAACCAGGCAAGGCATGTCGCGCTATGAAGAGACGGTTTTAGTTAGTGATGGAGAAAACCAAGTACACGGCCCAACAGGAATTCGTGCCTCAATAATGATGGATTCATCACCCAAGGCAATTACTGCTTATGCTGGTAGGTGTTCTTCCTCTAGCTGTCTGAATGCTGATTTAAGACAATACATAGGCTTTACTACCCAGCTCATTGATATTGATACTAATACCGTGCTACGTACGGGGAAAATTACAAAGAAATCACTCTCATTTGGATGGTCTAATGAGGCTGTTATGACAACGGTTGATTATATTACTGGGCACCGATTCTTAGTTGAATACACCAGTCCAGATGGTAAAGAGAAATACGTAAGTCAAAGTTTTAGAGGTAATGCGGGCTATTCTAATGGAGAAAATCAAGATTTATTAAATGCTAACTTTGATATCGGACCAAACTTTGTAGTAATGGGTACGGTAACGGTTAAAGGCACGAATTATCGGTTACCTGGCGCAGAAGTAACACTTACTCAAGACGGAAAAATACATAAATCAGACAATACTTATGTTGGAAATGGACTTGCCGACTTTGCGGGGAACTATTCTTTTTCGGGTACTAACAATAATTCTACAATTCATACTGGGAAAGCAACGCTAACTGTTAAGTATTATAATAACTATAAATATACGAAAGAAATTACAATTGTTGCAGGTCGCAACCTGTTCGATGTCTACTTGCAGGCACCCTTAATATGCGGGCATGTGAATTTAACTAGTACAGATCTGCCATTACCTGGTATTGATATTAATTTTACACAAGGTTCGGCAACTAAAACTATTTTCGATGAAAATGTTAAAACGGGAGCAGATGGAGTTTATCATCTAAATTATCAGTGGATAAGCTCAAACTTTGGATTTCAATGGCAATATCCAGGTTACATGCCCGCTAACACAAATTATTCGTATTATTCTGTTGATTTACGTAAAAATATACAAATCTGCAATTATCAGCCAGACCAACGTGACCCGAATTCAACTTGCCGTTTTAACACTTCGTATGATGTATCAAAAAAATTGTTGCAACCAACCCAGGTTAATTACAAATTAAACCCAGACAAAAATGTGAGCCCTGCTTACGATTTAGTTCGTGCAGATTCTGGGCGAATTAATTACTCGTTATCTGGGGGTACTACTGTTTTGAATACAACGAATTTAGGAAAAAATGATATTAAAGCAGAGCAAAAAGAGCCTAACAAAATTACTGGTAAATTATATATCGATCCTCAAACAAATCAGAATGATTTGATCGGCTACGACGTAAGAGTTTACCGTCGTAAATTTGGCAACTCTGAGTGGGAAGCGGAAACCAGAATAATTGAATTAATTAATAATATTGATGGTAATTTTGAGATTAGTAATGAATATCGTGATGATAAAACAAAACTAGTCCCAGGGTACTTCTATCATGTGTATGCGACTTATCACGATGACGATTCAGGATACGTTTCTGATTTTTCAGATGAATTTAGTTTCTCTGACAACTATGATCAAACAAAAGAGATCACCCTCCCCTTAACTGTTGAAGATACACCTATCCAAAAATATAATGTCGATCTAATAGTGCTTTTACAAACAGTGAAAGATGCGGAAGGAATTGTTATACCGATCAAGAATGACACGTTTACTCTATACCGTGTAGTCGAGAACCTTTCTGGTACTGATCAAATTACGAAGATAAGGGATTATATCTCAGACGATAAAGGTCACATTATACTAGATAAATTAGTTGAACTCCCTGCTGGTAGTTTTTATTTTGTTGTATATGCTGGGGGAAACAATTATTATCCAGAAAAAATGAAGGTTGAACCACTTTATTTGTACACAAAATCTAATTGGAGGGGTGAAAACGATATAAAGATAGGAAGAATTTACCGGGAATCACTCGAATCACAACATAAGCCTCAGGGTTTATTGGCAAATCTATTTTGGATTGGAAGAAATGAGTATTTAAATGACAATCAGGTGTTGTTAGAAAACGTATCCAATCTTATTGAGGAACAATATGCTCTGTTGACAAAAACGTACCAAAAGCGTTATCCGGAATTACCTTCGCAGGTGAAAATTCTGCAAAGTTATACAAGCAATGCACACGCCGTGTCATGTATTGAGCCAGTGATTCAAATTGACCCCCAGGTGAAGCAATATGAAATTGTTGCTGAGAGCTCATTTATCGATTATCTGGTATATCGGAACGCTCTTCTCGAGATTAAGGATGTATTTACTCATGAATTTGGGCATACGGTTTTGATGAAGAATAAGGGCCAGAATAAATATTGCACTGTTAACCTGCAACCAAATAAAATTACACAATATTGGAAGAATGCTTGGAGTTTGTGTGGAAAGTATGATAACAAGGATTGTTTTGGGAAACTTAAAGACAGCAGTTTCATGCGTGATCCAGACGCATCTGGCGGTCACCCACGTGATAACTATGATGAATTATTCGCTTCGGTATTTCATGCGGTTAATATGTATCCAGATGAATATAAAAGAAGGGTAAATAATACGACCGATCCTTTCTTGAAAAAAATGTTAACAACTATTGGCAAGAAAGTGCTTTGATGAATAAACTAAATATTTCTATTATCGCCGTTCTAGTAGTATTGTTATTAGGATTTGGCATATATTTCATTACCTCTAATAGGCACGGGTCTGCTGATACTACAGACAAACTTACCTCTGCAATTGACGCGACTATCATCGCTGGAAAAGCAAAATATAAGAATGGTGCTTCAGCATCTGGGTTGACGGTGGTTTTAGATGGCTATATTGCTACGACTGATGGTGGCGGTTCTTACCAGATAACTGGTTATGGTGCAGGCAATCATTATATCGAGTTCTATAATAATAATGATGCAATCTTAAGGTTTGTTAATCAAAATGATGCTGAAGTATTTTTAAATGGGACTTTTTTATCGCATGATGTAACGCTAGAAAACCCTTAGGCATGTACTTGCCAGAGCCTCGATTTAGTTCCGGTTTTTCTGTATCATTAAGATGTGATGAATATTAATAATGAACTGAAAAAAAGATTCTCGGGTAAAACCGTAGCAATTTTGGGATGCGGAAAAGAAGGGGTAGCGGTAGCCGGGTTTTTGGTGAAATACGGTGCGCTGATCGATCTTAGAGATAAAAAGAGTGCGAGTGAGATAAAGTCCGCAATTTCTAATGACGAATTCCTAATTTCTAAATTAGAGGAAACATCTATTATTGGCGGTGTTGATTATTTGAGTGGATTGGGTGAGGTTGATGTTATTGTGCGCAGTCCTGGAATTCCGTATCTAACTGCAGAAATACAAGAGGCTAAAAAAAATGGCGTAGAGGTGACTAGTCAAACTGAGATTTTTTTACAATATTACGCGCATCATACCGTCGCTGTTACGGGCACTAAAGGTAAAAGTACTACAACAGCTCTCATTTACAAATTGTTGTTAGACGGTGGCAAAAAAGTTCGATATGGAGGCAATATCGGTGAGTCTTTTATCGATTGGTTGGTAGATATTGATAAGAATGAGTTAGCAGTACTGGAGTTATCTAGTTTTCAGTTGCAAGGCTTGTCAATAAGCCCACACGTCGCTGTAGTACAAGATATAACAGTCGAGCATCTTAATCATCATAAAACATTAGACGAATATGTGGAGGCAAAATCTAATATCGTGCAACACCAATATAAAAAAGATTTGGCAATTTTAAATGCCGATTCATTAACCTCGGTTAATTTTGCAATGTTAACCCAAGCTTGCACTACATGGTTTTCGACTAGAAAATATGTCGATCCTGGGGTCTTTGTAAAAAAATATAATGGTAACGTATGGATAGTTGAGAGTGGGATGTTAATCAATAAAAAAATCATTAATAGCAGAAGTATTAAGCTACGGGGTGAGCATAACTTATCCAATATTTGTGCAGCGATAGCGGTAGCGCTTTCTTATGGGGTGTCTTATAAATCGATTAGGCAAACACTGGGTGGTTTTTCTGGTTTACCCCACAGATTGGTTGAAATTGGAAAGTTCTCTGGAAGGATTTGGATAGATGATGCATTCTCTACTGCCCCAGATTCCACCGAAGCGGCTATTCAGGCTTATGCTGTTAATAATCCGCTAGTAATAATTGGGGGTAGCTCTAAAGGATATGGCTTTGAAAATTTGGCGTTACAGTTGATTAGATGTGGAATATCTAAAGTTTTGTTAGTGGGTGATACTGCAAAAGAAATCAAACAATGTATTGAAGATGTGTCTGCTAAAGAAAAAGCAACTACCCCTGAAATAATTTTAGAAAATACCAATAGTATGAACGAAATAGTTCGTTTAGCGGAAAAATCAACGAGCGAAGGTGATTATGTACTATTTTCACCCGGTTGTGCCAGTTTTGGGATGTTTAAAAATGTTTATGATAGAGCAGGGCAGTTTGAAAAATCGGTGCATTCTCTTCATGGGTGAAAAATGGAGATTGCAGAATGCAGAATAGTTTCGACAAGCTCACTACAGGTGCAGAATTATGGAATAATTCATTATAATGACTAATGACTAATGACTAATGACTAATGACTAATGACTAATGACTAATGACTAATGACTAATGACTAAAAACTGGAGATTTAGGTGAGATTTCGGGACAAAGGTAAAATTGATATGCAATTAGCGATAGCCATATTTGGGTTGTCGGTTTTTGGTTTATTAATGTTGTACTCGGCTTCTGCAGAACTTTCTCGCGTTGCTACAAATAATCCAGAGAATTCTACTTATTATTTATTTCTACAATTAATTTCGTACGTTATTGGTATTATTGCTTGGATAATCATTCAGCAAATTGATTATCGGCGATATCAAAAATACGGAGTTGCATGGATGCTAATAACTGTAATATTATTAGTTTCGGTATTTTTGCTATCTAAGGGTGAAACAAAGGGCGCGCATCGGTGGGTAAGCATTGCAGGGCAAACTTTTCAGCCATCTGAATTTGCAAAATTGTCATTCATTCTCTTTCTTGCCAGCTGGTTTAGCCAAAAACGTGAAGAGATGCATTCCTGGAAAGGATTTAGTTGGTTTGTAATAATTATTTCGGCAATTGGTGCTTTAATGCTTGCCCAAAAAGATTTAGGTTCACTCGGGGTGATGATGATTGTCGCATTAGCAATGTACATATGCGGAGGTGCAAAACTAACACAAATATCGGCGGTAATTGGTAGTTTAATTGGAATGGTCGTTTTGGCAATAAAAATTGCAC
Source organism: uncultured Candidatus Berkelbacteria bacterium (assembly GCA_903954185.1). GTDB lineage: Bacteria > Patescibacteriota > UBA1384 > CAJBMM01 > CAJBMM01 > CAJBMM01. The sequence goes on along the minus strand of CAJBMM010000005.1, from coordinate 50,290 downwards.
CTTATCGTTTGCAACGATTAACAACATTTATTAATGCCGAAAATTCACCAACAGGGGCAGGATACCATGCAGTACAGGCAAAGATTGCTATTGGCTTAGGTGGTTTGTGGGGAAAGGGTTTCCTTAAAGGTGTACAAAAGAGGGGTTTTTTGCCAGAAGGGCATACAGATTCAATATTTGCGATTATTGTTGAAGAACTGGGATTTTTCAGAACTTCGGCTTTGATATTGGTCTATGGATTTATTGGAGTAAGAGGCATAAGAATTGCTAAATTTGCGCCAGATATGTTTGGATCCCTTTTGGCAATTGGCATAACTGTATGGTTTGTTGGCCAGGCATTAATTAATATTGGCTCCATGACTTCATTGATTCCAATGACGGGTGTGCCACTTCCGTTTGTAAGTTATGGCCGATCGGCAATGGTGGCACTATTTATGGCAACAGGAGTAATATTGAATATATCAAGGTATATAGAAAAAGAATGATGAATTTAAAATTAATAATGATGAATTATTGAAAGAATATTTTTCAAAGGTGAAATGAAACAAAATCACAATAAAATCAAAATTGTTATAACAGGTGGTGGATCTGGTGGGCATGTAGAGCCAGCGCTAGCTGTGGCGAAAGTGTTGCAAAACCATCCCGATGTTAATTTGTCTTGGATTGGAATGATAGATGGTTATGCGAACATAGTCGCTCGAGATAACAATATAGATTTTTATCCAATTGATACTGGAAAAATCCGTCGTTACGTTTCAGTTGACAATATTAGCGATATATTAAAAACCATCGGGGGCGTATTACAATCTCTGCGAATTTTAAAACGAATAAAGCCAGATGTTGTCTTTTCTAAATCTGGTTTTGTTTCTGCACCCGTAGTTTTTTCAGCGAAATTATTGGGAATACCGGTAGTAATTCACGAATCTGATATTGTTTTAGGGTTGACTAATCGGCTGCTGCTGCGAATGGCTAAAAAACTATGCTGTGGTTTTCCAGTTAGATATTATCCTAGCTGGGTTAGGAAAATCGCTATCTATACAGGAAATCCAATTCAGCGTCATAATGTTTCAAGCGAAGTATCAGCAAAAATATTTCAAAAGTATAATCTTAAAGAAAATACTTTACTCATTTTAGGGGGAAGCCAGGGGTCGGCAGCTATCAATCAATTGATTTGGGATGAACTTAACGGATATGTAAATTTTTTCAACGTGGTTCATCAAGTGGGCGCAAATAATATTGATCAAGCAATAAGAGAGAAAAATAAACTTAATTTGGGGGAAAGATTGCTTTATCATCCTGTGGCATATTTATCCCAAACAGAATTAGCCGTTATTATGGGTAAAAGTAAATTAGCCGTATCGCGTACAGGCGCAGGCACAATTACTGATTTATCTTTTTTTAAGCTACCTGCGATCCTTATACCTCTTCCAACTAGTGCCAACGATCATGCAAGGGCGAATGCGAGGTATGTAGAAAAGTGTGGTGGCGCACAATATTATGAACAATCAGATCTTACGGGCGTAAAACTATTTAATACTGTAAAAAATATTGCAGAAGACAAAAATAAATTACATAAAATGTCGATTGATATTGCTACTGTGAATCCTATCAAAGCAGCGGAAAGCGTGGCCGAAATTATTTTAAATGAGGTAAAGATATGAAAGTACATATAATCGGAATCGGTGGTACGGCCGCAGCGTATCTAGTAGATATTGCGATTAATAATGGCTATGTTGTCACCGGATCGGATAGTTCCAGCACAAATGATTTTCATAAATTGGAGAATATGGGTATTCGAATTTTTAATTCGCATCGTGCGGAAAACGTTTCTAAAGATATAAATGAAATTTGGTATAGCGCAGCGATTACTAACAGTTCGAGTGGTTATATTGAAATAGAAGCAGCTAAGAGATTTGATGTTCCATGTTTATCCTTTGCACAAGTGGCGGCACGTTTTTTTAATCGCGCTAACATTCGCATTGCTGTTGCTGGTACGCATGGTAAATCTACTACTACAGCCATGATGGGTTGGGTATTAGAGAAAGCAGGGCTTAATCCAACCGTGGCATTGGGCGCAAAACTGGGGGAATGGGGTGGAAATTCGAGGTTGGGTGATGAGAGTATTTTTGTTATAGAAGCAGATGAATATGCGCGTCGTTTTTTGGAATATAACCCTACTCATGCAATTATTACATCAGTTGAACAAGATCACTTTGATACTTATCCAACAGCATTAGAATATGAGAATGCTTTTAAAAAGTTGGTAAATCTAACCACGCACGCTTTAGTGATTAATTACCAGTATCCAATGTCGCATAATATCATCAAGGGTTTTGATGGTACCCTAATAAAATACACCGAACCACTAGCAGGTATAACTTTACATATGCCCGGAAAACATAATTTGTTAAATGCAACTGCGGTTTATGAAATGGCAAGTATATTAGGAGTGCCTCATGCAATTATTATTGACGCGCTAAAGTCATTTCCTGGGATTGAAAGACGATTCGAATATATAGGTAGCGTTGGGGAGACAAAGATATACGATGATTATGGGCATCACGCAAGTGAGTTGAGGGCTACGTTAGAAGCAACAAAAGAGACTTTTCCTGATATGAAATTAATACTTATTTACCAGCCTCATCAAGCGGGGCGGCTTAGGCATCAAATGGATGAAACGGTTAGCGCCCTAGATATTGCTGATAAAGTTATATTATTGCCTGTTTATAAAGTTCCTGGCAGAGAAAGTGATGAAGACGTAGAGGTAGCTACAAGTGAAGAACTGATGTATCGCGCGGTTAAGTTGGGGCAAGATGTTGAATTGGCGCAGAGCAACGAAGAAGCAGCTAATAAAGTTCGTAATTATCTTAAAAGCCGGACATTAATTTTAACCATGGGCGCCACAGATGTTTATAAAGTCGGTCAATTATTACTAAAGTAACTAATTACTACACATTGAACGTGGCTTCGTCAATTGTGCATTTGAATTTTACGCCTTCAATATTTGTAGTACTCATATTGGGCATAATCATGTTATAATGCCAGCATGGATCACGATGCGGTTAAACGAAAATTAGAGGATGCACTTGGCGAAGAAGTCCGTCAAAGTGTACCAATGCGGGATTACACTACTTTAAGAGTGGGTGGCGTGGCAGATTTTTTTTATGAAACGAATCAAATCGATAAATTAATTATTGCGATAGATTGTTGTCATAAAAACAAGGTGCCTTATTTAGTTATTGGGGGAGGTAGCGGCATTGTTTTTTCTGACGCTGGGTTTCCCGGATTGGTCATTCATAACATAACTTCAAGAATCTCGTTTTTAACAGAGAAAAATCAAGTTATGGTTGATAGTGGTTGTACTTTTTCTAGGGTTGTCACCGAATCTGCCTCGCGTAGTTTATCTGGTCTGGAGTGGTGGTACGGAATTCCGGGCACTATTGGTGGTGCGGTGTATAATAATTCATCTGTCTCAAATCACAATATTGACGAAGTTGTGAAAAACATTACATTAATTTTACCTCCCGATGATGAACATCCTGCACAGCTTAAACAGGTCAGTGTAGATTGGATGAACTATCATGAACATACCTCAAAATTACGAGAATGGCAGCAACCAAAACCTATAATACTTACGGTGCTATTGCAGTTGCGTCAACAGCGCCGCGATGAAATAATGGAGAGAATGCAAGAGTCATCTAAAAAGTTTTATCCCTATAATTTGACTGACATACATCACTCTGCCGGTAGCTTCTTTCATATTGCGCCGGAAGAAGATGTTAATATTGCCAATCTTCTGAAAGATCTAATTAATAAAAAATTGAATATTGGAGATGCGATTGTTGCTAAAGACCATCCAGATTTTATCGTTAACTTGGGAAACGCATCAGCAAGTGAAATTTTTCAATTGAAAGAATTAATTACAAAAGCGATCAAAGATAGCGGCAGGGCTAAAATAGTTGATAAAGTTGAATATCTTGGTATCTGGGCGAAATAAGTTAGGATTTTTGATGCGATTAATTTCACAACCGACTCCCAAAATAAACAAAACGATAAATCGTGGCACAATTCGTAAGCACGCTAAGATGAGCGGACTAACGGAGAAAGTAGTAGAGAAAAAGCCTTCTATTATGCGTCCAATAATGCGTGTTTTAGTTATTGTATTAAGCATAGGTTTGTTTGCTTGGGTTTTATTTTCCCCAATTTTTACTGTAAATGAAGTTATTATTACTGGCAACATAAATGTTGGCTCAGAAAATATTAGTGCAGTTGTGCCGACTAATCTTAACTTATGGCGATATCCTACGGGTAAAGTAGTAGGAAAAGTAAAAGAAGTATCGCCTCTAATTTCCGATGTGGCAATTTATCGTGGAGTGCCAAATACGATTAAAATTGATTTAGCCGAAAAAAATGTTGCAGTTATTTGGCAAAGTGGTGAAACAAAGTTTATCGTGGGCAGGGATGGCGATGCGATAATGAATCCCCATAAAGACTATGCCGTGCCTTTAATTATAGATACTTCTGGTATATCGGTAAAAATGAGTGACAATGTTGCCAGTCCCAGTTTTATTTCTATTGTGGTTGAAGTTGCCAATGCATACGAAAGTATTATTGGCGTACCAATTGATCATTTTGAAGTGGGCGTCACCACTTTTGAGGTTTCGGTAGTTGGTAAGACTGGCCCTAAATTATTAATTAACACGCAGCGAGACGGTAAACTTCAATTAGAGGCAGCGAAAATTGTACTGACATCACATCCAGATAAAGTTAAAGAATATATAGATTTAAGAGTTTTGGGTAAGGCATACATAAAATAAAATGGATAAAAATTGGATAATTGCTTCTCGTAAAGATAAAGATTTAATTCGCGATCTATTGGTTAAAAGATTCATAAAAGACTATGAAGCATTTTTAGATCCAGATTTTAACAAACACCGTCATTTATTTGAGCTGTTACCAAACATAAAGGAAGCTACAAATAAAGTATTAGATGCAATTAAATATAATTGGACAATTGGATTATTTGGTGATTATGACGCAGATGGTATACCTGGGACGGCGTTATTATATCTTGGATTAAAACAGATTGGGGTTGAGGCAAAAGTACATATTCCACGTCGTGAATCTGGCTATGGTTTGAGCAAAGACGGAATTGATAAATTTGCCGATTTAGGTGTGAAATTGCTAATTACAATTGACAATGGAACCAATGCAATTGAAGAAGTAGATTATGCCAGATCAAAACAAATGGATGTAATAATATTAGATCATCACGAGCCGCAAGAAAATTTACCGAAAGCGATTATCGTCAATCCTAAACTTGTGGGTACAACATATCCATTTCCAGAAATATGCGCTACTGCGATTGTTTATAAGTTTTTAGAATCCTTATCAACAAAGCAGGCCCAGTTATCAAAACAATGGCTATTATGGCAATTAGATTTAGTCGCGCTTGCGACAATATGCGATATTGTGCCATTGGTTGATGAAAATAGGGTATTAGCATATTACGGATTGAAAGTCTTGTGCAAAAGTCGAAATATTGGTTTATGTGCATTAGCAGAGGTTAGCGGTATTGATGTGAGCACAATTACAAGCTATGAAGTAGGATATATACTTGGTCCGAGAATAAACGCTTCGGGTAGGGTTTCTAAAAATACAGAAGATGTTTTTCACTTATTGACTACGGAAAGCAAAGAGCAAGCAAGCAAAATTGCTCATGATTTAAATGAACGAAATCTGTTGCGTCAACAAGAACTAGAGAAGGCTATTCAACAATCAGAAGAGCAAATTTTAGCAGAAAATTTTACCAACAACTCAATAATTGTTATTAAAAGCAAAGAATGGGGTATTGGCATTGTTGGATTAATAGCAGCAAGAGCGATGGAAAAATATTGTAAGCCAGTCATTTGCTTTTGCGAGGATGGTGATTTATTAAAGGGTAGCGCTAGGTCTTTACCAGGATATGAACTACCAGAAATTTTGAGTCAGTTTACTTTGCTGTTGGATAAATGGGGCGGCCATAACTATGCTGCAGGACTGACTATTAAAGTAGATAATTATGATAAATTTTGCCAACAGATTATTGCATTTACCAAACTACGATCTGCGGGTGATAATAATCGCCAATTATTACTTGATTCTGAATTAGAAGTTTCAGAAATTGAGGCAAAATTAGTACATAGACTGAATAAGATGCAACCGTATGGCCACGGAAACGCCAAGCCACTATTTTATATTAGCGACGTAACGGTAGAGAGGGTGCAAAAAATGGGTGGTGGCAAACATCTGCGAGGTGTGGTAAAACAAAAGGGCACAGTTATACCATTTGTTGGTTTCAAATTGGGTAATCATCCAAATATATTAACTTGGCCACGATTAGACGTTGCTGCATCAGTGCGCGAAAATAATTGGATGGGAAAAAATGAGATTCAGCTTGATATTAAAGAGGTTCGTGAATACTTGGAGAATTGATGGCTAATACACTAATATATGTTTGTCAACAATGCGGTAAAACCATGTCTAAATGGCAGGGTAAGTGCGACTCTTGCGGAGCTTGGAATTCTTTAGTCGAAGAAGTGGCGAGAGGTAAATCATCTGAGCGTATAGTAAACAGCGCAGCTGCTACACCCGTATCGCTCAAAGACATCTCTAGAAGTAAACTAACGCGAATTATAACTGGACATTTGGAAGTAGATAATGTGCTTGGTGGTGGGATTGTTCCTGGGTCTCTTATATTATTGGGGGGAGAGCCGGGAATCGGAAAATCTACCTTGCTCTTGCAAATTTCGGCAAAAGTATCGGACACTTTATATATATCAGGTGAAGAGTCTCTGGAACAAATATCACACAGGGCCGATCGTCTTAAAATCGGTGCGAATATCGACATTCTTCAAGAAACTGATCTCGGCGTGATTATTGCAACTGTTATGCAGCGCAAGCCCCAATTAGTTATAATCGATTCGATCCAAACAACTATCGACCCAGATTTACCTGGCGTCCCAGGTAGTATAGTTCAGGTTCGAGGCGCGGCGCAAAAATTTCAATCACTAGCCAAAAACAATGGTATTGCAATTATTTTAGTTGGACATGTGACCAAAGAAGGCACAATTGCAGGGCCGCGAACATTGGAGCATATTGTTGATGTAGTATTGTCGTTTGAGGGAGATGCATTCCAAAGCTCTCGAATACTTCGCGGCGTAAAGAATAGATTTGGCGCGACTAATGAAGTATCAATTTTTAACATGTCCGAAAAAGGATTAGAGACCGTTGAAAATCCATCGGCTTTATTTTTATCAGAACATCCTGTAGCAGTCCCTGGTTGTGCCGTAACCTCTATTATGGAGGGTAGAAGGCCATTGTTAGTAGAAATTCAGGCCCTGACCGTGCCAAGTGGGTATGGCTATCCTAAGCGAACCACAGTTGGTTACGATCCAAATCGCTTAAATATTATTATTGCTGTTCTGCAGCGCCGCGTAGGGTTAAAAATTGAAAGTACGGACATATATATAAATGTTGTCGGTGGCATCAAAGTTCAAGATCCGGGGGCTGATTTGGCTGTGGCTTTAGCAATCACATCGGCGTTTTACAATCGTGTCATTAACCGTGAATATATTTTAGTAGGTGAAATCGGATTATTAGGAGAGATACGCCCAGTAACAAAGCAAGTAGACAGACTTAAAGAAGCTAAAAGATTAGGATTTACAAAAGCAGTTTTGGCAAAGTCGATCGGAGAAGCTATAAGCCGAGTTTTACCGTCAAAGGAGAATAATGGTGTTTGATAATACGCAGTCTTTAATTTTCTTAATAATTTTATGTATTTCTTTGGGTGCGTTAATAGTTACGCGAAAGCTGATGCGAACTTCTTTCCCTTATGTTTTTTTTATCATTGTTGGGTTGATATTGGGATTAATTGTTGGGCAACTATTAGCCGAATCCTTCTCTGGCTTACCTGGACAATATGGGCGTTGGTTGCCGGTTATTGTAAATGTATTTTCTGTTGTAGCAGTACTCGATTTATTTATGGCCCAGGCTAAGAGATTTTCCAATTTTTTTCAAAAATGGGCTTTTGGCGGAGGCGATATTACATCGGTAGATCTGAATTTACTACCAGACGTATTATGCGATACCTCGTCGTTAATCGATGGGCGCATATTAGAAATAGTTAAAAGCGGTTTTATTGTAATGCCACTAGCTGTTCCAACTTTTGTAATCGAAGAATTGCATAAATTATCAGATAGTAAAGATGCAATTAAAAAACAAAAAGGAATTTTAGGCATGCAGACTTTAGAGGCGATGAAGCAAAATCCACGCATAATATTACGAATTATCGAAAAAGACTATTCAAATAAGACTGATGTGGATAATAAGCTTATTATGTTGGCAAAAGAGCGTGGTGGCAGGGTTTTAACGACTGATAATACACTTAATCGCTCCGCAACCATCCAAGGCGTGATAACTTTAAACATAAATGAGTTAGCAATAGCCTTAAAGCCGCTTATTTATCCAGGGGAAAAGTTGAATATTGAAGTAGTTCAAATTGGCAAAGGTGACGGGCAGGGTATAGGGTACTTATCAGATGGTACTATGGTGGTGGTGGAAAATGGCAGAAAACAAGTTGGCAAAACTGTAAATTGTATAGTTTCTCGCGTGTTTCAAACTACATCTGGGCGAATGTTGTTTGTCGAGCTTGAACGCTAGTATTAATTATTGTCGACACGTACTCAAAATTGTGATATAGCCTAGGCGCGTTAAGCGTGAGTAGCTCTTTCACATCTCCTCATAGCCGATTCGCTTATGCGATTGGTGATTGAGGGATTTCACATAAAACTCTTCTACTTCTAGCCAATTCGCTAAAGCGATAGGCAATGAAAGGATGTAGCGCGATGGAAAAAGCAGACCTTGATCGGATTGCTAACAAGCTGGCTGAATTTGCGAGAGTGTCTGTAGTTGTGCGTGGAGTTGTAGTTGGTGATTGTGTGGTGTTACATGCCTTCACAATACACGCCGGCACCATGGTTGATGTTCATTACAAGTGGGCCCCATCTGAGCTGCGTGATTCGATTAGACAGCAGCCTGCTAGAGTTTGGACGGGAATTCAAACAGACCAGGCAAAGCTGATAACGGCTAACTTGGAGGGCTGGCAGAAATTCCACCCGAATTGGTGCGTAGGCCGTGCGTGCTGTCTTGTCGGGCTCGATGGGCATGAGGTCGCATCCTCTAACCTGGTGTTTATGTTGCATTATACCGCGATGATAGAAGCGGTGACTGCAGCGTATACGATTCGGGATGCAACATATCGGGCGATGCTTGGCGTGATGCATAAACGACTGTGCGGCTTCCTCGAAGGAGCACGTCAGTCATGGACGAACGTAGGGGCGTTGTAATGCCCTGCTAGCGCCCAAAGCATTCTGGGCATTCTGGCTTAACGCAATTGGCGATGCATCGTGTGATGTGTCGCCTTTTGCTTTATAAGTTCTATGCTCTATGTTCTGTGTTATATACTCAATATCCCTACTTACTAAAACGTGAGGTCGGCAGATTGAGCTGAGCTAGTTGAATTAGTGGAGACAATTTGATAGTGATAGGTGGTGCCTGCTGTCAATCCTGCAATGGTGACCGAGTGAGCCGTTAGCTGTCCTTTTCCTTCGGCTTGAATGCTTCCGTAGGCATTAGTTAAGCCATATTTCACAGTTCCATCTGCTAAATCGCTAGATGTCCAAGTTAGTACAACCGATGTGCCAGAGCGCTGAGCTGTAATACTTGATAAAGAAAGCGATCCTGTAGTATTGGCAATAGTGAAAGAAACCGATGCCGAAGCCTCTTGTCCTTGTGCATCGTGAGACGTTGCTTTAAAAGTATGCTTTCCATTAGTAAAATTAAGAGTATTTATATTATAAATCCAAGGGGCTTCCGGTTGAGCTAATTGAATATCGTCTAGATAAAAGGTCATTAAATCTACACCAAAAGGTGACGATGTTAATGCTTGGAGGCCAATTGTTCCAGAAACCGTCGCATCACTTAGTGGTGATAAGATGGAAATATCAAGCTTATCATTTGAGGTGTTTTCGTCATATTTATCAGTGGGTACTTGGTCTTGGTTAATTCCGTTATCCCTCGCCCATTTTTGAACGGGGTTTTCCCAAATGGGATCGTTTGGTCTTTCAGAACGAATCTTGAAAAAGGTTTTTTCAAACACTAGCCCCGAAGGAGTAGAGTCTGTAGCTAGTTTAGTTTGATCTGGTTTGTATAATTTAACGACAAAGCTGGTATCGTCAGCTTGATCAGACAGTTGAAAATCGGCACAAAGATCTCTTACGATGTTTTCTGAAGACGTTTTATCGGTCGGTTTTTTATTTGAATATTTTGCTATTGAGCAGTCTTTGACATTGTCTGGCCTGGAAAAATCTTCTTTAGGCAAAGATTTATGGGCTTCTGCCATATAGTCATGCCATACGGGAGCTGCCGCCATAGCGCCTGCTCCAGAGTGCGTCATTTCTTTATTATCATTGTTACCAACCCATACAGCGGTTACAATCTGTGGGGAGTAACCAATGGTCCAAGCGTCGCGATAGCTAGAGGTGGTACCTGTTTTAACAGCAACTTTTCGATCGCTAAAATATAATGCAGAACGGCTGCCAAAAGTGGCACTTCTGGCTTCGTTGTCTGATAAAATTGAAGTAATTTCGTAGGCAATTGCTGGGTCAATGACCTTTTTAGGGTCATCTTTCCATTCAAAAATTTTCTGGCCAGCTTTGTCTTCTATTGTTAAAATACTCGAAGTTGGGTGCAGTGTACCATTGTTGGCAAAAACGCCGTATGCTGCCACCATATCTACCATTTTAACTTCAGCGGCGCCAAGCACCATTGCAAGTCCGTATTTATCTGGGTCTTGCAGCGTGCTTATGCCTAAATCTCTGGCAGTTGATACAGCATTATCAGTGCCAGAAATTGCTTGAGCTTTAATTGCTGATATATTGAGCGATTGGGCAAGTGCGTTTCTTACTGTAACCGGTCCGCGGCCGCCCCCAGAATAGTTGCGTGGCCAAATGTCGTTAGGCCTAGATTGATCATACGTGCTTTCAAGATCGAATAAAGTGCTTCCTGGGCCCCATCCGGCTTTTTTAAATAAACTTGCGTAGACAATAGGTTTAAAGCTAGATCCGGGTTGTCTCGACGATGTGGCAATATTTACAGTGCCAAAGTTTTTTTCGAAATAATCTACAGAACCAATCATAGATAATATTTGTCCATTTTTAGCATCAGTGGATACAAGGGCAATATTACTCCCCCCTGTGCTTTTAAAGATAGATGATGCTTTGTCAGCAATAATTTTTTCAGCTTCTTTTTGTTTTTCAACGTCTAGAGTTGTTGTGATTTTATATCCGCCGTTTTCAAGTTTTCGCTCTCCCTCTTGTCCGCCTCCTAGCAATTCTACAACTTGTTCACGAATGTAGAATATAAAATGTTGAGCAATAGTAGAGCTTTTTGTTCTAGACACACCTTCTGCAATTTCAGTACCCTTTGCACTTTCAGCCATATCACTTGTGATATAATTTTGTTCAACCATTTTTTGCAAAACAGTATCGCGGCGAATTTTTAGCTTATCAGTATGGTTTCCGTATGGGTTATAATATGTTGGTGATTGTGGGATAGAAACTAATGTGGCAATTTGAGCAAACCTTTTGGCTTTTTCGGCTTGATCGTCGGTGGCTGATGGATCTAGGTCAGAAATATTTTTATTATAGTAGCTATTTGATGCAGATTGGATGCCATAATTATTATTACTATACGGAATCTCATTTAAATAGAACGTTAAAATTTGATCTTTTGTATAGATGCGTTCAAATTGCATGGCTACTACAACCTCGCGAATTTTTCGGGCGATAGTTTTTTTGGTACCTATTTCATCGAACGCATTTCTAACAAGTTGTTGAGTAATTGTGGACCCTCCCTGAGAGCTTTTGCCGCGTATAATATCCACAAAAATTGCTCTGGCGATAGATCGTAAATAGATGCCGTGATGTTGATAAAAACCCCTATCTTCTATAGCAACTGTGGCATCTTTAACTGCCTGGGGGATGTTTTGACTTTCAACAACAGTGCGTTTTTCTTCGTTATAAATATCTTTTAATAAAATACCGTTGCGATCGTATATCTTGGACGATCCAACAGAATTGAAGCGCGCCAGTTCGCCTGGTTTAGGTAAGAAAATTGCGTAGTAAACTACCAGGGTAATAAATATGGTGATTATCAGTGCTAATATTGCTCCGGAAATGCGAAAAACTCTAACCCAAGGATTTTTGGTTTTTTGGGTTAAGAATTTTACACCGGATTTGATGCCCAGTGGGTTAAAAATGCGATTTAAAAATTTGGATTGCTTCATAGTATCTGGTTTTTATGATACTCTAACTTTGTAATGTTGTCCAAACTATTGGATAATGCTGAATGCAGTATTTTGGAAAATAGTTCACTTTATAGTTATTTAGCTTAAAGATGCAATTGAGCTAGGCCAATGTGATAATCAAGAATAATTTATTAAGAGGGTGAAATGAGTAAAACAGAACAAATTCACAATTTAATTCATCGCAATGTTTCAGAGATTATTGTAGCGTCGGAGCTTGAAAAAAAGCTTAATTTGGGCGAAAGACTAAAAGTTTACCTGGGGGTAGATCCTTCTGGTGCAGATATTCATTTGGGACATGCAGTAGTTTTATGGAAGTTGCGACAATTTCAAGAATTGGGTCATGAAGTCATATTGCTCCTAGGCGATTTTACGGCACAAATAGGTGATCCGACGGGCAAGAGCAAAGAGCGCGTTCCTTTAAGTCACGAAGTAGTATTAGATAATGCAAGAAACTACAAAGAACAAGCAGCAAAAATACTAAAATTCGACGGAAATAATCCTGCTCGAATGTTGTTTAATAGCGCTTGGTTAAACAAGTTAACACTTAAAGATTTGATTCAATTTGCATCACATTTAACAGTTCAGCAGTTGATTGAGCGAGATATGTTTCAAGAGCGTATAAAAACAGGCCAGCCAATTGGTTTGCATGAATTCATTTATCCACTCTTGGTTGGATACGATTGTATTGAGTTAAACGTTGATGTAGAGGTGGGGGGTAACGATCAGTTGTTCAATATTAAGATGGGCCGTACTTTAATGGAAAAAGTGAAAAATAAGAAGAAAGTTGTGTTAGTTTGTGATTTACTTACAGGTTCTGATGGCTCTAAGATGTCAAAATCTGCTGGTAACATCATTTCGTTAAATTCGGGTGCAGACGATATGTTTGGCAAATTAATGGCAATAGATGATGAATTAATTTATGAATACGCCAGGCTATGTACCGATATGGATGATAAAGAGTTATTAAACGTAGCCAAAAGATTAAAATCGAATGAAAATCCTCGCAATATTAAATTAGATTTAGCATCACGAGTTGTTGAGAGATACTATGCAAAGATGGGTGAATTATCAAAAGAGCGATGGCTAAATGCGTTTTCTAAAGGCAGTGCTTCGGTTATAACTGTGAACCACAATAAGCAAACGATTACTTTACCAGAGATTGTGCATATATTAAATAATGTGATAAAACTTTCGAATAGTGAGCTCCGTAGGTTGGTAGAGGGGGGCGCTGTAGAAGTTGATGAAAAATTAGTTGAAGTTGTGGGAATGTTAAAAGTCTACAACATCGAGAATGCCGGCCTAAAAGTGCGCATTGGAAAAAAGTGCCTTGCTACCATTAAATATAAGGATAAGTAAATGAATTCACTTCAAAAAATATTAACCGAATCTATTAACGAGGCAGGTTTTAGCAATGTTAATAATTTGCTTATTACACAGCCTAATGAAGAATTTGGAGATTTTTCAACTAATGTATCACTGCAATTGGCTAAAGATTGTGAAATGAGTCCGCACCAAATTGCTGATAGAATTGTTAATAGTCTTAAAACCAAAAAGGGGATTGCAACAGCAGAGGTTGCCGGGCCGGGTTTTATTAACATTAGGGTTTCAGACGAGTGGCTAGATGATCAATTGCATATACCTCGCTTAGTTGAAAAATTTTTAACTGATCACAAATTCATTATCGAGTATTCTAGCCCAAACATTGCTAAACCAATGCACGTTGGTCATTTGCGCACCACAATTCTGGGCCAGTCTTTAGTCAATTTATATCGTATCTTAGGTGCAGATGTTTGTGCATGGTCACACCCTGGTGATTGGGGAGTGCAATTTGGAAAGTTAATTGTGGGATGGCAGAAATGGGGAGATAAAAGCGCCTTAGAGAAAAACCCTATCGATGAGTTACTGAGAGTTTATGTCAAATTCCATGCAGAGGCGAAAGACAATCCTGAACTTGATGAAGATGGTAAAGCGATGTTTCGAGCGCTGTTAGATGGGGATAAAGAAGCGGTTAAATTATGGAAAGAATTTACGGTATACAGTCAAAAGGAATTTGACGAAACTTATAAGCGATTAAAAGTACAATTTGATATTTGGCGCGGCGAGAGTGAATATAACAATAAACTTCAAAAACTAGTAGACGATGCTTTAGAAAAAGAAGCGGCAAAGTTAAGCGATGGGGCGGTCATTATTTCGCTAGATGATGAGAATTTGCCACCATATCTTATTCGTAAATCTGATGGTGCTACATTATACGCTACAGCCGAAATGGTTTCTGTAGAAGAACGTACTAGTCATTTTTATCCTGAAGAAATTATTTGTGTTGTGGGCAATGAGCAAACATTGCATATGCAACAATCATTTGCAGCGGCGAAAAAATTAGCCAAAGCTGGTGTTTACGGTAAAGATTTTCAATTACCAAAACTTACTCATGTCTCTTACGGTTTTTTTAGACTTAGCACTGGTAAGATGAGTACCAGGCAAGGCGAATTAATTCGGTTAAATGATGTCTTAGATCAGGCGGTAAATAGCGCAAAAAAATTACTAAACGAAAAAAATAAAGATTTGAATCAAGCTAATATCGATAATTTGGCAGAGGAAATGGGCGTAGCCGCGGTTAAATATACTGACTTAGTGCATGATAGGCACACCGATGTTGTATTTGATTGGGAGCGCATGTTTGCGCTAGACGGCAATTCGATAGTTTATATGTTTTATACTAATGCTAGATGCAATTCCTTACTTGCAAAGACGGCTGAAACAAGTGATGAATCTGACGATGCAACAGCATGGACAATAAACGAGCGAAAGGTTGTGCTGCATTCATTAGAGCTGAATAACGCTATTGAAAAATGCGTAACAAATTACGATCCCCACTTTTTGTTAGAACACTGTTACGAATTAGCAAGCGCATTTAGTAGATTCTATAACTCGGATAAAATTATTAAAGTTAATGCACACGTAAAAGAACGCAGATTAAAAATTGTAAAATTAGTTCAAGGACAACTTAAAATTATGTTCGATGTTTTGGGAATAATTCCACCCGAAAAGCTTTAAAGACTAAACTGATATACAACTTCGCCAGATAATATCCAACCTCTTTTTGAGATAGATGAAATATAGCAGTTATCAATATTTCCGTATATAAATTTGTATTGAGATCGATATGTACCGTCTTGGTTGGTTACGGTGATGCGCGATTTATCTTGAATATAAAGATGCCCAGTCGTTGTTCCGGTAAATAGCGCCGTGGGATTATCCCATTTATTGTCTGGCAAAGGCAATTCTAAAGGGCCATAACTTTGTTTGTTGCCTTTAACAATTTTTGAAACATCGCCAGAACCAAAAAGTAGGTAAATCGAGCCGTCGGTAGAAATACTTTGGGCATCTGGGCTACTAAAAGATTCACTTGCAAGATACGGATTTTTGGCTGAAAATTTTATTCCATCTGTAGACGAATATTTGTATACTATCCCTGTGTTGTTTTCTAAAATATAAAGATTTTTTTGATACCAAGTGAGTGACTTTATGTTTGGCCAACTTTCACCTTGGGGTGGGGTAAGGATGGAGTTGGTGGTTTGATCATCTAGCGAGTAAATATAAAGATGATTAGATTTGGTTAGTAGGGTAAGAATTCTGGTTGGTTCATTCAGGCTTACAAATGTGATAGCAGCGTTATCTGGGGTTGAAAATATTTTGTCTGCTGGTTCGTCTTTACCCAAGGTTAACCTAAAAATATCGCCACTATTTTGCTTTGTAGTAAATAAATATTGGCCAATAGCAAGAATATTGTTAGTATCTTTAGCTACTAAAATTTTATTTTTATCGTCAATGTTTGTTATATTGTTAATCTCGGATACAAGGGAAAAATACTGATTTTGAGCGTCTTTAACTTTTAGATCATTGCTATTAGCAAGTTTACTTAAAATTGTGTTTATCTGCGAAAGATTACCGCGGGCCTTTTCTGGGTTGCTTGTTTTTACGGCAATAGTTTCAGTAAATAGAGCTGTAATTTGGTTTATTTGCTCTGCAGATTCGGCTTCGGTTAAGCTACCAGAATCATGTTTCACAATTCTTTGAGTTATGGTTAAGGTTAAAATAGCCATTATAATTACACCCACGGTAATTAAATATCGAGGCGACAAATTCTTCATAAAAGTACGTAATATTTGCATATATTTGTTTGAAGCGCCATGCCAGTGCTCAAAATTATTTACCAATCGTTGTCCAGGAGTGCGTTTTAATAAGGTATGGTTAGAGTGATGGTAAGATTTAACTTCAATCTCGCCCTCAGTTTTCTGAAATTCTAAGTTAGTGCTTGGCTTTTCGAATGTAGATTTTATTAATCTAATCCCGGTCTTAATTGCTCGCCACAGAAAATTGGTAATAAATTTTAGACTCTGACCAATCACAATAGATCGATATTTTTTTGTGGATGGTATTTGGGGAATAATTGATGAATTGGTTACTTCGAGTGGTTGGTCTAGTGTAATCGAGTAAGGGCTTGTTGGCACTCCAATATCTTCTTGTTCTAATTTTGCAACTATTACGGCAATGTTTCGTAAGTTTAATCTTCGGCCGGCTTGGTACATAGATTGAATTGTTGATATTGGGCTTTCTATGGCTGCTTGGCTTAAGAATTGTGGGGAAAAATGGCGACTCACTTCGCTATTTCCAAAAATTAAAAAATCGTTTTCTGATAATTGGCCACTTACTAAATTCGCAAAAGTTTTATGAGCTAAAACGCGTTGATTTGGGTTTTGGACAGAACTAATGATTGGTGTATAAAGCGAACCGCGAATGACGGCGGCTGTTGCTCTACCAGAATTAGAGATATAAATTTCATCGCCAACGATAAGTGCGACAAGTGCATGGATGTGACCAATCCATTCATTGTTTCCTTGCTCTGCAATAAAAGAGAGGGCGGCGTTTATTTGTTTTATGCAGTCTTCAAATTGATAGATGGCAGTTTTACGTTCTACTCCAAAATACTCTTCGTTAATTGTAGTTATTATCTCGTTGACAATTGGTTCAGAAATTACCGGCGGGAGCGGAATATCTATTATATAGATAATTTGGCCATACATTGGATCTAGATCGTGCTCTACAATTCCAGAATAGAGTGATCGCTCTGTATTTGTGTTAGAAGTTAGTTTAGCAATTGAATACGACAAAACGTTCTCCATAATTATTTCGAAGCCTATTCTTATATTACGAATGAATTAGAATTTAGTCAAAGGATACGCTGGTTTGTAGTTTGCGGTGAGTAGTTTGCAGTAGCCTTTTGTCGGTTGGCTTTATGATTGCCCGAGCATATATATGTAGGGATTTCTGAATTTTAAGATTTTTATGATTTGACATTTGCATTTTTGAATTTCGCCTCAAACTGTGATAATTTAAAATCGTCTCCTTAACTTATCTGTTCATTGCTTCTTACTTTTAATTAGGTATTCCTATATTTGCGCTGACCGTGGTTAGCGCGTGCGGATCACCACTTGGGTGACTAGGAGCCTAATGGACCGATCTGCTTAAGGAGACAAAAACGATAGTTAGCAGCTTGCAGTTTGTAGCCGATAGGAGCAAAGGATAGTCGGAGTGTAGCGTAGTGGTAGCGCACTGGGCTGGGGGTCCAGGGGTCGTGGGTTCAATCCCCACCACTCCGACCATATTATATTTTGAAATTGTATCTTTTGCTGATACAATGAGCTATCAATAAATTTAGGAGGAATGTTGAAAAAAATATTATTCGGACTACCAATACTTATCGTTAGCTTTTTTACTAGTACGGCTCACGCATATGCCATGTGTCCAGTTTGTACTGTGGCAGTAGCTGCGGGTGTTGGACTATCTCGCTATTTAGGGGTAGATGATACCGTCGCTGGTGTTTGGATTGGTGCGTTAATTATTTCATCGGCTATGTGGACGGTAAATTGGTTAGCAAAAAAGAAAATTACTTTTCCAATGTCTAATTTAATCATGACAGTTTTGTATTTTTTAATTATTGTCGGTCCAATGTACTGGAAAGATTTAATTGGCCATCCATTAAATAAAATTGTAGGAATTGATAAATTATTATTTGGATCACTTTTAGGTATAGCCACATTTATTTTTGCCGTTTTGTTACATAATTTTCTAAAAAAACGACATGGCGGTAAATCGTATTTTGATTTTCAGCGTGTGGTAATACCACTATCATCGTTGATTATTGCCAGTGCAGCAATGTACTTTGTAACAAGATAGTTAAAAGTGAAATGTGCAAAGTTAAAAGTTTTGGAATATCTGTTTTATAAATGAATGAAGCGCCCCTGCGATGTAGACCCCCGCTTAGCGGGGTAAGCATATCGGAGGTGTGCGAAGATGGATGCATAATAATCAAAACGTATTAGATAGATTCCTGCCCTTTCGACAGGCTCAGGGTCTGAGTGCAATCGAACGACCTACGCAGGAATGACACATTAAGGAGAATCTATGACTGATGATAGAGAAGTAAATGAATTGTTGGAAAAAGTAGCAAAAGGCAAAAAGGGTGAGCTAGATTTATCTTCGGACGAAGATTTATCGATAGCTATCATGAATTTAATCAGTATCGAAGAGCACTTCTTTTTTACTGGGGCTAAAACTGGTAAACCAAAGTATTTTGATATGTTAGGCGAAGTTCGTGAGATGCGCAAAGATCTGCTTAAAAAAATTGTTAAAGATTACGAAGGCGAAGTTTGGTGTATTTCTAAGCATTTACTTTCTGCCAGCATGCGCTTAATAGAAGTTGGCACAAAACAGCAAGGGCTTGGGCGCAAAAAAGAAGCTCACGATATGTTTGAGAAGGCGTATAATTTGTACTCATTATTTTGGGGGCTTAATTTAAATGTTATAGATATGGGTGGCGTTGAGGCGGTACAAGAAGATCAGCTAGATGTTAAAGACACTAAGAAAACGGGTGTATTTGCCAAACTGGGTGCTATGGTAAAACATGCTATTGATTGTTGCCGTGAGTAAAATATAAGTGAAAAGTGAGCAGTGCAAAGTGAATAGTTTTTGGAAATATTATTATAAATTTATTCCATTACTTTTTAACTTTTAACTTTTCACTAAATCGTGTGAAGGTTATGCATTCAACAATATTTTTATCGCCTCAGGGGGGTGAGGCGATTGATTTTTTGCAATGAAAAAGGGAGCTAACTAGCTCCCAATTTCAGGTGAACGTCTATGGCGTCTGCTTATACGTGGAGACGCGAATTGACCTGTTATGCCCCCTATATTTAACGAGCACAGGAATGTCCTCACTAACAGGGCATTAATAATAATACTATATATGGTAGTTTCATGTCAATAAGGTGCGAAGATACAATTTTTCGGAATAATTTTAGATATATATTGCTCAATGTTTCAAATTAGGTCAAATGAGCGTGAAAATATTTCGTTGTAGCACAAGCTTTAGCTTGGTCTTACTAGACTAAAGTCTGTTCTACGGGGTCTGCTGTAGTACAAGCTTTAGCTTGGTTATAATCAGGCTAAATTCTGGTCTATGAAGTTTTTACTTCGCGGAGATTGCAAGTTTTATCGGATTAATTTGTGTCTTGTGGTTTTCGAAAACATGAGATAAAATTTCGTGATTGTGCTCGGCTTGTTCTTTGTCGTTACCGATAATATAAACGGGCATTGGATTTTGAGTAAAATGTTCTTTTCCGGGGCCGTGCTCACCCATGGCAATATTTAAGGCAATATCGCACTCTTGTTGCATCCAATCACCATCTGGAGCATACGCATGTGAAAGCAAAAATGCATTATCTAAATCAATTTTTTCAGTATCCAATTTACCTGTACCGTCAATTATAATTGCGGGTTCACTATGATGATCGGGGTTACCCATAGCTGCGATATCGCAATTTTCACTCCAACCAACTTTTAGTATCGGTTTTACAGAACCTAGCGCAGTTGCTAATCTTTCAGCGCCCCACTGGGCAATTTCATTCTGAGATCGATTATCGTTTGGGTTTTTTGATTTAAAAACATTGCAAGCACCGCAGAATTCGTGCCAAGTTACAGTAATTAAGCTGGTGTCAATTTTGGCATCTTTTAGTTTTTGTACAAAAAGAGCAACATATTCATCGTCCCACAAAACGCCACTGCCAGCTAATCCAATAAATGGTCTTAATTCAGAGTTATTCGGACGCATGCGTCCATCCATACAAAAAACTGCCACGGGCAGTTTAGCTGTTGCAGATTTAATATTCTCGATTGTAATATTCATTCAGTTCCTTATAAATTAGTTATGATAAGGATAATAGCGTTTATCTTTAAAATTGGCAAGATATATAAAGATAATTCAAAAGTCAAAATAGGTTCGATAGGCTGACTAGATGTGCTAAGTTGTGGAATATCTTTTTATATGTCATTGCGATTGAAAGAACACCCAATGTTCTAAAGCGCGGCAATCTGTTCCTACAAAATGTCATTTTCGGACGGGTGATCCGGAATCTAAATATTCTACATATATAGATACGATCTGGCGATCGGCTGTCCAAGTGAGACTATTCGACTAGCTTTGATATTTTTTAATAGTTCTAGAGCAACGAGTGCATACCAAAATGCCACTTATTTTTTGTAAATTTGGCTTTGTTGATCTCTTGGTTTTATGCACGGATTTTGGTACATTATTAGCTACGGCTGGAGTTTTTAAGCAGAGGCTGCAAACAGACATTCTTTTTCCTTTACCTATTGGTATATTTTCATTAAGATTAATGCATGCGAAACAATTCTTTATTTATTTTATACTATTTTAGAGAATTATTCAAGAGTACAGAGTTTATTGGGTAGCTGGAAGTGAGTAGTAAGCAAAAAGGAGTTGTGAGTTGTTATTAATTTCAATTTGGCAGCAATATACTAATCAGCCCACAATGGCAATTGCGGTTATACTTGGAATTATTTTTGGTATTTTAATGGCGATTGGTATTCATGAATTTTCTCATGCATGGATGGCAACTCGTCTAGGTGATGACACGGCAAAATTAATGGGTCGGCTAACCTTAAATCCTTTTGCGCATATAGACCCCTTAGGAATATTTTTATTTCTAATAGCTGGTTTTGGCTTTGGCAAGCCAGTTCCTTATAATGATCATGCGTTAAAACACGATACAGATGAGATAAAAATTGCTTTAGCTGGTCCAATTTCTAATATTGTTACTGCATTAATTTTGTTTTTACCTGCTAGAATCATGATAATGCTTGGAATTGATGTAACGCACTCGCTGGGATATTTATTTTTAGATGCCTTAGTTTCTATAAATATTATTTTAGCTGTATTCAACATCATCCCTATTCCACCTTTAGATGGGTCTAAAGTTCTCAATTATTTTTTGGCAAGCGATGCAAAAGAATCGTTCGAACGAATTGGGCCATTTCTACTTATTGCACTTGTTTTCTCAAGCAATTTTACAGGCGGTTCAATTAATGTTTTGAGCATGGTTATGAATCCACTAATTGCCATAGCTAACTTTATTGTGCGTGCTACTATTATTTAATCAATAATTTATTGTATCTTGAGTTGAAAAACCTAGATGTATTACAAGCTCTCTTGCCCTTGGGAACTCCGGCCAACTGGTGGATGCGAAGGACGGGATCTTGTCCAAAGCCAGACTAAAGTCTGTTCTACAATAGGTCTGCCGTAGTACAAGCTCTCTTGCCCTCTGTAACTTTAGTGAAGGACGGGGAGCTTGGCTGTCATCACACTAAAGCCTGGTATGCGAGGTTATAATTCATTTACGTTAGCCTTGCATAGTTCTGATAAATTCTGCAATATAAGGGTGTAATTATGAAATCCAACACCCCACCTAACACATTTTGGCACACCGGACAATCGTTTTTAATTATTGCTCCAGAAAACACATGGGAAGAAATTATTAATCAAGCTATAACTGAATTTGCTGTATCTAAATTTGATTATGCAGAAGTCGGCCAGGAGAGTGTTTTGAGTATAGAAGAATCGAGGCAAATAGAAGAAATATCGCGTCACCTTCCGTCGCAAGGTAAGGTTAGGCTTTCGGTGATAAAATTTATTGATAATAGTAGTGATTCAGCGGCTAATGCAATGCTAAAAATACTAGAAGAGGTGCCAAAATGCACGCGGCTATTGTTGTTTGCAAAAACCAAGCAAATACTACCAACAATACGCTCTCGCTGCAGCGAATGGAGCAATAGAAAAGTTGCAGATATTATCGAAATTTTATTACCACTTGATAAGGCTCAGGATTTTGCTACAGTGAGCTTGAAGATTGGAAAAATAGTTGAAAGCAACCAGTCTGGCATCTTACTAGATCAGTGGACGCGTGAGTTGATAGACAGAAAAAATATTCAACCAGTGCGATGGATTATTGATGCGAGAAATATGTTAAGCTCAACCGCTATTAATGCGCAGGCAATGCTAGAAGTTACTTATCTTCACTTAATAGATGGCGCTGAATTGCCAAATAATGTTGTTTCAAAAAAGAGGGATCATGGGAATATATGAAATTATCATACTAGTAGCAGCTGCGGTTGTTTTTATCATAATAATTAGAAGATTTCCAGAAACAGCTAATGGAGATGAGATGAAGATAAATTGGTTAAAAATTCCAAAATTTAAGTTTGCAATTCCTAAAATAGCAAGCATTAAATTGCCCCAGAAGACAATAGATGACGATTTTGCTTTTAACGATCCTCCGAAGATAGTGCGACCAAACGAATTTGCAGAACCAGGAGATAATCTAGAGGAGATTGGTTTTAAATTTCCGAAGCTTGTACAACCTTTGGAAGAAGCGCGGAAGCATTTTGATATGCACCAGTTAGATACTGCGGAAAAATTGTATTTACAAATTGCGGCAGAAGAGCCAAAATGCGCTGTTGCCTATTATAAACTGGGTCAAATATTTTTACGCCGCGCAACTTCGCCCGTGCATAAAGAAGTTGCTCAAATTACAGGGCAGCCTAATATGGCGCTAAACGATTCTGAAGAAGCTTTTTTACAAGCACTAAAATATTTACCAGGTAATGGATATATTTTAAATTCTTTAGGGCACATCTCTTACTTACGCGAGAATTATAACGAAGCCGTAAAGTTTTATGAAGATGCATCAAATTTTGATGATAAGAATGCTGAATGGCAAGCTGATATTGGCAGGTGTTATCTATCGCTAAGACAATATAGCAAAGCGGTGCGCAATTTTTCTAAAGCATGGTCTTTAGAGCCACAAAATAACGAGTATAAAGAGATGTTAGACGATGCTAAAGATAGAGAAAGAAGGTTACGGACAGCCAGATAGATGGGGGAAAGGGCGGAAGTAGCGAAAACAGGGGATTATCCTTACATAATTTTTTAACAACAAAGGAGAACATATGTCTATCGATAGAACATTAATCTGTAAAAATTGTGGTAAAGAGTTTGCTTTTACCGCTCGTGAGCAAGAGTTTTTTGCTTCTAAAGGATTTTCGAACGATCCAACTAAATGCAAAGAATGTCGCAATGCTATTAAACAGCGCAAAATTGAGCAACAAACCGAAATAATTTGTAAAGCTTGTGGCAAAAAAGATACAGTTGGTTTTAAACCAAATAACCCAAATGATATTTTGTGTGATGAATGTTATCAGCAAAAGCGACAAAATATGATAACAAGCCAACCCGCTGCGAAAGAAGAAGCGACAGAATAGCAGAAGTAAATAAAGTTACCGATCCTTCGCGCAAGGCTACCAATCCTACGCTAAAGCTACGGATGGCACAGCGGACGGCACGGCAGAAATCAAAAAATCCGAATGACTAATGACTAAAGAGAATAAGTAGCAGAAGTAACGGAAGTGGCAAAATATAGAACTGCTAATTAAATATTTTTGCACATTGTCATTCCTGCGAAGGCAGGAATCTACATAATAAATTTATGATAGACTGGATTCCTGCCTTCGCAGGAATGACACGATAAATACTCTGCAGATCTGGAATTTGGAATACACAAGCTCAAATACCTCACTGGATCCAAGTTGTAGTTTGTTAATAGCCACACTAAAGTGTGCTCTACGAAAGGTGTCTTGTAGCACAAGCTTTAGCTTGGTTTGTTCCAGACTAAAGTCTGTTTTACAAATAATCGTAGAACAAGCTTTAGCTTGGCAAAAATAATATATTCAAAAAATTACCTCTACAACTTCATCGCACAACCTCCTACTGATGAATTGGGCGGACACGTGGGTTATGCCCCTACGACACACTCGCTACAAGCTACCAGCTAACTTGGCTTTTAGTTCTTTAATGCTTAACTTTTGTTCGTTTTGCAACGCCCTAATTTGTTGCGCTTTGGCAATTTGAAAATGATCGTAAAGTTGATATCCACCACGAGAAAGCTCTTGAACAGCAAGTAATCCCTCTTTGGTCCAAAATCTAATTGTTGGCACCGTTTCGCCAGCCACGGCCGCCAACTCACCAATTTTTAACAAACCTTGCTTAGCCACAATTTTAACAGGTTGTTTACTTGTATGCGAAAGCGAACTCACGCCATTCTCAGCTGTTTTAATAAAAATATCTAAAGATTTTGCAATAGCGTAGTAAATAATTTGCTGCAACTGCGCTGGACTTGCGGCATAGTTTGCTATTGCCTTAATATAGCGGGGTTTAACCCTAGTCTCTATCACTGCTGGTGTAAAACCGGCCTGCATTAAAGAGAGGTTCAAGAGTAGGCGAGCCATTTGTCCGTTTTGCTCAGGAAAAGGTTTTTGTGATAGATATTGAAAATGACAATTAATGATTGCCTCTAAATCGTTACTCGTTTTGCTTGCTAAAACATTGTTGAGCTTACCTTTATCTAACGGCTGCGATGAAAGTAGGCGATAAACTGTGGAGATTACCGATGCGTCAATTTCGTGATCAGATTTTTTTGCGCCCAAATCGCGTACCACCTCCCAAGCCTTGGCATTATCGATAACTTGCAAATGATCGGATATTTTTTTACCCCCAGAGGCTAGTTGCTTTTCGATAGCCAGGGCACAATCGGCGCGCGATAGGGCACTGCCCTCTATAGCGCAAGAAGTGTATGAAAGCTCAATTTTATACCAGTCGTTTAAATGCTTTAACACCTCTTTGGGCATAGGCATGTGTTGCATTAATGTAGCTTGCTTGGCTTGCAGCTGTGATGTGGATAAAGACATAAAGCTCCTTAGTAAGGTGATTAGGTTATGAGGTTATGAGGTGATTAGGAAAGAGGCGCGTAGAATTTCTAATTACTAATTTCTAAGTACTAAGTAGGTTCGACAGGCTCACTACAGGTACAAAGTTGTGGAATATTTATTATATATGTCATTGCGAGTACTACGAAGCAATCTGCCGCCGCCAAATGCATTCTGGCCTGGAACGCTAAGCGTTCCGCGGACCAGAATCTACATAATAGATCCCGCACCTTTACAACCTACCACCTACAACCTACCACTCTAACCTAATACTACCATTACGTGATACTTTGTGCAATACGAAGAGAGGGTTGTTCCCTCATTCGATGAGGGTGCAACCCTCCAACATGTATTTATCCGTGTTTAGGGTTGCACCCTCGTCAGACGAGGGAACAACCCTTCATGCTTTAAGCTCCAAGCCTCAAACCTCATGTTCTTTGATCTCTGTTCACTGTTCACTGTTCTATGCCCCAACCATCACTTTACACTCTATTAAGCCACGTATAGGCATGCAAAGGGTATTGACAAGCTATGTGCAATATGATACAATGCTTGTGTCACAGTCAAGGTGAATTCACCCCCGAAGTGCAACAAGAGCTCTCTCTAATTGATGTTTATTATCTACTAAATTGGTATTATTTACTACCAGTAAATCGTTCTCTAACATTACTTCTGTAGGTGTCTTGTAACCAAGGATTTTCCTTGGTGTATTGTTTAGTTTGTTGATGTGATATTGAATATATCCGTTGCTGTATTTGTTAATGTTTGCTCCTTTGGGAATAAACCTACGAATTAGTTTATTTGCATTCTCGACCCCAGGTTTCTGCCAAGAAGAATACGGGTCGCAGAAATAGGTGTCTATATTTAGCTTAGTTTTAAGGTCTGTGTGATGTGTATTCTCAATACCGTTGTCCAAGGTACAACTAAGAAATAGTTGGATGTTTTTACTCATATTAAGTACGGCTTGATTAAATACATCTGGCTTTAATGAACTAATCTTTTCGGCTTTAATGTAGCGTGCTTTTCTTTCATATAATACGGATAGTGAGGTAGTGGTGTGATATTGCTTACCAGATACAAGAGTATCTCCTTCGTAATGTCCGTAGGTGCTTTTAGTGTTAATCTCTGCACTTCTGAGCTCAATTCCCACTCTACTTGGAATCATGACTTTTTTAATCTTACTCCTATTGTGTGGTTTTCTATTGTACTTTTTAGAAGGCAGATATTTACACAGATGTTGCCCATATGGACTGTAGAGATATTGGTAGATAGCGGTCTTAGATGCGTAGAATGGTTGCCGTTCTTCAACCATGCGTCCAGATATTATGTCTGGTGACCAGCTATTTTTCAACCCAGCCACAATGAATTCGAGTAATGGCTTGCTTTCTCTAATCTTCTTATTCTGACACTTGGCATACTTACGCCTAACGTATGCTTTATGATCTGCTGATAGTGCTTCATATGGACCATCTATACCATATCTTCGTTTATGATTTCGACTCAGCTCACGAGATATTGTCCCAGCATCTCGACCCAATGCTTTAGCAATATCTGTTATTTTGTACCCCATATTTACAAGGATTGAAATCTCGTTTCTCTCCTCTTTTTTGATGTGTATATATTTTTTCATGATGCTCCATTGTACAGGAGCTTTTGTTGCACTTCAAAACGGATTCCACGCAAGAACGGCGAAAAACCAATCGCGAATGTGACAGCACCACACAACCTAATAATCAACAAGACTTGTCTAAGTATGTCGGTAGCATACAGCCCAAGTATATATATTCGTATATATAACAAGGGCACGCTACGGACGAGTCATTTTTTGTATCTTACTGCCTTGGCCAATTTAGACCAAAGTGGCAAGTACGCTAAAATGACATATATACCGAGTTGATTATTATGCTGGTGCATCGCTTGCTAAGCAAGCTACATGCCGCGGACCAAACAACGCCTCAAAGCAGATAGTCCAAAAGCTGTACTTTAATAATATAAATAGAATCTGATCGCTCTACTTCTGTCATTCCCGTGAAAACGGGAATCCATACATTATAGAGCATTCCTAGATTCTTAAATAGATTTTAAACCATCCTTGGGTGCAGGGAAACTTGCACCCTTGGGTGGATAGATCTTAATGCAAATTCTAAAGTCTAAAGTCCAAAATTGTGGAACTTCTATTATATGTCATTGCGAGCGAAGCATCGTCATTGCGAGTGCAACGAAGCAATCTACTTGTTATTCCAATTGTCATTGCGAGCTTTGCGAAGCAATCTTATCTTTGGTCATTCTGGTTACACCGTTTGTCATTCCTGCGAAAACAGGAATCTACATAATAAATTAAAAAGAGTAAGTCCGTATATGCTACAAGCAACATGTTTCATGTTTCAAGCTACATGTTACATGCCTTGTGCCATGTACGGGCCTAGAGCTCGATCAATCCCCGAAGGGGATGTCTGACATTCCGGTGCGTATGTGGCTTAAACGCCCGCGCACCACGACTTTGCCCCGCCACAGCGGCGGAGGCAGACCCTGGGAGGGGTGATATGAGAGCCGTAGATGTCAAGAGTGCCGTCCGACGTGCATGGAAAGACGCACGAGGGCTGTCCCACACGTGGGGCAGTATGTCGTGGAAGACGGTAGAGTCGACAGTCAAGGGCTGCCGCTCGCTGGGAGCGGCGACCTCCCGTCTCAACGCGTACGTATGTAGTGGAACGGCGGTCGACGAGTACGACCGCCCGATTACGGCCGGTGCGTGCGGTTGGGGCATTTGCGCCCCGGTCGTGAGCGCGACGGACAATCGGTGCTACGAGCACCAAACCGGCACCGGACGATTGGTGCTTCGGCACTACATTGGCTGTACCGAGTGTGAAGTGCGGCGACCAGGTAACACACTTGTCGCCGCGTCGTCGGACTGCAACGATGACGGTTGTGTAGCGTACGCTATAACGACCGACGTTCGTCGGCGTCACCTGTACGCCTTGGGGCTTCGGCCTCGGCGGCGGGTGAATATCGTCCTTTCTTCCAGCTCCTATCCGGGTGACCGGACACTGGAGCGTTTGTTCGATGTTGGCGAACCGATCACGGTTCGCCGCGCCTTCGAGATCGCCCGCTGGAACGAGGGGCGCGACGTGGAGGAGCTGGAGGCCAAGCTTGATTGGGTGAGGAAGATCGCCCAGGCCCCTTAGTCGGAAAGCGTTTGGGTAGTATCGCTAGAAAAACTACCACGGGACAGGTGAGCAATGCTTAATCTGTCCCCGATTCCGAAGTTTATCCGCTAAAGGCGAATAGATTTCGTAGATCGGAATAATCGTGTATCGTGCATCGCGCAACGTGTATCGTTTTTGGAAGAGGATTTTTCTATAATCGCCTCAGGGGGTGTGAGGCGATTGTAAATTGGTTCGTATATGTTCCAAACATCATATACCATTTTCCAAGCTCCAAGCTCCATGCATTATGCCGTTTGTTCTGTTATATTTATTTTAGGTCGTTGTGGCCCTGCTAGTTAGTATGTAATTTTAATTAAGAACATACACTACCGAACTAGCAGGACTATAGCGGCTTTTTTGTGTAGTGAAAAGTTTGAAGTGAAAAGTGAAAAGTGGTGGAAACTGCGTTGATTTATTATATAGATTCCTGCCCGTTCGACAGGTTTAGGGTCTCTTGTGCAACCGAATGACCTACGCAGGAATGACGCATTGTAAAAAATTTAATAAAATGAATTAATGAGAGGGTTGGCAACTAGCTTTGTTGTAGCTTTTCGAGGCGGATAATTCTTTTTTCAAGATTGCAAATATCGTGGTGTATTTTTTCGGCATCGTTAATCATAGCCTCGTCGTCCTCATCGATTTGTTTTACTAAGGCATTGAATTTGGTATTTAGTGTATTGAAGTCACGGCGTAGCAAAGCCAGTTCGCCCATAGATTCTTTATGTAGGTGATACATTGTAGCAACCATTGTTTCGTGTTGTTTATCATTTTCGTCAAAACGTTTATCAATATCGTCAAACCGTTTATCAACCTGTTCAAACCGTTTATCAACCTGCTCAAATCCTTTAGCAGTCATAATAGCCAATGTTTCTAGCTGATCTGCGACGCCATCGAGTTTATCCGCAAGTTTATCAACTTTAGTCTCTAGTTTTATTAATGATGAATCGGCCATGTTGCTCCTTGTAATTGCTATTATAATCCTTGTTAATAAACGAATGCAATAATCTGTACTGAAACTGTCCACGCGGTTGAATGAAATACGGATATGTGTTAAAATAAGCCTTGAAATATGAAGCATGAAACTTGTATCATGTAGTGGTATACAAGTTCGTTTTTTAGTCAAAGCGCCGATGTAGCTTCTGTGCATGAATAAGCATTGGAAGGGCAGGGAGCGATATATTTGCCGATGTAGCTCAGTTGGTAGAGCAACACTTTTGTAAAGTGACGGTCGGAGGTTCAAGTCCTCTCATCGGCTCCACGTACCACTCGCTTCGCTTGGGTACATGGCAGCGCCAGAAGCTAACCATTCGTGCAGCGAGCAATTTGTTAATTTGAACATTAAAAAATTAATTGAAAATTGAGCATTGTAAATTGATTCGTCATTTGAAATTAGTAATTAGTTATTTTGCTTATATATGCTGGGATGGTAGAGTGGTCAAATACATCAGACTGTAAATCTGACGCCCTTGCGGCTACGTAGGTTCAAATCCTACTCCCAGCACCATGCACCGCTTTGTCGCTTTGCTCCTTCGGGATGCATGGCAACGCCAAAAAGTTGTAAGTATATTACGTATATGTTGAAGTAATACTGAGGTGCATGCCCTATACCCGAACTTCGTGAGTGGTATGGGGCGATACTTGCTGAAGTAGCTCAGTTGGTAGAGCACATTCTTGGTAAGAATGAGGTCACGGGTTCAATCCCCGTCTTCAGCTCCATTCGACTCACTTCGTTCGCTCATGGTCTACGACCGTGAGATTACGAAGAGAGACGAATGCCCTGAGCGAGTCGTAAATTACGACGAGTCGAACGGGCACTCAAAAATGGGGCTGCGTTCACTAAGGTGAACGAACATCTCCCCTTGCTTTATCACCAATATTATTGCTCTTCGTATTTAACGAATTGCAATAAGGGCTTAATAGCTCATACAAATTCGCTATTAAATTGGTTGCGTTTAAGGAGAAAATAATGGTTATAGGAATTACGGGATATCTTTCGGCGGGTAAGGGATTGGCAGCAGAGTACCTAGAAAAACAACATGGTTTTATTAATCGTGGTTATGGCGATACAATTCGAGAAGAAATGCGTCAAAATGGTATCGAATTAGGCCGAGATAATGAATATGCCTACGCAGCAAAAAAACGTGCAGATGAAGGCTTTGGCTATTGGTCCAAGAAAATTGTAGATTCAATAAAGCCTGGTGAAAATGTTGTTGTTGAAGGGATTAGAAACATCAAAGAAATTGATGAATTAAGCCGCACTGGTAATTTTCATTTAATATTTGTAGATGCACCAATTGAAACCAGGTTTGCCCGAATGCAAGAGCGCTCTGGTCGCCCCAACGATCCAAAAACCATGACAGAGTTTGAAGAAAAAGAGAACCGCGAGCGGAGTAATCCCGATCCGATGATGGTTTCGATTGATCCATGCGTCAAATTGGCTGAATATACAGTTGAGAACGGTGGGGATAAGCAGACTATGTACAATCAATTAGATAAAATAGTGGAGGAGATTAAAAATGGCCGATAGAAAACGTATAGATTGGGATCACTATTTTATGGAGATTGCCAAAGTGGCAGCTACTCGGGCAACATGCGATAGAAAACATGTTGGCGCCGTAATAGTGAAAAGCAAAAGATTGCTTTCTACTGGATACAATGGAAGCATATCTGGCACTGCACATTGTGACGAAGTAGGGCATATGATGGAAGATGGGCATTGTGTAAGAACAATTCATGCCGAGGCAAATGCCATTGTACAGGCCGCCAGAAATGGTGTTAACTTAGACGGATCGTGGATTTATATTACGTCTAGCCCATGTTGGCCATGTTTTAAATTAATCAGTAATAGTGGAATAAAAAAAGTATTGTTTGGCGAGTTTTACAGGGATGAAAGAATTTTCGCAGCAGCCAAAGAAGCAGGGATTGAGTTAGTAGATTTATCGGGAAAATAGGTTGTAGGTTATAGGTTGTAGGAGTCGATTGTAATCTGTCATTCTGGCGAAGACAAGAATCTACATACGGAATATATGTTTAAAATTGGATATTAATTAGGAATGGAGAATCAAAATGGCAAAGAAAAAAGGGGCAAGAAATATGGCGTTGTTAGTTTGCTCTGAATGTGGTTTATCTAACGTGCACAGCGAGCGTAACAGCACCAATACCCAAGATAAGTTGCAGTTGCAAAAGCATTGCAAAGTTTGCAAAAAGCATACTTTACATAAAGAGAAAAAGTAAGTGGTAATTTGCAATAAATTGCCATCCGAGATATTTGAATTTACATTTAAATGCAGAATTAAGATTGCAGAATGCATAATGTTGGAATATCGTTTATAATTAATAAAATTCCAATATTTTGCATTTTGAATTTTGCTTTTTGAATTAATTGAATACGGGTGTCGTTCAGTGGTAGGACGGCAGTCTCCAAAACTGCGAACGGGGGTCCGATTCCCTCCACCCGTGCCAAAAAATAGCCCAAGTGGGCTTTTTTTGTTATCATTTAGCCATGAAAGCAAATGCACATAAAAGTCATGAGATGACCGCTGCTGATGTGGCTATTTTTTGTGCTAAATTGGACAATTTGGGTATTAAATTTTGGGTTGAAGGCGGTTGGGGAGTGGATGCGCTATTAAAGAGACAGACTCGCACCCATAATGATTTAGATTTAATAATTCAAGGAAAAGATGTTATGGCAGTCCGAAACTATTTAGACAAAAACGGTTATTCGGTTATTTTAAGAGATGATTTAAGTAATATAAAATTTCATTATATAAATGATTTTGGCCACGAGATTGATTTTACCGTTATTGTGTTTGACCAAGAAGGAAATGGGGTATACGGCCCTATAGAAAATGGTGAAATGAATCCAGCAGAATCTTTTCTGGGCAACGGGGACATTAACGGTCTTAAAGTGCATTGTGTTTCTCCAGAATATGCTATCAAATTTCATCTTGGTTACGATATTAAACAGAAAGATCGCGAAGATGTGAGTAATTTATGCAATGAATTTGGTATAGAAATACCTAGTGAATATCAATAATTATATGATTATTACAAACAAATGAGATTTTATGAAAGATAAATTTGCCGTTAGGGCAATAATATTTGACGATGAAAAGAATACTCCCATTTTAAGTGTGCAAAATGGGGTGTACTATAAAATTCCGGGAGGTACCATTGAAGAAGGTGAAACCGAAATGCAAGCGCTTAATCGTGAGGTATTAGAAGAAGCGGGTTGTAAGATAGTCGTGGGCGAATGTATTGGTGATTTTTCGTTCTATCACCCACTAAAAGATCGCACTTATCACTCAAAATATTTTATTGGCAAGCTAGTTGGAGAAAAAGGCGAGCCAAACTTTGATAAGCGTGAAATAGAGCGGAATTTTAAAGTCATCTGGATGCCAGTAGATGAGGCAATAACCACCTTTGAGCGCATAAACCCACAAGACAATATTGAAAAAATTATTCACAATCGCGATTTAAGCTTTATAATTAAAGCTAGGAATCTCTTAAATAATCTTAAAAGCTAACAGCTAAAACCTAAAACCTAATTTAGTACTGATCTATGTTTAAACTAGATACACCTGCTTTAAAATTTAGATATATTTTATTTGTGGCGGAATCAAAATTAGTCGTGCGGTAAATGCTGTCACTTTTTTGCTCAAAACCAGTTAAATATTTTGCAGAAATGCCAACATCAAATTTGGCTTCGCATCCCGAGCTTTTAGGGATATCTATACTTACTTTAGATGCTCCAGTATCAAATGTTGCAGAAGAAACGTTTGTTTTATCACCATATTTGATGTAGGCATTGGCTGCGCCAATTTCGAATGATGAAGCGGAAATTTTATATTCAGAAAAATCGAAGTTTACATTTGACGCACCAATTTTACTATCTATTGTCCAAATTGGTGTGGTATTTAAATTAATTATCGCGCTATTTTCGTTATTAATTGAGCTAAGCC
The DNA here is from genome assembly GCA_903954185.1 of uncultured Candidatus Berkelbacteria bacterium. Taxonomy (GTDB): domain Bacteria; phylum Patescibacteriota; class UBA1384; order CAJBMM01; family CAJBMM01; genus CAJBMM01. The sequence continues at coordinate 16,541 of CAJBMM010000005.1, read as the reverse complement.
AAAAATGACGTTTGGAATTTAAACTTAAATTTAGATTAATATTCTTGTCTGATGTGTTTTTATTTAGGTTGTATTCGCCTAACGTAGTTTCTGAATTAATATCTATTAGATTATTCGTTGAATTCTCTATATTAAAATTGCCTGCGCCTAAATTAAGTGATAATTTGGCTGTTTCGTAGCTAGCGCTATAATTCTCGGTTATGGTTTGCGATTTTAATTCTGGCTTGGTAATTAACGAAACACTGTTCAGCCCAAATGCATCAACGATAAATAGAAAACCAAGTATTAAAATTATGGCAATTATTGATGCCCAGCCAGCGCCTTTTTCGCCAAAAATATATTTAAGACCAAAAAGTATTAACAAAATTGGCCAAAGTCTTAAAACAAAGTTCCAATCAAAATGATATAAATTAAGGTTGCCTAAGAGTAATAACACTCCTAACGCGACAAGTATTAAGCCTGCAAGCGAGAATCTAACATTCATATCACTCCTTATTTTTATTATTTAATAAGATGCCAATGCCTAAAGCAACAAATATTAGTGGCCATAATTTTTCGATAATTAAAAATTGTTGAATAAAGTTGGCAATTAAAAGTAATGTTCCTGCTGTGACTAAAACAATACCAATGAGATAATTGTACTCGGTAGTTTTGTGCGAGATGGCTACTGTAGTTTCAGTAGCAACCTCTTCTTCCGATGTATTTTTTGTGTTATTAGGCAATACAGGGAGTAATATCCATAATACAAGGTAAACAAGAACTCCAAGCCCATCTATAACAGCGAATATGATAAATAAAACTCGGATAATAGTTACATCTGTTTTAATATAATCTGAAATCCCCGTACAAACGCCTCCTAAAATGGCATTTTTTGGGTTACGGTATAGTTTGCGCATTTGTTCCTCCGTTATTTTACAATCATTTTTACTTTTTTTATTATACCTTTTTCGTCAATACCCTCGTTTTGCATCAAATCTTTTGGTGTGCCAGATCTGGGTATATTTTGCACGGCTATCTTGTAAACATTTGGTATAACGATGTTTAATTCGCTTAATGCCTCTAGTATTGAATCGCCTAGCCCGCCTTGATAATAATGATCTTCGACAATGATTATATGTCTAAATTTGGTAGCAATTTCTATTAGTTTATCTTTATCCAGCGGTTTAATACTATAGCAATCCACAATCATAGTGGGAATGTTATCGCTTAGCAATTTATCATGTGCTTTAAGCGCGCTGTGTACAGATATGCCAGTAGCAAGAATGGCAACTTGCGATTTAGATGTGTTTTTTAAGACATGCCATTTGCCAACCTCAATTTGGTCTTTTTGATTGTATATGCAAGGCGTTACTTCACGTAAGGCTCTAATATATCTAATTCCGCGACAACCGATTAATTGAGTAGTTAGCTGGATTGCACTATGAGTATCGGCAGGGGAGACGATGGTGGAATCGACTAACGGGCGAAACATAGCAATATCTTCCAAACCCATTTGGCTTGGACCATCCTTTCCAATGGAAATACCAACATGAGTGCCAATAAATATTATATTCGATTTAGAGATTGCAGCCATGCGAATTTGGTCATGAGCTCTGGTTAAAAATGCTGCGAATGTATCTACTACAGGCGCAAAACCAATTTTATCTAGTCCAATGGCTAGCTCGACCATTTGTTGCTCGGCGATATAGCATTCTATAAGTTGCTCAGGAGTTTTTTGGCTGACAATTTCAGAATGTGTGGAATTTTTTACATCACCATCGATAATGAGTAGCCGATCATCATCTTCTGCAGCGATGGCAAGTTGATGGCCTATTGCTTCACGAGGCGAAATGTCAGGTTGTGGGTTGTGGGTTGTAGGTTGTAGAGGATTTGGAATATGTTCTTTTATATTTGAATTATCGCCATTCTTTTGGCCGTCATTCCTGCGAAAGCAGGAATCCACATAATTATTAGTTTTTGGATCCTCGAATAGGCTAGTCGAGGATGACAGTATTTCGGGAGCCACCTTCCGATTTATATGCATCGTCGTTTTTGGTGCTGTTAACTTTATTTGTAAATTATGTTTTATATCACCCAGTTCGGCTAAAGCGCGTTTGCATTCTTCCTCATTTAACGCCTTACCATGCCACCCTTCGATATTCTCTAAAAAAGACACGCCCCTACCTTTAATAGTTTTCGCTAGAATTACAATTGGCGTATTGCTAATTTGAGACGCTTCATGCAAGCCTCGCTTAATATCTTTGATATTGTGACCATCAACAATTATGGTTTTCCAGCCCCATGCCTCAAAACGTTGCTTATACACACTATCGTTCCATCCATATGCAGTTTCGCCAGATTGGCCAAGCCGATTGATATCTACAATAGCGATTAAATTGTTAAGATTGTTTTGCGATGCGAAGGCTGCGCTTTCCCACACCGAACCTTCTGCTAGCTCTCCATCACCTAATAACACCCAAACTTTTCCTGTAGATTTCAATTTTTTAAATCCTAAAGCTACTCCTGTGCCTATCCCAAGCCCCATTCCTAAAGAACCAGTTGCCGCAATAGTATGGATGAATTGCGGTGTTGGATGGCCTTCTAATATAGAGCCAAACTGACGATATTCAAGCAATTGTTCGGGTTCGATACCACTGGTCAGTGCCCAAAAAGAGTAATATAACGGGGTTGCATGGCCTTTAGAAAAGATTAATCGGTCATTATTTTGGTTATGCGGGTTTTCTACATCGTAAATAAAACCGCTATCCATTATGGCGGCTAAAATATCAACAGCAGATAAAGATGATGTAACATGTCCAGATTCAGCCCGAGTGGTCATCTTTAAAATCCAATATCTCATCCATCTTGCTGCGCTTTCTGTTTCAGAAGTGTTCACTTTTCTCCTTAAAAGAATGAGTATATTGTGGCTAATCCTGCGATGATCATGCCAGCGGTAATTAGCCACCCAATTATTGTGGTAACTGGGTGATTAACTCTGCTTCCCATGATTTTTTTATTGCTACTTATCAAAACAATTATAACTAATATAACTGGGGCAACCAAACCGTTTGCGACGGCAGAATAAATTAACGTTTTTATTGGATCTAGTCCAAAAAAGTTAATACCAAGGCCAAATAGCATAGAGATGATAATGACGCCGTAAAATGCATATGCCTCATTAAGCTTGTAAAATAATCCTTCTTTCCAACCAAAACTTTCTGCAATTGCGTAACTAGCAGAGCCAGCCAGCACGGGTATGGCTAAAAGCCCCACCCCAATAATGCCTAAAGCAAACAACAAGAAAGCTCCGTCACCAGCTAGTGGTCTTAATGCCTCGGCTGCATCGGCAGCTGTGCCAATGTTTGTATTGCCAAAGTTAAATAATGTTGCGGCACACGCAGCAATAATAAAGAACATGGCGGCGTTAGATAGCAGCATTCCAGACCAAATATCAATTCGCATTTTTTTGATTTCCTCGTTGGTAACATCGCTTTTACGAAGCTTGATAGAGGTTTGTCCGCCCATTATTTTTTCTTCAACTTCTTGCGAAGTTTGCCAAAAGAATAAATATGGCGATATTGTGGTGCCTAAAATACCGCAAATCAAAATAATTTGATCTTTATCAGCTTTTAGAGAAGGAATTACGGCAGCCTTAAGTACAGCATGCCAATCTAGGCCGACTAATAAGGCAGAAAGTACATAGGCAAATAAAACCAGTGCTAACCATTTCAAATATTTTGAATAAATTTTATAAGGAATAAAAATTTGCAAACTTAAACTTATAAGTGCAAAAAATACTATGAGCAAATTATAGCTAAGCTCTGGTTTAAATAATTGAATAGCTTTAGCCATTGCGCCTAAATCGGCGCCAATATTAAAAGAGTTAGCGGCAAAAAGTAGAGTGGCGCAAAGTAAAAGTACGGGTTTAGGGAATTGATGGCGAATTGTAGATGCTAAACCGCGCCCTGTAACAATGCCAATTCGAGCGCACATTTCTTGAATAATTGCCATTAAAGGATATGTAAAGCCTGCTAGCCAAATTAGTTGAAAGCCATATTTTGCACCAGTTTGTGAATACGTAGCAATTCCCGACGGGTCATCGTCTGCGGCACCAGTGGTTAGCCCAGGCCCTAAAGTTTGCCAGTATTCTTTGGCTTTTTTTATTGGGCCATTAGAGGTTACGTATCTATTGGCTACACCAATTGCATCAACAGTTTTTTCTAGCGCGCGTGCTGGTGATTCAACAATTCTTTCAGCAGTATTGTAACGAGGTATTTTATCTGTCATAAATTTATCTCCTTACTATTAATTTAAGCCGTTTAAAGAGCAAGTATCAAGTAGGGAGAGAATGGAAAATGAAGAATGTGTTCGACAGGCTCACCACGGGTGCAGAATGCAGAATGGAGAATTGTGGAAGAATTTCTTGTAGAACACGTTTTAACGTGGCCACACTAAAGTATGTTCTCCAAACGGCGACGGAGTACAAGCTTTCTTGCCCTCCGTAACTTTAGTGAAGGACGGGAGCTTGGCAAACGACACTAAAGTGTGTTCTTCGGGGTTAACTCGGAGCACAGACTTTAGTCTGGCTGGAATCAAGCACAATGTTTCATGCTCTATGCCCCCAGCTCTTGTACTACTTAATCGATAATATATAATAGATGTAAGGCATATTTTGTATAGCATGAAGCATGAAACGCGTATCGTAAGATACTCGTTCAATGTCATCTCGAGTTCGACGAAACGCTAAGCGTCTCGTATGCCCCGCTTAGCGGGGCGAGAGATCCTGTCGATTTCAATAGATGACCTTGCTCATACGTAAGTAAATATTAGGAGGGTAAGTTATGAACGATCGAATAAATCAGGTTAAGGCAGATTTGCGCTTTTGGTGGTGGAAAGTACGTCATGTACATGCCCAGCGCTATATTTCAATAACGACCATCGTTGCTGTACTTGTGGGCTTGACATTCTTCTCATTTAATAATGTGCAAAAACAAGTTTTTGCAGCAGACGGAAGTTGGGCCGGAAACTCAATAAATATTGTTGGGTCCGAGGCTAGCTACATGCTTATAAATAATGGTACAGTAGACGGTACCTGTTTGTGGCCAATGAACCGCTGGTCTGCAGATAATTTTAAATACACTTTTGCTAATAATACAGTTGTTTCGCCATATAGGGGCAAAGCTTGCACAACTACTCCTACCGATTTAGAAATTACAGTAAACGACAGTGCTACCCTAACTTTAGTTGGCGATGTCTCTGTGAAAAGTATGTTGGTGCAAAATAATGCCAAGGTTACCTCTGCACCTACCGATTCTCGTGGTAATGCAGTGCCATACGCTTCACGTAGTGACTACTTTGTAAGTAGATATACTGGGTTTTTATACTTCGACATGCAAGTTCAAACTGCTGGCGCTACTAAGAGGGCATTTTTACTGAGAGCATCCGGTTACAATGATGCTACTGCCGTTGATATTGGAAGCGTAGCGAGTGATAGTGGGCCTGCAATTGATGCTGTTACTTGGTCACAGAGTGTTTATGGTAACGGCTTAGCAAACGGAAATTGTGAAAAATTACACTCTTCATTTAGAACAACAACGGATACTTGCGGAGGAGATCGCACATTATTAAATGGTGGTGAAAAGACACTTTATGTTGGCACTACTTATGCCGGTAATGCACAGTATATGCCAATAAGAATCAGTGCGGCAGACGTAGATACCGATCATATTGCTTCATTATGGATAAGAGTGGTTGATCAAAATGCAACAGGTGGTACTGTTAAAATTATTTATGATGGATATTTACCCGTAGCGTGGTTATTTGCACCACAAGAAAGTGGAGTAAATGTCGGGAAAGTAGATATTGCTGGCTCTGGATATAGTAGATTTGAATACGCTCAAGAGACCACTGGCCAAAGAGCAGCTGTAATTAACCATACTTTGGATAAAACTTATCTTTGGAATGGTAGTGGTTATGGTTTAGCTCAACCTCCAGATTATCACTTTTTCTCACGTGTAAATTTGATGGATAATGGTACATTTAGTGGCTTTATGCAGGCTAGGGGTGCAGCCACCCAAAAATTTGTATTCAATTACGGAGTGCCAGGTGGGGGTGCGTTAGATACTGCGGGAAATCCATTTTCTAATACCGTGCGTGGTGATGGCTCGGGGTATAGCTTTGGGTTATTTATAGAAGGCGCTGTAGAGTATCAACCTCACTACTTGCAAAACTATAAATTACAAAACCATAGTGATGCAGTCAGTACTGGCATAAAGAGCGGTATAAGATTAGCAACATCGGGAAATGTAAATATTGCAAGCGGTGGTTCAGTTGATGTTAGCGGAAAAGGTTTACCTGGCGGAGTGAATTACCTATTAAATGGAGTTTCTGTGCCGGGTATTGGTGGAAAAGCAAAAGATACTTTATTTGGTTACTATCCAATATTGCATAACGATTGGACTGAATTTGGTTCAAACTGGGCAGAAGGAAATGGTGGCGGCGGCGGACATAGTGGCCATGCTTCACCTCAGCATTCTGGTGGTGGTGGCGGTGGAGTGATAGGCTATGGTGGCGGATCATATACCGCATCTATTGCTGACGTGAGGGTGGGTAATAACTCAGTTGGTAACATGGGTAGGCCCGGTTTGGGTGGTGGAGGATATTTGGGCTATGGTGGAGGTATCGATAGCGGCGGGGATGCACCTGGGATTGCGGGTCCAGGGGATCAGACTGCTACTTTAAATGGCACATCGTATCGCGGTGCGTATAATGGAGCTGCTTTTGATGCAGTTGCGATGGCAATGGGTGGTGGCGGTGCGACTAGCTCAGCTTACCCTATAGAAATTGGCGGATCAGGCGGGGGGTCTGTTAAATTAACAGTTGGTGGTAATTTAACCATGAATAGTTCTACAATATCTGCATCGGGTGTCTCTGGTTCATCTGGAGCAGGAGCGGGCGGTGGCGGAAGTATAAATGTAAAAGTGACTGGTGTGTTTGACTTATCGTCAAATTCAAACCTATACGCCGTTGGCGGAAGTAGTTTTGGTCAAAAATGGACAGACGGCACAGATTGTCCAAGCACATCATTGGATTGTTATGCAGTCCCTGGTAATGGGGGTGGTGGGTTAGTTAGGGTTTCGGCTTCTAGTTATACTTCTACGCTAGTTAACGTTGGTGACTCGAGCGCTTGGCCAAAAGGCGTAGATTTTTGTAAGCCTAGTGGATTTATGAACTCCTCTAACAATCTAAAAATTAGTGCTGGGGGTAGCGGTGGGGAACCGGGAATTATCGATTTAGGGGCAACATATTGTAGCGGTGGCGAATCTAGCGGATCAAATTTGCAGATTTCAAAGCAGGTGCAACAGTATAATACTGGTAGTCCATCAAATAGAGATTCAATTACCAGTGACGGAAATTGGTATAACGGCCTGACTCTTACAACTGGTAAATATATTAGAGTTAAAATATATGTAACTAATCTATCATCTAGTGCAATGACAGGTGTTTCAGTTACTGATACCTTGCCGATAGATGGTATGACATTGTTTAAATATAATGGAGACAAAAATATTGTAGTTGTAAGCGGCGGTAACAATACTGAATTAGCAATAAACGATGTTAATACTAGTACCATCTCAATATCACCCCTAACAGTACCTGCAAACGGAACTATTGTGGTTGAGTATGCTACCCAAGTTAAATAAGTAGTAAAGGAATGGCATGAATCGAAAAAATTTAACATACTTTCTAACTTGCGCGTTATTGTTATTTACCATGGTTGTTCTTGGTTCGTTTCGCATAAAAGCTGCAAATTCCACAGCATTTATTGCTAGTAAAACCTTTAAAAGCACAACTTCTAAAGTTGTCGCTGGGCAAGCAGTATCGACAAATATTGGCGCCACTGTAATTAGACCAACCGATGTTGTTAAAATATCTATCGTAGTAACCAATTTTGGCGCGTCTACAGGCTCAATATCATTAAAAGATTCATATCTTTCAGATACATATGGTTTTACTACACCTTCTGCTGGAGGTTGGTATAATGTTGGAACTAATGAGGCTTTGGGCGGCTCGGTTACTTTTGCGAACGGTTTGGCAACCGGAGTTTCACCGCAAATTGAAGCGGGTAAACAAGCCGAAATGCGTTATACCGTAACTGGGGCTCAAAATATGCCAAGCAATAAATCACGCTTAGTTGCATTTCCTGTTACATCGGCCGATGTTTATAACGGTCAAAGTAACTACATTTTTAACATCGGTTATATTATGTTTACACCAAATATCGATACTCCAACAGAAAATAGTGTAGCCAGTTCGTTTGTAAAGAAAACTGGCGACACAGATTTATATGATATGGCGTTTATGATTCCAGGAGTAACTGTTAGTGTTGGCAATACTACTGTTACAAGTGGTGATACGGTTGGTTTAAGATCTATGGTGGGTACGCCTGTGAATGATAATTCGTTATCGTGTAATGGTAATTATACAAATAATCGTGGCGGCGTGTGCTTGTATAACACAAAGGCTACCGTATCTGTAGGCGGATCTCAGGTTGCATCGGCAAGCGCATTATTAATGACTGTTCCTGCAAGCGCTGTAATAGGCAGTATTAAAATTGGCTCGGGAATAACTGTAGATCAATCAAATGTGTCCAACGTGCTTTTACCAGGTGATCACATTGCGAGTGGAGTTAAAGGATCTACGGCAAATCAAAATGTTAGTTATTCAATTGATAATGGTTCTGTAACCGGTTTAAATACCGATTTAAGTTCTAGCGCGTCTGGAAATGTATATTTAGATGTAAATTTGGCTCTTGTTCGCAAAAATCCAGATTTCGTAATAAGTAAATCAAATTTTCATAGTATTAAAAATATTATTTCTGGGGCAAATCAGGCTTTCGATTTAACTTGTGATGGTAGCTGTGATGCAGACCCCGTATTTCATCTAAAACCATTAACTAGTGGGTCTGGTATTTTAGATTTATCAGCTCAAAATTTAACAAACAGCTCTGCATCTGTTAAAAACCCGAAAAAAGGTGGTTACGTTTGGTTTATAGATGGGGATTTGGCTATCGAATCTGATTCGGCGATAAAAACACTCACAAATGTTGGGCTTGGAACAATTTATGTTAACGGCAAATTAACGATAAAAAACATAAGTATAGAAAAATCTTCTGGTGCAGCTCTGGGTTTAATTGCTAGCGAAGATGTAGCTTGGCAAACTAACGTATCTGGTAATTCGAATTTAAAATCTGTCGCTGTCTTTGCCAATCATAATTTTATAGGGCTAACATCTAGCGGCAGTCAATCTTTAAGTTTATTGGGGGCAATTGTAGCAAGGCAAAATGTCGATTTTTCTGGAGTGTCAACGCCCGATTCGGCCGATAGTGTTAATTTAACTGTTAGCTACGATTCTTCACTAGCTCAAAATCCGCCTCCAGGGATGGCTAAGCTTTCTCCAACGGTTAGCGTCTCAGATAACCCCTAGGGGTTGCGCATCGTGTAAGACGCATCGCACATCGTTTTAAAGGAATTTTATTATGGATAGCACTTCCAAATTTCATGAAGAGCTAAAATCATTAATCGGTGGTTACGCCCACGGTATTTATGCCATAACAAGAAGTTTTCCCAAGGAGGAAATATATGGCGTTACTTCTCTATTGAGATGTTCAGCGCTTTCGGTGATGTTGAATTATGCTTAAGGCCTTGCTCGAGTAAAAACTAAAGTGAATAAGAATTTTTTAGAAATTTCTTGTGGTTCGCATAAAGAGTCAGAATATCTATTAGATTTTAGTTTAAAAGAGGGGTATTTGCCTAAAAAGAGCTTTGATGAATATGCTCAGGTTGCGAATCGTATCGGAGCAATGCTTTGGGGCATTATATCTAAACTATAATTTTCCTTTATACCGATACGCGTTACAAGTTGTGCGATGCGCGAAGTTCGTTGACTTGTGGTAAGCGTTTATTTATACTTATAATAGATTGATTATTAATGCTTAAGGGGCATGAGCTTAATGAATAATGACTTTATTACAAAACCAAGGGTGCCAGAGCCATATCAAGGTGCGTCAATATGGGGCAGTGTGGTTATTGTGGCTATTATTTGCGCTGCAGTTGCAGTTGGCGAGGTTGGTTGGTACATTTTTAGCTCAACGCGTGCTTCAGCTAGAGTAAAAAGCCTGCAAACTGAGTCTGACTCGTTAGATTCTCAAATCGCAACCGTAAATAAATGGAGTACGGGCACAGTTGAATCTAGATCAGTCGAACTGTTTTCTAAATATCAAACATATAAAAAATTAATTGATGGAAGAACTGCGTGGGTAAAAGTGGTGCCTACAATATCTTCCTATACTTTAAGCGGTGTTTCGATTACTGGTATGAGTATTGATGAAAAACTGGCGGTTAAGATAGATGGTCAGGCAACATCGGTGAAAAACGAGACCGATGATATTTCTGCTTACGGTATGGCCGCTCGCCAGTTAGTATCTTATCGTGATGCTGAAACAACAATTTATCCAAACGACGACACAACAAAAACTGGCACAAAGGTAAAAGTATTTTCTGCAGTTTCGCTGTCTTCTATTAGTAAAAACGCTAAAGTGGCAGAATTAGGAGGCGATTTAGCCAATTTTTCTATTAGTTTTTCACTAAACCCCGATTTACTTAAATTAGCAACTATTGTAGCCGTGCAGGCAGATAAAGGAATGCAATGAACGGGGCACAAAAAAATGTTATCATGATATGTGTTATAATTATTGCGGTTTGCTTTGTATCCGTGCAGTTTTTATTCGGTAAAAAATATCAAGATACTAAGACGGCTCAAAAAACTTTAGAGCTGGATAATCAAACAAAAAAATCTCGGCTAGAGAGTATTAATAATATAATCTCACCTTTGACGACGCTAGAAACTGCTATGGCGCAAATAGATTTAGCAGGGTTGCCACAGGGCGATGCATTACCCGAAACTATTGAACAGGTTGAATCATTAATGAAAACTGTTGAGGGTTTTACGGTAACAAGCTTTAGCCCAACATTAACTAAATCTATTGCGGGTGGCGTGGCATCTAACCAAAATGATTTCACACTCTCGGTATCGGGCGATCCTGCTAAGCTAAATAATCTTTTTGATGCTTTTGCATCGAGTATTCGACCAATGTATGTTAAAAACCTAATAATTTCACCCATCGCTGGTTCTACGAGTGTAAATATTGCATTATCTATGGTGACTTTTAACGGAAGCGGAAGCTCTGAAGTTGTTGTGACAAATCAGAATAATACTAATAGTAGTATGGCACCGGAGGTGGTAAAATGAGGCAAATAGGACCAATATTAGCTGCATTAGCTTTAGTTGGGGCAGTAATTGGTGGTTTTATTTATCATCGAAACCTTTATAAAATTGAGGTTATTGAGACGATGAACAGCACTGTTTCAGCAGACCCTGCAGCAATAAAGGGTGCTTCTGATACGGCTGCGCTTTATGTCGCCAAATTAAAGAAAACTGGTCAAGTGCCTGTTAATGCAGACACACTCTCTAAAAACCCAGCGCAACTATTTAACGCATCAGAATAGGGGCTAAAATATGGCCTTATCTGTGCTTACTAAATCTGAAGCCGAAAAGAAAGCATCTTTGCTCGATTTTTTACGTTTGGCTGGTTCTATTAATGACACAGTGCTTCAGGGCATTAAGAATGAAATTACCAATTGGCCAGAGCTTAAAGATTTAGCAACTTATCTAGAGTCTCATAATATAGTAAATCGATTGGCTATAAATATTGCAATGGCTAAGGTATTGAATTTACCATTTACCGAGCTATCAATTACTCCAGATTTAGCGGTAATGACAATTATTCCTAAATCTGCATGTGTTTCGTACGAAATTATAGCTTGTAAAAAAGAAAATAATAAAGTTACGGTTGCGGTGGCAAATCCTGCTCGTATTAAAGAAAATAAGCGTGGCGTGTTATCGGAAATTAAGGGTAGAGAAAAACTACAATTTACTCTTGTAGTTACTTCGCCAGATTCATTTAACCGTTGGATTAGTGTTTATCCGAACGAATCTGAATATTCATCGCCCGCAATGCCAAAAGAAGTTAAAAACGAGAGTGAAAAGCTAACTGTTGATGCCAAGTTACTGCAAAAAATACCTGTCGCTATAGCTATAAAATATCGTATGTTAGTTTACGGTCAGGTTGGAGAAAGCTATTTGTTAGCAGCGGAAGATCCTGATTCTGAAAAAGTAAAATCAGCTATAAAATTTATTAGTGATAATAATAAAATAAAGTTTATAATTAAAAAATTTGACAGTGTCAATATAGATTACGGTCTAAGCCTATATGATGGTAAGCGAATCCAGGACTTGCCAGAAAACCCAGATCGAAGCGCGATGCTAAAAATTCCTAAAGCTGTTGCCAGTAAATATCGATTTGTTGTATATAAGTTAGAAAAATTGCCTAACCAGAAGCCAAAATATTACATTGCAACCGATAGGGACCAGCGCGAGGAAGATAAGCGTATTTGGCACTTTATTGAAGAACATAATAATGTCCTATTGATAATCGAAAAACACGATTCGGGCATTTTAGATAAGTGGATCGCAAAATATGATGAAGAAACAGAAAAGTTAAAATTACCAGATGCGAATGTGGCAAAGTGGCTATTGCCTGCGCCGATGTCGATGCCACATAACTTACCTGGCAAGCCAACAGAAACAAATGTTGTGCATGCTCCTGCAGGCGTTCATAATTCATTGCCAGTTTCTGCATTACCGATTCCGCCAAAAAATGTACCTACATCACCTCAAATTGTTCCAAAGAAAGTCTCTATACCATTTAATGATGAAAATGTAAAAACTCCAACAGAAAAAAACAAACAGATTATTCAGAAACCCGATTCTGTAAACGAATCAGCTATCAAGACCAAGGCGATAAAACCAGAGTCTGGCTTTCATAAGGCGATGGTTTCGCTTGGGCTTGCGCATGCAAACCGTTCCGAGGCGAATATTGAACCAGAAATTAAAGCCCAGGTTAAAAAAGAAGATGATGTTGTAATAACTCAGTATGCATCTGAAAGTCCAGCGCCAGTTGCTGCGCCAGCGCCAGTAACACCACATTCTATAGAGAAAGACGATTCCGCTTCTGCGCGTTTGGGTTCGGGCACCTTTAATGTTTTTCAGAATGTTAATATTCCGCCCACGCCAATTCCACCCGTTAATGCTGCGCCTATCGCACAGGCCTCAAAAGTCAATATTCCAATACAATCAGATAAAAATAATCCAATTATTCCACCAACGCTTCCACAGGCAAATGTAGAAGAAGACGACCTCGGTTCATTATTGAATAAAGACGTGCAAACAGTAGAAGAACTTCAAAAAATTATCGTTGAAGGTTTTATTCCGCGGATGGTTGCCGCAATAGTAAGTTACGCAATTACATTGCGGGCATCTGATGTGCACATAGAGGCAGAGCTTAATGATGTACGTATCCGATATAGAGTAGACGGAATGCTCCAAGATGTTATAAGAATGCCATTAGAGCAGCACGCCGCGATTGTTAGCCGCATTAAAATATTAGCCAAATTAAAAATTGATGAAACCCGCATTCCTCAAGATGGCAGATTTGATGTGAAGTTTAAGGATAGGGCAGTAGATTTACGTGTTTCTTCTATGCCTACGGTTCACGGTGAAAAGATAGTGCTTCGTATTTTAGATAAAACACATGGTATCTTGTCTTTAGAAGATTTAGGCGTAGTTGGACGCGCGTTTGATATAATCATCGAGGGAATAAAACGTCCATATGGCATTGTACTTTCTACTGGACCGACTGGTTCTGGAAAATCTACAACACTTTATGCAATTTTAAATCGTATAAGCACACCCACTGTTAATATTATTACGCTAGAAGATCCTGTGGAGTATGAGATAGCGGGTGTAAATCAGGCCCAAATTAAGCCAAAAATTGGTTTTACCTTTGCAGAGGGGTTACGTTCTGTTTTGCGGCAAGATCCAAATGTGGTGATGGTTGGAGAAATTCGCGATTCTGAAACCGCTAATATGGCCACACACGCTGCTTTAACAGGACATTTGGTGCTTTCTACCCTGCATACAAATGATGCTCCCGGAGCGTTGCCGCGCTTAATTAATATGGGAGTAGAACCTTTTCTTATCACTTCATCGATAAATGCTATCATGGGTCAACGTTTGGTGCGTAGAGTTTGTCAAAGTTGCAAAGAGCCTGCTCAAATTCCACCGGCAGTAATTGCCGAAATTCAAGAAGAACTTAATAAAATTCCCGAAAATAATCCTAAAGACAGAGCAAGAATAAAGTCCGAGTTGGTGTTTTATCATGGCAAGGGTTGCGAGCGATGCCAAAACGGGTATAAAGGACGTATTGGAATTTATGAGGTTATGTCAATGAGTGATGCAATCGAAGATTTGGCAATTAAAAAGGCAGCAACTAGCGAAATTCAGAAACAAGCAATTATCGAGGGTATGATAACCATGAAGCAAGACGGCTTGCTAAAGGCTCTAGAGGGTATGACCACAGTGGACGAGGTGTTAAGGGAAACAGCTGTCTAGAAGACTGAGTAGCTTGTAGGAATAGGAATGACTAAGGTCTAAGGACTAATGACTAAAAGTTAGCCGTGTAGTATAAACGATTGTAGGGGCGGCACCTATGCGTCCGCCCACAGTGTGGTAATGAGGCGACGTATTCCTTACAAATATCCTGTTGTAACATCGCCACAGAAACAGTTATACTATAAGTAACCAATAGGAGGGAAAATATGGCAATTACGGTTACTCCAGAATTAGCTAAGCTTTTAGATCAAACAATCGCAGGAAAAGCCTCAGATTTACATATTGTAGTTGGTGTAAATCCAGGAATTCGTATCGATGGTATACTTACTCCATTGGTTGACGAACCTGTGGTAGATGCAAAAACTGCAACTAATTTGGTTTTAGGTATGTTTGATGCCGAGACACGCGATAATTTTGCGCAAAAAAAAGAGCTAGATTTTTCATTTGGTTACAAGGAATATCGCTTTAGGGCAAATGCCTATTTTCAGAGTGGCACACATGCATTAAGTTTGAGGTTAATTCCTTTAGAAATCCGTTCATTTACGGAACTTGGTTTGCCACCTGTATTAGAGAGATTTTCATCATCTGGACAAGGATTGGTAATAATTACTGGCCCAACAGGTCACGGAAAATCTACAACTTTAGCTGCAATGGTAAATCAAATAAATGAAAATCGCCAGGGTAGAATAATTACTATTGAAGATCCAATTGAATATGTATTTAA
The DNA here is from genome assembly GCA_903954185.1 of uncultured Candidatus Berkelbacteria bacterium. Classification (GTDB taxonomy): domain Bacteria; phylum Patescibacteriota; class UBA1384; order CAJBMM01; family CAJBMM01; genus CAJBMM01. The sequence goes on along the minus strand of CAJBMM010000005.1, from coordinate 1,267 downwards.
ACACAAAAAAAGTGTAGTATCTCAAAGAGAAGTTGGGCAAGATACAAACTCGTTTGCTAGGGCACTGCGAGCAGCATTGCGTGAAGATCCAGATGTTGTTTTATTGGGCGAAATGCGCGATTTAGAATCTGTCGAAGTGGCTTTAACTATTGCAGAAACAGGTCACTTGGTATTTACGACATTACACACTAATTCTGCAGCTCAAACAGCCGATAGAATTGTTGATATTTTTCCACCACACCAGCAACAGCAAATTCGTGCTCAGCTTTCTAGCGTGTTGCTTGGGGTGGTATCGCAGCGTTTATTGCCCAAAATTGGTGGTGGTAGAGTAGCGGCGGTTGAATTAATGATTGCGAATTCTGCTGTGCGCAATACAATTCGTGAGGGTAAAACCCATCAGTTAACTAACATTATTCAAACCAGTGCTGCCGAGGGCATGATAAGCTTAGATAAAGTATTAGCTGAATATGTAAGCAAAGGAGAAATAACCATCGATAATGCTTTAATGTGGTCATTAGACCCCAAAGCACTTAAGATGATGGTGTATTAGTGAACATTGTTCACTAATACACCACTGACTATCATGGGCATATTACGATCCTAAAGCGAGTAATATCCTAAAAGTGGCGAACACCATGAGCCACTTCCCGTGTAGGAGTATGGTTTATTAAGTTGCCATAGAGTTTAACACTTTAGAATTGTCATTTCGAGCATGGCGAAACGTTAAGCGTTTCGTATGCCCCGTTTAGCGGGGCGAGAGATCCCGTCACGATTGTGCAGGATAGAGAAAAAGGAAACCCACTTGGGTAAATTCATATACGAAGCAAAAAATGAAAAAGGTCAGCTTGTACGCGGTGAGGTACAGGCTGCTACAGAAGTAGCCGCAGAAAAAGCACTAATGAAGAACAACTTGGTGGTAACCGATTTGCAGCCGGAAAAATCAGTTTTTGCGGTAATGGGTTTCTTTAACAAGATTGGAATTAAAGATAGGGCATCTTTTGCGCGCCAGCTTGCCACAATGATAGATGCCGGCTTACCGCTGGTTCAAGCGTTAAATATTATCGCTTTGCAAACAAAAAATCCCAATCTTAGGGCTGTTTTAGCTACCGTGGTGCGCGATATCGAAAGTGGCTATAGTTTTTCAACTGCATTAGCTAAACATCCAAATGCATTTAATCGAGTCTTTATTTCTGTGGTGCGATCTGGTGAAGCTACAGGCAAATTAGACGAGGTTCTATTAGAAATGGCAGATCAATTCGAAAAAGAC
>CAJBMM010000004.1 GCA_903954185.1 uncultured Candidatus Berkelbacteria bacterium | reverse complement strand
TCTGAAACAGAAGAACAATCACTGCCCCAATAGCGTACGATTCTGAATATAATAAACTTCCTAAATTTTGCGCCTGCAGTGAGCCTGTCGAACCTATTTTGAGATTTGAATTTTGCATTAAAACCTACCTAAATACCAATTTGCAATGCTCTCGCCCCAATAGAATGCCGCTATAAAGCTAATTAGCAGAATTGGCACAAATGGCACCGGGTCTTTGCGAGTTTTGATTTTTGCCGATATTAGCATTAATCCAATAATGGCACCTATCCAGAAAGATCCTAAGAGCCAAACTAGCGATGCTGGAAACCCTAATACTATTCCAATAGAAACAGCTATAAACACATCTCCCCAACCCATCCAACGCTCTTTAGAGCCAGCCACAAGCACTAACAAAGGTAAAGCGGCAAAAACTATCCCTAAAGCTACCGCTAATACATCTAGTTTGCCTGTAATTGCTACCAAAACAGCCACAATAAATCCAATAATAAATAACCTATCATCTACCGCCATCTCCTTTACATCCTCGATAGAAATTAAGAGCATAATGTATGCAAATATTATGACAAAAGCGGCATGTGCATATTCTAGCGCGCTAGATGGAAGCAATTTATACCAAATTAATAATGCTAGTGCGCCCGCTGTTAACTCTACTGTGATGTATTGCCAAGATATATAAGCTTTGCAATATTTGCATTTTCCACCCAAAAATAAAAAGCTAAAAATTGGCACTAAGTCCCAAAAGCCAAGCTCGTACTTGCAGTGCACACAGTGCGATCTGGTTGTGGCAATACTTTTCCACTGTCCAAACCGTAAATTAACCACATTTAAAAACGACCCCACCAGCACCCCTAAAATTCCAACAACAATCGCATTTATCATAATTGTTTTAAGTATAACTACACTGATGCAAAATTAAAACCTCTGGCAAAATACTAATAATGACCAGAGGTTTTAAATAATAATTAATTAATATATATGAATAAAACTATTTTTGAGTTGTAACAAAGAATGATTGTGCGTCTGTAGCAGCATATGCAACAGAAAATATACTGTCTATGGCTGTTGAATTCCCTACAAACATGCCTTTTGATGCATCAACTGGCACTTTTTGATTTAGTGGGCCTGCGGTAATAGCAATTGCAGTTGAATTAAAGTTGCCCGAAGTACCCCCTGTATAACCAGCATAATAAAGCACACCAGACGCAGGCGTCATATCTACGCTCCCCAGATCATTTGTTATTAATGTTATGGTTTCAAGATGGTTTACAGCTGCACGATCAACAGCAGCAGTCGCGCTGCAGTTTGCAACGGTTCCAGCTCTAGTTAAACAAGGCCTTGTGTCTACACCGGCTAGTGCTGGCGTATAAAAACCTGTTTTGTCAGACGAATAAGTTACCCAAGCTTTAAGTATAGCACCAGCACCAGTTTTAAATGTAACATCTTGGGCACGTTTACGAGATGAGGCTGTCGCAGACAATGCTATAGCAGCCAAGACTCCAATAATAGCAATAACAACCAGTAATTCAACTAATGTAAATACTTTTCTTTTCATATTTCTCCTTAATTATATGGATTAAACTATATGACATGATTGCTTACTTGCCATTCTCCCGCAAAGCGGGAGAAGTGGCAAATAAACTATTTCTGCGTATTTACAAACCATGGTAATGTGCCAGTACCGTCTGGGGTGTCAAACGTTGAATCTATCTGACTTGCGGCCCCAGCATCTGCATATATGCCAGCCGAAGCACTTGTGGCCGAATCGACAGAAAGTTGTGCGCCGACAGCTATGGCTGTTGAGAAAAAGCCGGCAGCTGCACCAACTGGAGTAAAGCCGAGATAAAGCTGCGGGGCAGTCGTGTCAAACCCTGTTCGTAGCTCACCGCTTGTCCCTAGAGTTGTTGCTAAGCCAGCTGCCTCAGTTGAATTTAATTCTGCACGTGCTGTTGCGCCTGGTGCATAAAATAAAGTATTGTCTGATGAATATGTAGTCCAACCTTTTATGACCGTTGAAACATTAGACTTAAGTTTAGCATCGTTTGCGCGTTTGCGGGCGCTAGATGTTGCTGAAAGAGCGATAGCAGCTAAAATACCAATAATGGCAATAACCACTAAAAGCTCAATTAATGTAAAAGCTTTTCTTTTCATTTTAAATAACCTTTCGTGTTTGCCGTGTTTTAGATTTTGTCTAAAGCACAGCGTAATAAATAATATTTAGATTTATACCTTAATTTTGCATTCTGCACTTTGCATTATGCATTTTATGAATGGCATTACCATCGACCTTAGACTTATCCACAAGTCAATAATACCCCTTAATACTATTGTAAGACTTATAATTAGATAGTCAACGGGGTGTAACTTTTGTGCTCAAGATTGACCGTAGACAATTTTGCACATTCGGTCAGAGGACAGGTTATATTATGTAGATTCCTGCCTACGCAGGAATGACAGTTGATGGGGGGTGAGAAGGAGTTTATTTTTTTCCTTTTAACTCTTGAACGGAGCACACCTCCGACGAGCCCCGCAGCGGTACACATTGCAGGAGTGCTTTAACCTATACTCGAAATGTTATAGATCGGTACTAAAATTGCGAATATTAATAAAGCAACGCCAACGCCTAAAATAACCATCACCACAGGTTCTATTAAAGAGGACATGCCTTTTAATTTATTGTCGGCTTCTTCTGTATAATATTTGGCTAAATTCATCATCATAGCATCCATACGGCCAGTTTGCTCGCCTACCGATACCATTTGCCCGAATAATACTGGGAACGCTGTGTTTTTCATCAACGGTACACTCATTGGAATTCCACGCTCTACTTCTGCCCTAACTTCTGCCAGTCCTTGTTGGTATACATAATTGCCTATCGCCTCTGAAACAATGTGCAAAGCCTCAAGGATGGGTATACCCGAGCTAATAAGCAACCCTAAAGTTCTGGTCATTCTTGCCATAATAATACTAGTTGATGTTGCTGCAAAAATTGGAACTGTTAGTTCTAGTTTGTCAAGGAGACGTTTTCCGCTTTCGGTTTTTAAATAGAACCGCAACAGTAAAAATGCTCCCACTAATATTAGAATGGCAAAATACCAGTATTTAACCAGAAAATCTGATAATGAAATTAGCAAACGAGTCAATAAGGGCAGCTCGGAACCCGCTTCTTCGAATACATTTTTTATCGTTGGTACCACCTTGATCATCATTAATCCGCCGACAACAATCATGGCCGAAATAATAAAAGCAGGATATGCCAAAGCACCCTTGATCTTACCTGCAAATGCAGCGTCTTTTTCGAATTGATCTGCCATTTCTAATAGAACCTCGTCTAATTTGCCTGTAGCTTCACCAGATCGCACCACAGAAATAAAGACTCGATTAAATGCATTTGGATGTTTAGCTAATGCAGTTGAAAAACTATAGCCACT
>CAJBMM010000003.1 GCA_903954185.1 uncultured Candidatus Berkelbacteria bacterium | reverse complement strand
CAACCAACTGCTCCAAGAACAAGACTACATTTACAACTACGTTAGACCACATGACTCACTTAACTTACTTACCCCAAACGAGTATTATTTAACCACATTACCAAACTAGCTATGTGTACGGCATGTACTGAACCAGTACAATCTATTGACAATTTTGTTAACCATTGCTACAATAGATTCAAATAAATTAAACACGTCCGGAGCTGCATGTACCATTATAAGGCATAAGCCCTTGAACTTAATGGCTGTATATACTTGTAAATACAGCATTTTTCGTGGTATTGCTTTATTTTGTAAGTCGTGACGGAAAGAACGTTAAATATTAGGAGTTGGGAATGGGTAAAACTACTTCTGCTAACAAAGTCGATCGTGTGTACTTATCGGGTAATTCGAATCCGATACAGCTACCGAACTTAATCGAAATTCAGACCGAGTCATACAACTGGTTTTTTAAAGAAGGAGTGAGCGAACTTTTAGATGAGATTAATCCAATTGACGATTTTACAGGAAAGAGTCTTTCGCTCAGTTTCAATCAACCATTTCTAGACACACCAAGACTAACAGAAGAAGTAGCCCAATCTAAAAACTTAACCTACAAGGCGCCTCTACGTGTTAGGGCGTCATTATTAAATAAAGAAACCGGAGAAATAAAAGAGAGTGATGTTTTTCTTGGAGATTTTCCGTTAATGACAAAACGCGGCACGTTTATTATAAACGGCGTTGAAAGAGTTGTTGTTTCACAAATTGTCAGATCGTTTGGCGTTTTATTTACATTAGATCATATTCCAGGACGAAACCTTTTTGGTGCTAAAATTATACCTAGTCGTGGGGCATGGTTAGAAATTGAAACGGGTCAAAAAAATATTATTACTGTTAAAATTGATCGCAAGCGCAGAATTCCTGTAACTACCTTTATTAGAGCTTTTGGTTACGCTACCGATGATGAAATTCGGGCATTGTTTGCAGATGTAGACACAAACCCCGATCATCGATATATCGAAACAACTCTAGAGCGCGATTCTGCAAAAACAACCGAACAAGGTCTTGTGGAAGTTTATAAAAGAATAAGGCCCGGCGATTTAGCTAATCCTGAAGGTGCAAAATCTTTCTTAGAAATGTTATTTATGAATAACAAACGCTACGATTTAGGCCGAGTTGGGCGCTATAAAATGAACTCAAGATTAAAGCTAGACGTTAAAAACATACCAGAAAACCGTATTTTCCGAATCGAAGATTTTATCTCTGTTGTAAAAGAAGTTATTCGTTTGAATAACGATCCAAATGGTAAAAAAGACGATATTGACCACTTATCAAATCGACGCGTTAGAGCTATTGGTGAGCTATTACAATCTAAAATTAGAGTTGGTTTGCTACGCATGGAAAGAATTGCCAAAGATAGAATGAGCGTATCCGATATTGCTACTGTAAACCCGCAGCAGCTTGTTAATTCCCGACCTATTATTGCAGTTTTGCAAGAATTTTATGCATCATCTCAACTTTCCCAGTTTATGAATCAAACAAATCCGTTAGCGGAACTTGGAAACAAGCGCACTTTGTCGGCTACTGGCCCAGGTGGCTTGTCAAGAGAAAGAGCTGGTTTCGAAGTACGCGATGTTCATCCAACTCATTACGGAAGAATTTGTCCGATTGAGACTCCGGAAGGTCCAAACATTGGTTTGGTTGGCTATCTTGCAACCTATGCCAAAGTTAATTCGTATGGCTTTATTGAATCTCCATATCGAAAAGTAGAACAAAAAGAAGGTAAATTACCACAGGTTACCGCAAAAATGGATTATTTAGACGCTGCAACAGAAGAGCAGTTTATTATTGCTCCAGCTTCAACACCCGTTGACGGAAATGGTTATATTACCGATAAAAGAACCTTAGTTAGAAAACACGGTGAACCAGCTATCGAATTCAGCAATAAAATTGATTATATAGATGTTTCGCCAAAACAAATTCTTGGTGTATCAGCTTCATTGATTCCATTTATCGAACATGATGAAGCTGCTAGAGCATTGATGGGTGCAAATATGCAACGTCAAGCGGTGCCTGTTATCACCCCGCAATCACCTGTGGTTGGCACTGGAATGGAATTTGAAGCTGCTTATGATTCTGGGCAAATAATTACTTCAAAGAATACTGGTGAGGTTATAGAAGTAAGCTCAAGTTTGATAAAAGTTAAATCAGAAGATTCAAAAGAAGTTGTTCAATACGATTTGCAAAAATTTGTAAGAAGCAATCAGGCTACGTGTATTAACCAACGTCCAATAGTACTTATCGGAGAAAAAGTTAAAGCTGGTCAAGTAATTGCCGATAGCTCAGCAACTGAAAAAGGCGAGTTAGCCTTAGGACAAAATATTCTGGTTGCTTTCATGAGTTGGCAAGGGTATAACTTTGAAGACGCTATCATTGTCTCGGAAAGAGTTGTTCACCAAGATCGCTATACCTCTATTCACATCGAAAAGTACGTTTGTGAAGTTAGAGACACCAAGCTTGGCCCAGAACTTATAACTCAAGATATTCCAAATGTTAGTGAAGAGTCGCTCTCAAATCTAGACGAGGGTGGTATTGTACGTGTTGGTGCCGAGGTTGAATCTGGGCATATTTTAGTCGGAAAAATTACTCCTAAAGGTGAAACCGAACTTTCTGCAGAAGAAAAGTTATTGCGTGCGATATTCGGAGAAAAAGCCAAAGAAGTACGTGACGCAAGCTTAAGACTTCCACATGGTGAGCACGGCAAAGTAGTCGCAATTAAAATTTTTAATAAAGACAAGGGCGACGAACTCCCAACTGGAGTATATCAACAGGTTGAGGTATCAATCGCTCAGCTGCGAAAAATTGCTGTTGGAGATAAATTAGCTGGAAGACACGGAAATAAAGGCGTTATATCTATAGTTTTACCTGTAGAAGACATGCCATATATGCCCGATGGTACACCAATTGATATCGTTTTAAATCCACTAGGTGTTGTATCTAGAATGAATTTGGGTCAGATTCTTGAGACTCATCTAGGGTGGGCTGCTAACAAACAAAACCACAAAGTAGCAAGCCCAGTTTTTGAGGGGTTGCACTGGGATCAAATTCAATCCGAGCTTTTAAAGGCTAAACTTCCCGCAGATGGAAAAGAGCAATTATTTGATGGTCTTTCTGGTGAGCCGTTTGATCAAAGAACAACAGTTGGAATTAACTACATCATGAAGTTGTCTCACTTGGTTGATGATAAAATGCATGCTCGCTCTGTTGGGCCATACTCTATGATTACGCAACAACCATTGGGTGGAAAAGCACAGTTTGGTGGCCAAAGGTTTGGAGAAATGGAAGTGTGGGCGTTAGAGGCTTACGGCGCAGCACATACATTACAAGAAATGTTAACAGTTAAGTCAGATGATACCATCGGAAGAAGTAAGGTTTATGAAGCGATTATCAAAAATGAACCCATTCAAAAGCCTTCTGTTCCAGAATCATTTAATGTGTTAGTCAAAGAACTTCAAAGTTTAGGTTTGTCAGTTAATTTGTTGAACGAAGAAGATGCTCAGAATTTCCAAAAACATATTGAAGAAGCACAAAAAGCGTTAGCCCCAATTTCAGAGACCGATGAATCACTAGAAGATATATTAGCCGAACCAATTATGAGTGAATCTGAAGATGACGACGATAAAGTGGCCGCAGAATTTCAAGACGACAATATCGAAATAGTTACAGAAGAAGTATAAGGAGCACTATGAAGGACGAACGATATAACCAAGAATTATTCGCAGCAGTACGTATTGCTGTTGCCAGTCCAGACGAAATATTATCATGGTCGCATGGCGAAGTTACCAAGCCGGAAACAATTAACTATAGAACTCAAAAACCTGAGCGTGACGGCTTGTTTGATGAGCGTATTTTTGGGCCAACCAAAGATTGGGAATGTTATTGTGGTAAGTATCGTAAGATAAGATATAAAGGGGTAGTTTGCGACAAATGTGGTGTTGAAGTAACTAAATCCTCAGTTCGTCGAGAGCGTTTGGGGCATATAGATTTAGCCGTGCCAATCGCACATGTTTGGTATATCCACGGTGTTCCAAGTATTCTCGGTACCTTACTTAATATGACTGTTAGCGATCTTGAAAAAGTAATATATTTTGCTAGTTTTGCTATTATCGATATAAATGATGCAATAAAAAATCAAGTTCTTGCTCAGCTAGAAGAAGAGTTTGCAGAATATAAACAAAAAGGCAAAAGTTCTAAAACAGAAGATAACACAAACGAAGTTGAGCATGCATATCGCTCAGCTAAGCAAGAAATAAATGGATTGACGGTTGGTCAAATTATTTCTGAGAGTCGTTATTATGACATTTCGATGAAATACGGTCATATAATTAGAGTCGGTATTGGCGCAGAAGCAATTTTAGAGCTTCTCAAAGGAATCGATATTAACTCAATTATCGATGCCCTTACATCATCTGCCAAAACTACAATTGGTGCCGCAAAACGCAAAATAGTTAAAAGATTAAAACTATTAATAGATTTACGCGAAGCAGGTATAAGCCCCACTTGGTTAATTATGTCTAGAGTACCTGTAATTCCGCCAGATTTACGACCAATGGTACAATTAGACGGAGGCAGATTTGCTGCATCAGATTTAAACGATTTATATCGCAGGGTTTTAAATCGCAATAATAGATTGAAAAAATTGTTATCTCAAGGAGCACCAGAAGTTATTGTACGCAATGAAAAAAGAATGCTACAAGAGGCGGTAGATGCCTTAATTGATAACAATGCCCGCCGCGGAAAAGCGGTTGCTTCCGTCGGCTCTAGAAGAAAATTGCGTTCGCTATCAGACCTGCTCAGAGGAAAGCAAGGACGTTTTAGACAGAACTTACTAGGTAAGCGTGTCGACTATTCTGGCAGATCAGTTATTGTGGTTGGTCCTCACCTAAAGTTAGATGAATGTGGCTTACCAAAAATGATGGCGCTCGAGCTTTTCAAGCCATTCTTAATAGGACGATTAATTAGCGAAGGTTATGTTCACAATGTGAAAAATGCCACAAGGCTGATTGAGCAGGGAGAATCATTCGTATGGGATTTGTTAGAAGAAATTACTAAAGAACGATTTGTACTTCTTAACCGTGCACCAACCCTGCACAGATTGGGCATACAGGCATTTAAACCTATATTAATTGAAGGCAAAGCAATTCAAATTCATCCATTAGTTTGTTCGGCTTTTAATGCGGATTTCGACGGAGATCAAATGGCTGTACATATTCCATTATCCGACCAAGCGCAAGCAGAGGCAAACTCAATCATGCTTTCTAGGCACAATTTATTAAAGCCTTCTTCGGGTGAACCTACTGTAACACCTTCGTTAGACATGGTATTAGGCTGTTATTACATCTCGGTCATCAAAGATGGTTTAGAAAACGAAAATAAATTATTTAGCTCAAAAGAAGAAGCTGTTATGGCTTACAACCATAAAGTTGTTGGCATCCAAACTAAAATTAGAGTTAAAATTGATCAAGAAATTATAGAAACATCTGTCGGGCGTATTATTTTCAACGAAATATTACCAGTCGGCATGCCCTTTAAGAACGTAATTCTTGACAAAAAATCACTTAAAAAGATTGTAAAAGAAGTATTTGAAAAGTACGGAAGCGACGAAACCGCCGATTTTGTAGATAGAATTAAAGCTCTTGGCTTTAAACAAAACACATTTTCAGGAATGACCTTTTCAGTAGATGACATTCATGTTCCAGAAGCAAAAACATTATTAGTTAAGGAAGCGCAGGCATCGGTAGAAATTATTGAGAAACAATATAATCGCGGTTTAATAACAGATTTAGAAAGATATCAAAATGTTGTTCAACTTTGGTTAGAGGTTGTTGCGCAAGTACAAAAGAAAATGCTAGAAGACTTTGATAAAAATAGCCCAATTTATGCTATGGTCAGCTCTGGAGCCCGCGGTTCAAACACGCAGCTTACACAGATGGCCGGTATGAAGGGTTTGGTAGTTAATCCATCTGGCGATATTATTGAGCTTCCAATGATTTCAAACTTCAAAGAAGGCTTAACTGTATTTGAATACTTTAACTCAAGCCACGGATCAAGGAAAGGCAGAGCTGATACAGCGTTGCGTACCTCTGAAGCCGGATATTTAACAAGAAGATTAGTTGATGTATCTCAAGATATTATTATCAAATCTATCGATTGTGAGACAAAAGAGAGCACAACTGTATCATTAGATTATCTCACCGATTACGGTACATCAGCAAAAGACGTCATTGTCGGAAGATGTCTAGCAAAAGCTATTGGTGGCGCTAAAAAGAATACTTTAATTGACGAAAAGATTTTTGATTCATTTATTGAGAATGGCATTAAAGAAGTTGAAATTAGAACACTCTTAAATTGTCGCGCAGAATTTGGTGTTTGCCAAATTTGTTACGGTGAAGATTTAGCAACTGGAAAAGTTGTAGATTCAAATGCGGTAGTTGGAATTATGGCAGCTCAAGCAATTGGTGAGCCAGGAACCCAGCTAACAATGAGAAACTTTCACATGGGTGGTGTGGCTTCGGCTGCGGATATTACCTCTGGTTTGCCACGCGTTGAAGAACTTTTTGAATGCCGAACTCCTAAAAACGTAGCTATTTTGTCTGAATTAGATGGTTATGTTCATATAGAAGATGGAAAAGAAGATAGGTTGATTCAAGTTATTTCAGATGCAGAACTTCGCGAAGAGCATAAAATTCCAGAAGGATATATTTTACAAGTAGACGATGGCGAAACGGTTAAGAATAAGCGCGTAATCGCGATATCAGAGAGCGGCAAGTCTATCAGATCTACTATTACAGGAGTTATTTCTATAAAAGGCAATAAAGCTACTGTTTCTTCTGGCGGTCCTGTTTGCAAGGAATACACAATTTCAAACGCAATTCCATTATTTGTTAAAAGTGGCGATAAAGTTAAAGTTGGTGACCAAATCTCTGAGGGCCATTTAGACCTTCTTCAAGCTATTCGCGTTTTAGGTTACCACAGAGTTCAAAAATATATTATCGAAGAAGTTCAATCGATTTATGCATCGCAGGGTCAAAGCATCAATAACAAACACGTTGAAGTCATAGTAAAAAGAATGTCTTCTAAAGTTCGCGTATTAGATCCGGGCGCCACAATCTTTTTACCAGGACAAGTTATAGATCGTTCAAAATTTGATAAACAAAATACCGAAGTAAATGCTCGTAAAGAAGAAATCGCAACCGCGGAAGACATGATTCTGGGCATAACTAGGGTGGCGATATTAACAGACAGTTTCTTATCGGCCGCTTCGTTCCAAGAAACAACATCAGTATTAATTAATGCAGCAACAACAGGTAAGATTGATTACCTAAGGGGTCTTAAAGAAAATGTTATTATTGGTAAACTTATTCCTGCCGGAACAGGCTTATTAGAACCTACAAACGTGTTATCGGATACATACGAAATGTCTGATATCGATTCAAATCCAAGCACAATCTCTACTCCAGAAGTAACACAGTTGACCGAAGAAGAACAACCTGTTAAAATATAATTCAATATTAAGTTAGGGAAAATATGCCAACAATATCACAATTACTACGCAAGCCAAGAACTATTAAACGAAAACGTAATAAAGTCTTGGCATTGAAAAAAAGTTTTAATTTCAAAAAGAACAAACCTGTGCCAATGATCGATGGGTGTCCTCAAAAACGTGGTGTTTGTATTAAAGTAGCCACTATGACACCTAAAAAACCAAACTCAGCATTACGAAAGTTTGCCAGAGTTAGATTAACAAATGGTATGGAAGTAAATGCATATATCCCAGGCGAAGGACATAATTTGCAAGAACACTCTGTAGTTTTATTACGCGGTGGTCGTGTAAAAGATTTACCAGGTATGCGATATCATATTATCAGAGGCAAGCTAGATACGCAGGGTGTGCAAAAAAGAAAACAAGGCCGTAGTTTGTACGGTGCAAAGAAACCAAAGGAATAACAGATGTCACGAGGCACTTCTCACATTAGAACGCGAAATATTGAACCAGATATTCGATATAAAAGTTCAACTGTAGCAAAATTCATCAATTATATAATGTTAGACGGTAAAAAGTCTGTTGCGACAAAGGTTTGCTACAACACATTTGAACTTATTGATAAAGCAATGGGCGCTAACCCTGTTGATGTGTTTGAAACTGCCTTACGCAACGCATCACCTGTGTTAGAAGTTAAAGGTAAAAGAGTTGGTGGGGCTAACTACCAAATTCCTTTTGAGGTACCAAGAGTTCGTCGTCAAACTCTTGCTATGAAATGGATGATAAAATCGGCTAGAGATAAGCAAGGAAAATCGATGGCTGAATTTCTTTCACAAGAAATAATGGATGCTTACAATCACCAAGGTGCTGCAATCAAGAAAAAAGACGAAATGCACCGAATGGCCGAAGCAAACAAAGCGTTTGCTCACTTTGCCAAGTTTGTCTAAAACTAATTTAGAAAAAAAGATGTCCGTCTAATTGTACTTTTACAACAGGCGGGCATTTTTTATTTGCTTTAATCGCCTCAGGGGGTATGAAACGATTAGAAAAACTCAACTTCCAGGTGTAGAACAAGCTTTCTTGCCCTCCCCGCCTCGCCCGAGGTTCGCCGAGGCCGGCGTAGCTCTTCGAGTCTGAGCCTGAGGGCTCATGCCTCAGAGTTGAATGATTTTACGCGAAAAATGGTAGCTTAGTTCCATTGGCCACACTAAAGTGTGTTCTACGAGTTCACCTGTAGCACAAGCTTTAGCTTGGTTCTAGCCAGACTAAAGTCTGTTCTACGAGGTTTTTAATTCACGTGTATTATAGCTTGGTCTGGTATTTTAATCTCATCTGTATTAGTTAGCCTTACCCAATCGCCTCAGGGGGTATGAGGCGATTGTGTTGACACTTACTTTTACTGATACTAAACTTAATTTATGCGCATTAAACTATTCAGTCTTGTTTTAGTTATCTTAGGAATATCCGTAGTGGCTTTTGCATTGCCTAAATCTATTATACATTTTTCATCTCTCTCATCTCTAACCTCTATTCCCGAAGTAGATGCTAAATCTGCTACTACTTGT
>CAJBMM010000002.1 GCA_903954185.1 uncultured Candidatus Berkelbacteria bacterium | reverse complement strand
ACATAACAATCTACATAACAAAAAACCACCTTTTCTAATGTCTCACGAACTAAAACAACAATCCAGATTCACGTGCTATAGGAGGCACAAGCCATGCGACGTCTGATCGTTGTCGTACTGGCGGCCGTCGCATTGGTCGCCGCACTTGCCGTAACCGCATTCGCGGACGGCGACACGCAGTCGGGCCCCCCAGCGATGGGGTGGTTCGGCGGAGACGCTGGACCGCAAGGGCCCGCTGGTCCCACCGGACCGTCCGGCCTCACCGGCCAGCGTGGAGCCCGCGGTTACCGCGGCCCCGCTGGTCGTACCGATCCGCGCATGGCCAGATTCCTGAGGGAATATGGCCACACTGCTCCGCAGCTGGAGCAGTGGCGCATCATCTCGCAGCATGACCGCCAAATCGGCGGCCTGGATGATCGGATGAACGATGCCGATAACCGCCTAGACAGCGCGGAAGCCGGCATCGAGGCGGGGAAGCAAGGGCAGAAGAAAAACGGCAATCTGATAGCCGCGATCTTTCTAGTCATTGTTCCGTTGGCAATCTTCTTTGGGGTTCAGGTACTTCGCCGTCCCCAATAACCATGATCCCGGGGAGCCGGGAAGGAGTGACAAGATGGACCCGTGGGTCATTTTTGCAGCCGTAGTGGTGACGTTCGTCGCCGCAATGGTTGTGGTAGCTGTCACCAGAGACAGCAACGCGCACGGCGTCGCCGTGCAGAATGCACAGAATGGACACGCGCAAGCGATGGGGCAGCTGCAGGTGGCACAGGCCACTGCGGCCGCACAGCGTGTGGCGAACGTCCATGCCGTCATAGGGCAGGCAAACACGGCTCCGCGATTGCGGGTAGTCCAGATGGGTGCAATCGGCACCCCAGACTATTTGCAACTCGGGCTTTTGGCCGCTGATGGCACGGACTTCAATCGACAAGACATCGTCGAAGGAGTCCGTGGGGCGGACGGTCAGGTGCACGTGCGCCGGTACATTCCGGCGGCACCGACCTACGTCCAGCAAGCAGTGCCCAGCCCGTTGCTCCTTGTTCAGGGGCAGCCGGGCAGCAAGTCCAAGGGCAAGCGCGGACCTGCTGGCCCTGCCGGACTGCAAGGTCCGCAGGGTGCGCAAGGCCCAGCTGGCCCCGCAGGGGCTGCAGGAGGCGCAGGCGCTGCTGCAGGCGCTCGCCCACAACAAGGAGCTGCAGGGGCTGCAGGAGGCGCAGTCGCTGCAGCCGGCGCTGCTGCAGGGGCAAACCCGCAGCAGGCCTTCCTGAACGCCGCTGGTGTCGATCGCTCTCGGGCGGTAGGCATCACCGGTTTGGATTTTGGCACCACCGCGCAAGCGTTGGTGGTGCATATACGGGCAGCCTGCGACCTACAGGGCAATCAGATCACTAACACTGCTCTGATGCCTGGGCGGGGACAGCAGCCTTGTGGCGGCGCCGCCGCCATCGAATTTGCCGATACGGCAACTCGAGATGCGGCGGTTACGACGCTTTCGGCTGCTCCCAACAATACGTTGGGGGGCCGACAGTTCACAGTCGTCGCCCTCTAAAGGAGGAGGGCACAGACGCGCTTAGGTTTTCATGATACCTAAGCACATCTGATACGAACAACTTTCAAATCATGAAGTAGGGCTAGTCCATCCGGGCTGGCCCTATTTCTTTGTCTAAAAACGTGAATTCAAGTACAAAGAAGTAATATTAATCATCTTGTTGATTTCCCCTCCTTTTTAAGGAGGGGTTAGGGGTGGTGTCAATATCTTCTTTATAAATTGACCAATTGGATATGCAGACTGGCATGGGTACGCATCCAAATATGATTTTTATTATTTAGTCATTGCGAACCATTGAGCGCAGCAAAAGGCGCGGCAATCTTTTATCTGCTGTGATCAGATTGCTTCGTCGAGTACTTCATATGCTTCTCGCAATGACTGAAAATGACTGATTAGGCATGAAGACAATGAGTGTAACCACATCAGATTGTTGACAACTTGACTATAATTAGTAGAAAATGATAATAGGTAGAACTAATAAATTAAGGAGAGGCATGGCAGACGATAATAGTACTCAAAATAACGATGCAGCAAATAATTCAGCTAAAAAATACACTGCACAAGAAGTGATTGATAAAGATATATTTGAAATTTTAGGACTCTCAAATTCAGATAGTGATACCAAGCAAAAAATGATGGACGAAATGACGGCCACCGTTAAAACCCGCGTAATATCTAGGGTAGATGATTTAATTAGCGATGACCAAGTAGATGAATGGAAAGAAATTGTTGAATCTGGCGATAAACAGGCTTATGCCAAGTTTTTAACAGAACACGAAATTAATTTAGATAAATTATTTGCCGAGGAATCTATCAGCTACAAAATGGAGATGGCGGCGTTAACAAATGTATTAAAAGAAGAGGAGTAGTATGCCAACTCCAGAAGGACCAGCTGTCACTCAATCTATCGACGGTGTTCAAGGTATTCACCCAACTAGAATTAATAGTGCTCCACAGAGGCACATGCTGCCCAATGCAACCTCGCATACAACTACAGAAGAACACACACCACATCGGCCGCTAGATAGAGAAAGTAATTTTAGGCGCGAAGAAGAAATAATGCGCCTTATTCAGCATGTGCGCGGCGATGGTTGGGAGCGTGAAGTTCAGTCCAAAATAGATCACAGGCACGGAGAAGGGTGGTTTGGCCGGTTTAAAGGCTGGATGGAGGGCGAAAATGATGTTTGTGTAGATCCGGCTCCGCCTTTAACTAACAATGTAGATGGGCAAAATGTCACGCAACGTCACGAAGCTGTTATTAGATACAATATGGGCAACGAACTACGCCGTAGATTGACTAGGGTTGGTTGGAAAACTGCTGCAACGGCCGCATTAACTGGTGGCGCTGTAATTGCTGCAGGTGTTTTAACGGGTGGTGTTGCTTGGGGTGCAGGTATTGGCTATTCGCTAGTAGGTTCTGCGGTTGGGCGTGGTATTGCCGAAGGTATTCAATTCTCTAATGGCAAAGAAAGAAAATTACGCGCCGAATTATTAGTGGCTAGAACACGCATGTTTCAAAAAGGGCGTGAATTGGCAGATAGAATTCCCAGTTTAGGTGCGGCGCCACAACCTGCCGATGTAGACTCACCAACAGCCGAGGAGCGCGAAAGAATTACAGAATGGTATACCAATAGAGAGCGTGCCATAAAAGATTTAGTAAATTTTGTCGCTACTTATGAACAAAACAATGTGAATGTAAAAACAAGAACTAATGCAAATGGAGCAACTGAATATTATACAGCAGCCAATATGCATGGTGAAATTAATCAGCCTATGCGCCCTGGAGATGCAGATGCTCATGGGTTAAATGGTCCCGAACTAGGAGAAGGAACAGAAGTTTACCAGCCTAGTGAAAACGCTCCTGGAGAAACTTATGGCGAAAAAGTATTGGCTTTAGAAAAACATAAGAAAAAATGGCGAAAAATAGAGGAGTGTTTAGCGGCTGCGGGTGGAATAACTGGCGGAGTAGTAAACTTTTTAACGGTAAAAGCTCGCATTACTCAAGAATTATTAGAAAAAGGCCATGTTGCTATGGATGTAGATGGTGATGGCATTAAACACATGGTAGAGTTTGCCAAAGGAACCGCACACTCTGTAAACGAATCTGCTCATAATTTAACTTACAGATTTAATGATGCTGCAGAAATGTTGCAACATCAGTTTGCGCCCGGTACTCCGTTGGGTGGGCATGCGATGAAAGAAGGCGTTGCCTCTGCAATTAGATGGGCAGCCATGAATGCCACTAAAGATACATTTGCGCCAATAATACTTGGTTTAGCTGCAAGAATGGGTATGGCAGTTCCGTCTATAGTAGGAGATTACAACGAAACAATTAAACAATATAATCGCGATGCTACCGATCACGAATCTTATAGACGCAGGCTTTTACCAAGTGGCAATTTAGCCGATTCTGGCATGCCAAAATTTAAATCATCATCAACTCAACCAAGCGGTGGCGGAAGCGGTTTAGGCGGTGGCTCTGGCAGCGGTGGTGGAGGTGGCGGAGGCGAAAGCTATACGCCTGGACCAAATAGTACTGCCCCAAGCGGTGGTGGTGGAACATCCCCTGAAAATGGTCCATCTCAGCCAGGCGGAACACCACCAGAGGCAAGAGCGGGTACTATACCCGAATTACACGTTGGAGATGTGCAACTACTAAATTTGCGAGTGCTTCCAGTAAGATTGCAAACGCAACAGGGTGGTGAGTATGCAATGCCTGTAATTGTCAGCGCAGATGGTCAGCAGTTAACGTTGCAAAATCCGTCCGCACAACAAGCTAGGCTTCGTGAAATTCACGAAACCCCTATGCCAGTTCCAATTGCAATAAAAGCGGTAGAAGTAGCTAACGGTGCAGTACAATATGTGTTACTAAATAGTGCAGATACCGGAGCAAAAGTTAATGCATTGGGTGCGGATAAATTTGATACCATACCAGTTGTTGGGGCAGTTAATCAAGAAAACATGCAAAAAGGTGTAGACGTAAAAGAGTTAAAAGAACCTTCTGAGCCAACTGTTGGCACGCAATGGTCTATGCTTGCAACAGAAATTGGTCGTCCAATTCAATTAGATAATGGGCAAGGAAAGTTTATTTGGTCTTTACCAGCTGGCGTAAAAATTGGCAACCGATATTTATGCAATGGCAAAGAAAACATGGAAAGCCCAGAGCAACAGGCAGAACTTGAAAAAATGGCAAATATGCCACAAACCGAGTTTGATAATGCTCACTATTATATGAAGATAGTCTTTGTTGGTGAATCGGCAAACACAGATATTGTGGCAGTAGATTTAGTTTTAGCCGAAGCACCCGCCAAAACGCCCGCAGAAATAAAGGCAGAAAGAGTGCAAGAACGAGATGCAGAAATTGCCGAGGAATCTGTTAGACCATTGTTTTTAAGCGGTGGCAAAATGTGGAATAACGGTTATGAAAATTGCTGGCGTTACGAGCCAGAAGAAAGAACGGCAAGCCAGCTACTAGCCCCAAATCAAAAAATTGTGATGAAAAATGACAAGAATATACATGTAACTAAAACTGGTGTAGTTGGGCTAGGTAAAAAATTAAGACCTCATTATATAAACGACGTAGAAGTTGTGGTATTGGGTAGTGGCAAAAACGGCCAATTATCAAAAGAAGAAATCAAATCATTAGAAAATAATCCAACAATGGGTGTGCAAATAATTTCCGAAACTCCTCCGGGAGTATCTGCAGATGATGCTAAATATGATAGGGGAGTTAGGCGCAGTAACGGGCTAAAAATTGATGCAGTATATTGCAAACTAATCCCGCAAGCAGATTCTAAAGCAATAGAAGATGAATACGATTCAGAAATGGAATTTCTAGAAAATGATGAGTTGCCGCAAGCTAATGTAAATATGATGTTTGCTGATGGCAGAAAAGAGTTCAAAATTGGGGGAGATTCTTATGATTACCCCATAAGCGAGAATGTATACTGTCAAATTGGTTTACTAGGCCGTCCAATTCGAGCTAGAATGGGTGGATATTGGAAGTTGCCTTCAATTACAATTGCGGGTAAAGAATATAAATTTGATCCAAAAGCATCAAATAAAATGGAAGTGCAAAGGCTTGTTAGAGCGAATGAATCTACTTCAAAATATCATCTTGAATTGAGTACCAATGGTACGTTTGGCACTGATGATGAGACATATTCGTACAAGGTAATTTCGCCAAGAGATGAAAAGAATAGAGATGACTCTAATTACGAAGTAAACGAAATCGTTTTGAATGACCAATTAGACGAAGATTCAGATAATATTGGTGGTGGAGATGACGAGCAAGGTAATAGAAAAGAAGATGAGCCGAATAACTTTGCAGTCGATGTTACAAATTCGCAGCATGTTGAATTAATGGGTTTAAAGCCATCAGACAAAGTCGCAATTACTGGTCTGCATCCCAAAGGAATAATATTTGATGGTAACAACTTTTTAACTATTAAAGCGGGTTATTTATCCGGTAAAATAGATTCAACCGATGATAAATATCAATTTAAGATAGGGTTGCCATTTGCCCTCGGAAATAGCGAGCAAGAGCGAAAATCGAATTTAGAAAGAGAAGTAAAGCAATATATAGATGTCTTATTAACACAGGGTATTACAAATTGTGTAGTGGCTCCTTTATCACGTATATCTACGATTGATAGAACTGTCTTTTTAATTTCAGAAGATTCTCTAAGTGGAGAGCCGGGCGCTGAGGCTAATAGAATTTTTGACCAAATATCTTCTCGGGGTACGTTGCCACCAAGTGATGATACAGGTGCGTCGGACGGTTCAGAGCCTAATGGGCCAGATGGTTCAGAAAAAGCTTTGGGTGGTGGCGAAAGTGGGGAAGCAAAAGAAAAAGTTGCTAAGTTGCGAACAGAAGTTGAGCGGTTGGTGCATTCCGATAAATTAGAGCCAAAAGAAAAATACATGGCATCTATCGATGCCGCTATAGAGGTACTAAAGAAAGAATCTGGTGTGGTAGAGCTTGCTCGTAAAGATGTGCCAACCATTGTTGTATCCGATTTACACGCTAGAAAAGAATTTATTGGTAATTTATTGCTTGGTGAGTATCAAGGTGAGCCAGTGCTAGATTTATTAGCGCAAGGCAGATTAAACATAGTTTGTGTTGGTGACGGTTTGCATACTGAACGTAGTGAAAACTGGGATAACGACGATATGAATAAAGAGATGGCAGCTGGCTTAAATACCATGGCAATAGTTATGGAATTAAAAACCATGTTTCCAAATAATTTCCACTTTTTGCGTGGGAATCATGACGATGTTGATGGGCTTGATTTTGCGAAAAACGTTAAAGAACCTGGTGGAGAATCGAGAAAAGTACGAGAATGGATGAAGCAATATGGGCAAGGATTTAATTTCTTAGATGCGTATCGTCATTTTGAAAGTCAACTACCATATATTGTTACAGGCCGTGACTATTTGATTGAACACTCCGCTCCGGGTGGAGAAAGCGGTGAGGCTTGGGAATTGCCAAGTATAGATAAAATTAGGGCAAAAGATGATGCTGTTAAGCTTAATCTAACGTGGACAGACAATGCTGCGGCATCTCATGCAGATATGGCTGAAATAGCAAGATTATCAGCTAGCTTAAAATCGGAACTTGGCTTACCAGCAAATGCCAAAATGTTTATTGGCCACAGAAATTCTCAAGTTGACGGAAAACTTTACCGATCACAGTATAATGGTGAGCTAATTCAAGTGAACGACGACAAGCAAATGCTCATTACCATTATTCCACCAGATGGCAGTTTTGACCCCGATAAGCATGTTATCGCATTTAACGGAACAAGTGTAAGAGGTGCAGATTTTCCTCGCCCAGGAACCCCAACTGTTTCCCCAGCTCCACCAGCGCCGCAATCGCCGCCCGCTCAACAACCGCCAAAAATAAGCGGTGAAGAATGGCCACCAGTAACGCCAATACAGCAAGAAGCAAAAGAACCAGTCGAACCACCACCTGCAGATTTAGATGCTATTATTGGTAATGCTTTGAAAGGTAGAACAGCTAGGTTTGCTCAATCAGGCATGGTTCCAGCTCCAGGGGAAGTGCCCATAGTTTCATCGCCAGAAGAAGCCGCAAAGGTAGAGGATAGGGCTAATGAAATTGCTATCCCTACAGGCAATAAAGAACTAAAAACATACATAGAGGATTTAGTTATTTTAGGCGTACAGGTGACTGGCGATAATCCAAACAATTTATCTGCAGAACAACTATTAGTTATTGGTGCTCTAAAACGTTTAGTAACAGAGGGTGATGTTAGTAACGAAAATATTACTCAGCATGCGCTAGAAGCAATGTATATTTCTTCAATAGCGAGCGATGCAAAAGTAGTTCTTGGAGGCCAAGTTAGTTTCGTCCAGAAAGGCTTAGGCTTATCTGACATGTACCAGGAGCTTAGCAAATATGTCTTAAGCCTAGGTGATGAGCAATCTGTAGCCGCAGAAGCTGCCCCACAGCCAGTTGAGGTTCCTACATCCCCAGTTGAACCTGCACCAGCCCCTGCGCCGGCAGCTCCGGTCGCAGCGAAGGCGCCAGAGGTTAAACCTGCTGAAGAAACCAAGCCTGCAGACGTTAGAATTACAGCGCCAAAAGGTGCAAATGTCGATGATTTATTAGGAGGGCTTTAATGGTAGATGACGGTAAATTTAATCCAGAACCAGAGGCAGAAACAGATTGGCAACAGGCGGCAATAGAAGCGGCAAATAGTAAAGTAGATGGCGAACTTGCCCCAGATATGGAGGCTTTAGGTGAAGCTATTAAACATTTAAAGGAACCGGGCCAAAGACGACTTTTAATTAGTGTATTAATGAATTTAGACCCGCAAACATGGGATGAGGGAAAAATTGCTTTTCAAGAAGCGGTCAAATCTGGAGATCCAGATAAAATATTGAGAGCAGCTATTTCTAATGCTGCAATATTACGGGCAATGTTAAGTGATGATGGTGAACGATATGTAAAAGTGGTGGTTACTGCTATTAATAAAAATACAAAATCAAATGAAGATGAAGCAAAAGGCGAATTAGTAGGAAAATTAAGCGAAAGTGAAATCGAAGCGATAGTTAAAATACAATATGATCTTCGGGCAGCTGATTTAATTGAACTTAACGAAACGCCGCTAAACTATTTTGAAAAATCTTCTATTGAAGAAACTGAAAGCGCATTAGATTTATTAACATTTCACACAACACCCATGCATAGAATTCTTAATGACCCGAATGTGGCAGCTGCTGAGGTGAATCTTCGCAGACTGACTCGGAATGTTTTTTTGGCGCTGAGGAACGCAGGTGCAAAATCATATAACATAGTTGATGGTGCGGACTTTGATGAAAAATTGCATCGTGCTTCGAAATATCTCACGCAAAAAACAGATAGCCCTGTATTAGACGGAAAATGTGTTGGAATTGCCAAATCTAACGGTATCTTACTTAATAACAAGGTTATTAATAGACCATATGTGACATTATATAAATACGAAGCACCAGAAAGTACGCCACCGCAGGGTTAATTAATAAAAGTATTAGTAATGAAACTATAAATTATGTCAGAAGGAAGAGAATACAATCCAGAGGCAGAAGGTGCGGTTTGGGCACAGCAATTTTTAACTGCGGCCACGCGAGTTGATGCAGACGGTAATTCTGACCCAGATTTTGAAAGTTTGGGTGAGGCTCTTAAACATCTAAAAGGCGACCAAGACCGAAAAATAATCGCTCCTGTATTAACTAATTTAGATCCGCAAACATGGGCAGAAGGCGCTGCGGCATTTAAAGCTGCGGTTACAACAGGAGATGCAAAAATTATAGTTAAAGCTGCAATTGGAAACCCTGCCGTACTTAGGGCAATGCTTAGCGAGGGTGGAGATAAATACGTAGATGTGGTTTTGGGTGCTATAAGCAAAACACTCCCAGGTTCTGGAGAAAGTGGTGCCGGTTTAGAAGGAACGGCAGAAATAAGTGGCGTTGCGACGGCAGCAGCTGGTGCAAACCTTGGCACAGAAGCCGAAGCAACAACAAGTGCCGATATACGCGGTCAAATTGAAAAAATGCAAGCAATGCCAGGATTGAAAACAATTTCTAGGCATGCAACTGAGCTGCTTGAAGCATTGCCAAATCTAATAGACATGCCTCCAAAAGAGCGCAGGCATATTTTACCCTACCTTGATGATATGAGCAATCCAAATATAGAAAGCTTAATGAAATTAAGTAGCAACCAAAACGAAGCCTTGGCTGCGCTTTCGGAATGGGTAAAATTAAGCCAACTGATGGGCAGGGAACTAGCCCAACATGGCGTAGCGCAAATTTATCCTAAAAATAAAGATGAATTTGATCCAAATTTACATGATGCAAGTGCAGACGGGTCTGAAGTGCTTACTACAATAAAAGAAGACCAGGGTAAAGTTGTAAATGTGCGTTCATGGGGGTGGCAGTTTGGCGAAGATGTGCCTAGAAAAGCACTTGTGAGAAGGTACGTACATACAGATCATATACCAGAGCCAGAAGTTAAAAACAACCCCGAGCACAAAATGTATGAAGAATCTGAAAAATATGCCGACGCTATGGCACTGTTTGATAAGGTAGAAAATATACTCAACATTGCAGATGAAAATAAACGAATTAAGCGACTCTCAGATAAGGGTGAGAGTGTTGAAGCTGTCTATCTACCACTCGTAAGTTACAATGATTTGATCATAGAAGGTTGTAATGATTATGAGGCAAACGAGGCATTGCGTAAAATATCAGATCGTAGAAATCAAATTGTTAAATTGTTGGATAAATATGTAATTATCGTGAGTCCGCAAAATGGGGACGATCCTTCTGATATTCCCGATATGTCAATTGAAGACAGCCGTGTCAAAACACCAGATCCTGATGAAGATGGAAAAATCTATGCAGGGACAGGAACTTATATGCAAATCGGTGGGTATACTTACTCAAGACCAAGCAGTAGATTGTACGTTTATGATAGTACAGTAACGTCTGATGAGTATAGTAAGCCTTCAACGCCATCTGCGGAAATTAGTCAGTATTTTATTTTAGTTCAACAAATAATTGCTAAATTTGCAGAAAGTCCAGATACGATAACATTTGATGAAGCTAATACGTTGGCTAGCCAATTACTCTTTGATATTTCTCCAGATTTATCTTACCTTGCAGGAGAATTAGGTTATCAGCAGGCATCACGTGAATATAATAATTACATCCAGAAACAAATTGCTTTACGGAACGAACTGCTGCGATATTGCGAAGTTGTTGTGCCAACAGTTGGTGATAAACCCACAGAAGAATGTGATGTGGTTCAAAGAATTGAGACCAGAGATCAAGAATTAGACGGTACAATTGCTGCAGTTGAAACGATTGGCTTGAAAAATAAATCTACCAATAATAATTTACTTTTACCACAGGTTAAAATTTATGAACTTGCAAAACCAAAAGACACTGATGCACAAGTCGTAGATATTGAAGCGCGAGAAATTAATGGTAAGAAGGTGTTTGAAGTCGACTTGTCTGATCCAAATGTTAGTTGGGAACTTAAAGATCCACAAAAAGGTGAAAGTTTAATTTTAAAAAATATTCCTTATGGATACTTTGAGACTACTCTGCGAGCAGCAACAATTATTGAAGGTTTATACTTCTTAATCCATCCCCGATATGGCCAGGGCGCAAAGATAAATATAGGCGGTATTAATACACGGTTGTCTATTGTCTCGGGCGACCATAAAACTTTAGCGGAGTTAGTAACACATAATGTAACACACGCCTTCTTAGAGATAACAGATATTGAAAAAGGAACAAACATAACTATACATGTACGTTTAAATGGAGAAGGCACGGGGCAAGAAGTGGCACCACTAACCAATTTGGGCTAATTGGGTTTGAACTAATGGATGGTAATGAAACAAGTGTAGAAATTTATTCCGATGCAAATTGATTAGAAAAAGATTAATGGGAATTATACTTAACAATCTGTCATTCCTGCGTAGGCAGGAATCCAATTTTATTATGTAGATTCCTGCCTGCGCAGGAATGACAAGTGTTGTTTTTGGCAATATATAAAATATTTTGCATTTGGGGCGGGTGCATTGTATCATTATATTATATTAATGTGAGGGAATTTATGGACGATCCGCAGGACAAAACAATAAGCAGTGATCAGCGAGCAGCGAACATTGAACAGGACATCGTGAGCAGCGAGCAGGAAGAAGTGATCAGCGAACAGAGATCAGAGATCATAGATCAGGACGCAGATGGCGTAGGGCAGGGAGCAGGCAGCAGGGGACAGGACAGAGAACAAAGATCAGAGACCATAGATCAGGATGCAGGCGGCGCAGGCCAGGCTGCAGAAGTTGCAGTTGCGGAGCCTATACCACCTATACCACCTATAACACCTATATCACCCCTAGAGCCTGATATTAAACAGCAACCAGAACAACCTGCAGAACCTGTAACACCTGTACCACCTATTTCACCTATATCACCCAACGCATCTCAAGAACCCGCGCCAGCTCAACCAGAAGTGCCATTAGCTGCTGGAGTACAAATGGTAGGAGGCGATGTTGTTCCAGCTGGTGCAGAGGCGGCAGAAGATGCAGGAGCAGCAAAAGTAGCCAATGCACACAATGAGTCAACTGTAAAAGATTTGGTGACTAAGGTTATCGGGCCAGATGGCAATATAGATCCTGCTAAAGCTATTGGAGTAGAGAAAGAAATAATGAGTCAAAGAGCAGAGGCGCAAAAGGGGCAAGCAGCACAATGAACGAGCGGTACTTTCCGAATCAGCCAGTAGAGCAAAGCCAAAGTTTATGGCCTATGTTGCTTTTACTATTATTGCTTTTTGTTTTTGTGGCATTTATAACCATCGTCATTTGGTACATTAAACATAAATCTGAGCAAATGAACTTACAGCGCTCTCTAGAGCTTGTAATGCTAAAAGTAAGCATGCCCAAAGAAACTACTGTATCAGAAGAGCAAATGCGCAAAGATTTTAGAGAACTTATTGCCGTGGCAGAACCTTTATTTGCTAGTTTTCAGCATTTATATGATAACTCGCGAAAATTAAAAGGTATTCCGCAAGATCATATTACGTTTGAGATTGCAGCGCATAACAACGAAATATTCTTTTACGTTGGCGTTTCTAGGCATTTGGTTAGCTTGATCGAAAAGCAAATTCATGGTCAGTATCCCACTGCCATGATTGAAGAAGTTAAAGATTACACGGTTTTAAATAATAAAGATGCCAAAATAGTGATAGATCAATTTAAACTAACAAAATCTTATGTTTTGCCAATAAAAACTTATCGCGAGCTAGAGACAAATTCACTAGGTGTGATTACAAATTCACTTTCTAAAATGGGCGAAACATCTACCGCTGTTATTCAATATTTAGTGCGTCCAAACGATGGTTATTGGCGTAGCCAAGTTTCTTACGATGCCAAGCAATTGCAATCTGGGCGTGGTTTTAACCCTCATGCCAATAACGATTTTAAGCGCTTTTATCAGGGTTTTGTAAAGATATTTAAAAAAGCTACAATCGAATCTAATCCTAGCGACGAGGCAGACCAGCGTCAACTTACCCCAATGCAACAAGAACAACTTAAGCTATTAAATATGAAATCGAGCAAATCGGGCTTTGATGTGCAAATTAGGGTGCTTGTAACATCGCCAACTCAAGAAGAAGCAACCATGCATTTAAATAGCATTGCCAGTGCATTTTCACAATTTACAAATCCTATGGGCAATACTATTAAAGAAATGCATTATAAGAATAAACCGCGCCTTGTTTTAGATTACATTTTACGCACTTTTAGTCCCGGACCAGTGATGATTTTAAACGTTGAAGAAATATCATCGCTCTTTCATTTTCCAAATAGGCATGTAGAAACGCCAAACATTCATTGGCTAAAATCTAAACGCACTGCACCACCATCTAATTTGCCAACCGAAGGCAGGTTAATTGGATTATCTAAATTTAGGAGCGAAGATAAAAAAGTTTATATTAAACCTGCAGATAGATTACGTCATATTTACGCAGCTGGAAAAACTGGTGTAGGAAAATCTACTTTCTTAGAGAATATGATATTGCAAGATATTCAAGAGGGTTTAGGTTGCGCATATTTAGATCCGCATGGCGATTCAGTTGAATACCTTATGCAGCACATTCCAAAAGAACGCTTAGAAGATGTGATTTTGTTCGATCCTTCAGATGTAGATAGGCCAATGGGCTTAAATTTATTAGAGTGGAAAACACCAGAACAACGCGACTTTTTAGTGCAAGAAGCAGTACAAATATTTTATAAATTATTCGATCCAAATCAAACAGGTATTGTTGGTCCGCAGTTTGAGCATTGGATGCGCAATGCTGCACTTACATTAATGGCCGATCCAGAAGGCGGCACCCTAATAGAAATTCCAAGGCTTTTTACCGATAAGAACTTTGAAACAAAAGAGTTGGCCAATGTTACAGACCCAGTGGTGCGTAGTTTTTGGGAGCAGCAAATGGCTAAAACTTCCGATTTTCATAAATCTGAAATGTTAAATTACTTTACCTCTAAATTTGGCAGATTTTTAACTAATACCATGATGCGTAACATCATTGGCCAGCCAAAATCGGCTTTTGACTTACGTGAGGTGATGGATAAAAAGAGCATTTTGCTAGTTAACCTTTCTAAGGGCAAAATTGGTGAAGTAAATAGTAATTTATTGGGTATGATTTTGGTAAGTAAGCTTTATATGGCTGCTATGAGTAGGGCATCTATTCCAGAAAATGAACGCACACCGTTTTATTTATACATCGATGAGTTTCAGAACTTTACAACTGATGCTATTGCCTCAA
The DNA here is from genome assembly GCA_903954185.1 of uncultured Candidatus Berkelbacteria bacterium. GTDB lineage: Bacteria > Patescibacteriota > UBA1384 > CAJBMM01 > CAJBMM01 > CAJBMM01. The sequence continues at coordinate 22,012 of CAJBMM010000002.1, read as the reverse complement.
TATTATCCGAAGCCAGAAAATATGGTTTGGCGCTTAACATTGCCAATCAGTATGTAGAGCAGCTAACAGAGCCAATTCGTAACGCTGTAGTTGGTAACGCAGGGTCTTTAGTGGCATTTAGAATGGGTGCAGCAGATGCAGAGTTTTTTGCTCATGAATTTCAACCATTATCCGAAGATGACTTACAAAATATTGATAAATATAATTTCTACATTAAATTACTTATTGATAATAGGGCTGAAAGGCCATTTAACTGCGAAACTATTCCTAAAGACGCCAATGGTTCTAAAGAAGTGGGTGAAATGGTGCGTCAACTTTCACGCTTAAAGTATGGCAAAGATGCCACAGTTGTTTCTCAGCTTATTCAAGATAGGGCTAGAGTAGATGAAATGCAGCTTGGTGCATTGAACGAATCTGCCCCTGCGGCACGCTAAGGGGTGTGGCAGCTTACAGGGGGGGGCAGGCGGCAGGCAAGTGCAAAGCGAAAAGCTAACTTTGAACACGCTTTAGTGTGGTTCCTATTGCTAGATTAAATTCTGTTGATCGAGCTTTCTGGAGCACAAGCTTTAGCTTGGTTCTGGCCAGGTTAAAACCTGTTCTACATTTCCTGCTCTAGAGAATCTACCATTCTTCTAATTTCTAATTTTAAATTTCCGTTACTATTTTCTCTTACTCGACTAATTTACTATCCCTATTTATTCGATTTAATGTGTTGATTTAATTGTCTTGACATGGTATAATCATTACGTAATAAATTTGGGGTGTAATAAAGAAAGGAGTGCCTTGAGTAATTCACTTCTACAGTCTATTCTTGAGCACGATGCTGAAAAAATAAAAGCCAACTTTAATCCTTCTGAGATAATGAGAGATTTAGTTTCTGGATTAGAAGAAAAAGCACGAACAGTTATATCATCTCGTGCTGGTTTAGGGTTAGATAAAAAAGTAACACTTTCTTCTATTGGCGATAAATTTCATCTTTCGCGCGAAAGAATTAGACAAATTGAACGCGATGTAATGAATAAACTTTCCGACAAATTGCACGAAAAATATCGTTCAGAAACTCAAGTTGTCATTTCTAGTATAGATAAAGAGGGTGGCGTAATTTCAGAAAATGGTTTAGTGACTATATTACTGCCAGCCGAGCACAGAAGTACTGCAGATGTTAATTCATTACGCTTATTTTTACGTTTAACTAAAGATTTAATCGAAATTAAAGAATCAAAAACTATGCGTGCTGGCTGGGTGCTAAAAGTTGTTAGTAAAAGCACTATAGATCAGTCTTTGCAAAAACTTTTAGAAATAATTCAAGAAACAGGAAGCGTAGTAGAATTTGAATTATTGTGGGATAACAGCGAAGATTTACATAAGTTTCCACAAACGTTTTTGAAACACATTATTTCTTTATCAAAAGATATCATCGAAACTACCGATCACAAATATGGCTTGTCAACATGGCCAACGGTTAACCCCAAAAATGTTCGAGACAAAATTTATTATATTTTAAACGAATCTGGCAAACCACTTCACTTTACAGAAATTGCGAAGCGAATAGGTGGAAGCAGCTTTGATGGCAAAAAGATTGTACAACCAACGGTTCATAATGAGCTTATCGCCGATAATAGATTTGTACTGGTTGGCCGTGGAATTTATGCACTTACTCAGTGGGGATATGCACCAGGCACCGTTGAAGAGGTAATAGAAGATGTACTAAAAAAGGCAAAACGCCCAATGACTACCGATGAAATTGTAGAAGAAGTGCTAAAAAGTAGACAGGTTAAAAAGAATACCATTATTATTAATTTGCAAATTAAACCTCAGTTTATTAAGGTTGGCCGAAAGCTATATTCACTAAACGAGATTGATAAAAGCAGTGTTACAAAAGAAGTAAAAGCTGTACTCAAAGCCACTGAAGCAAGGTAGTTAGCTGTGAAAAGTTATGGCTGCTAGTTTTACAAGCAACTACAGCCGAAGGATGAAAGCGTGTTCTTCGGTAGCACAGACTTTAGTCTGTTATGAATTGCCAAGCTAAAGCTTGTTCTCGAAAAAAGCTCGTAGAGCAGACTTTAGTCTGGCTAGAACCAAGCTGAAGCTTGTGCTACAGGTGAACTTGTAGAACACACTTTGGTGTGGCCAATGGAACCAAGCTTCCGTCCTGCGCTCAGAGCTACGGAGGGCACAGCAGTGAACTTTGAATTATTGAATATTGATAATTGATTGAAAATTGAAAATTGTTAATTGAAAATTCACCAAAAGCTAGAACCTAATAAATAACCCCTAGTATCTGAAAAAAGATCCTTCGTCCTTTGGTAGGCTCAGGGTGTCAGGATGACAATATTATTGTTGCTTAAAAGTTTGGTTTTTGGATTAATTTGTAAATATTGTGCTAATATATAAATAGTGAAATAACATGTTTATATACATCTTTTTAGTATTAATTGTAATTGTTTTGGCTTGGTTAGCAATAACCAGGTGGCTTAATTTTTGGGAAAAAAACCAACATAACATTCGTCACACTACGTGGCTAGCTGGGCGTAATAACGTACTTATTACTATTCAAGTGCCTAGATTAAATGAGAAAACACCTTTAGCCGCCGAGCAAATGTTTGCGTCTATTCACGGAATATTTCAAGCCAACGCAGAGTTTCAAGAGCATATTAGTTTTGAGATTATGGCAAAGGGTAACAGCATTCGATTTTACGTGTATTTACCAGAGCATCTTAAAGATTACGTTGAAAGCCAAATATATGCTCAGTATCCATCAGTAGAAATTAAAGAAGTAGAAGATTATACCCGAGATGTAGATTTAGATTCAGATCATATGGTTGGCGTTGAGTTGCGTATGACAAAAGAAGACGTTTATCCGATTAAAACATTTTTAAATTTTACTGTAGATCCGTTGGCGGGTATTACATCTGCATTGGCTAAACTGAATGATAATGAACAAGTGTGGATTCAATTAGTGATGCGTCCTTTAGGCGACGAATGGCAAAAGGCGGGGATAGAGCTTGTAGAAAAGATTAAAAAGGGTAGTCCAAAACAAATTTCTATTCCGGCTGGAATTGCCAAAGAGGCTGCGACAATTGTTTATCATACAGCAAAAGAAGCGGTGCAAACAGGATCAAGTGCTCCTAGCGATAAAAAAGACGAAAAGAAGGATAAAGAAGCTCCAAAACTTTCTAGCCCAGTAGAAAGTGCCTTAAAGGGCATTGAAGAAAAGATAACCAAGTTAGGGTACGAAGCTAACATTCGTATTATGTCTGTTGGAAAAGATTTGTATGCCGCTCAATCTAAGGCAAGCGGCGTGGTGGGGGCATTTAAACAATTTAATACTACTAACTTAAATAGTTTTGTTGCCGCCCAATCTTTAGCCGATAATCACGACTTTTGGAACGATTATGCAGCGCGCAATTTTAAAAAGCCTGCGGCAATTTTTAACATAGAAGAATTGGCTTCGCTTTATCATTTACCAAACGAAACCGTCGAAACACCAAATATTGTTTGGACAAATGCTAAAAAAGGTGAACCGCCAAGCAACTTACCACTTTCAGAATCTATGCCTGCAAACATGATGACTGTCTTGGGCAAGACAAACTTTAGGAATGTTGAAAAAGATTTTGGCATTACAACAAAAGATCGCGCTCGTCACGTTTATATTATTGGTAAATCTGGCACGGGTAAAAGTACTTTGATGGAAAATATGATTATCGACGATATCCGTGAGGGTAGGGGAGTGATTTTAGTCGATCCGCATGGTGAGTTATTTGAGCATATTATTGCCTGTGTGCCCAAAGAGCGGGTAGACGATGTGATTGTATTTGATCCTTCAGACAAACAAAACCCTGTTGGGTTTAATTTACTCGAGAAAATTGATGATGACCTAAAAGGTATTATTGCTTCTGGATTTGTAGGAATATTCGAAAAAATGTTTAGTAATTCATGGGGCCCAAGATTAGAGCATATTTTGCGGAATACAGTTTTAGCGCTTTTAGATTATCCTGGTTCAACTATGCTTTCAATCCCTAGAATGTTAACCGATAAAAAACTTAGAGATTTGGTAGTAAAAGAAGTAAAAGATCCTGTTATACGCGATTTTTGGGAGAATGAGTTTGCCAGCTGGGATCAAAAGTTTGCTTCAGAAGCAGTTGCGCCAATTTTAAATAAAGTCGGGCAGTTTTTAGCCGCATCTACCATTCGAAATATTGTATCGCAAGAAAAATCGACTTTCGATATTAGAAAAATAATGGACGAGGGTAAAATTTTACTTATCAATTTATCACGAGGCAAAATTGGTGAGGATAATTCGGCGATGCTTGGTGCGATGTTAGTTACCAAGGTTCAACTTTCGGCAATGAGTCGCGCCGATATTGCTGCAGAAAAGCGCACCGATTGTTACTTCTACGTCGACGAATTTCAAAACTTTGCCACGCGCAGTTTTGCCACCATATTATCCGAAGCCAGAAAATATCATTTAAGCTTAACTATGGCAAATCAATATATTGCTCAGGTTTCTGAAGAAGTGCGAGACGCCGTGTTTGGAAATGTTGGAACAATGATTAGTTTTAGGGTTGGTGCTGCAGATGCATCGGCATTAGTGAAAGAATACGAACCAGTATTTTCGGAAACAGATATGGTAAATCAAGATATTCATAAAATTTATCTAAAGTTATCAATAGACGGAACAACCAGCCCAGCTTTTTCTGCAAGCTCTTTACCGCCAATAAAAGCAAATGAAGATTATACCGAAGAAATTATCAATCTATCGCGACAAAAGTATTCGCGACCTAGGGTAGAAGTTGAATATGATATTGAACAATGGTCTAAAATTGGAGAAGTGCGAAAAGATCCACTACCGATGAATTTGGCAGCAATTGCTGATAAAGGAATTGAATTACCATCAATAAAAATTAAGCCCGAAAATATTGTCGAAGGCATTTACTATAAAGAGATAGACACAAAAGGGGGAGTGCGCTGGTGGGAAGGGTATCCATTAGAGCAGGTGATGGAAGAAGAAGAGAAGAAGAGGCAAAAGTTTATTGTTAAGAAGATAGAGCATTTAAAATCTGCGACTAGTGCTAGTGGGTATAACTCTCAAGTAGAAGGGCAGTCTGATAATATATTGTCCGACACTAATAAAGAAAGTAAATATGAATCCGAAGATGACCAGACCAATTTGGTTTTGCAAAACTTTGATAGTAAAGATAAGGCAGGGGAGAGCATAAAAGAAAAAATTGACAATCAGCAGGGGACAAACTTGGGGGAGACCACGCAAGGAAGTTATTCTACTAAAAATGCTGGTAATTCTGAACCGAAGCCAGGTTTAGGCCCAGTTGGCGCAATTTCTCATAATAATCAAAATAAACAAGAATTAACTGTTAGTGATAAAGCCGATCATAGCATTATTAAACAAGCTCAATTTGAGCAAAATCACGCTTTGGCACTCCCCTCCGATGATAAAATTGCGGAGAAGAGTATAGTTTTGAGCTCATCCGGAGCACAAAAACCCCCAGAAAGCCCCAGAATCGATGATAGTATTAGTAGTAATACAAATAGTGGTTCGAATAGCATAATTGATCGAGTGATGGCAAGTAAAGCAACAGATGCAGATAGCAACGAAGATGATGAAACATTACCCAAGAGCAACAAAGTAGACGGAAGTGAGCTTAAAGAGGGCGAACAGTACACATTCGATCAATAAACGCGCTAAATAATATCTTTCAACAGTGTCGTATAAGATTCATTGTGCGACACAGTATTTCAGTTTAAAGTTAAAAGTGATTAGTGAAAAGTTTTGGAATTTCTATATAATTAATCTATTAATAATCCTTTCACTTTACGTGAACTCTTCAAACGATCTCTCGAGTATGTATGGCTATGTAAATGCTATAAAAATTACTATCAGACTACCTAACTACACATCTATCCGACTAACCTCCCCCGCCCTATCTATAAATGAAAATTAGTCATTAGAAATTAGATATTTAGTCATTTCTCATAGCCCACTCCCCCACTTTAGGAAGTGATGAGGCTATTAGGTGATGAGGATTAATTATTGTTTAAAAGTAAGTATCGTGTATTTTGGGGCAATTAGTCATTGCAAGGCGCATAGGCAGTATTCGACGCGGCAATCATTCATTAGGTGCTAGGTTTTAGCTTATTAGGATTAATTATAATTTAAGGAGGAGGAGTGGGGCGCGTGTGTCCTAAGGCGCGCCCCAAATTGCTTGCTCACTGCGTTGAGCTTTGACGCGAAACAGCCGATGGCACCTGTTTATGGGCATTAACAACGGGTGCCTTTTTGGCTGCCCAAGCAGCCGTACGCGTGCTTTGGTCGTAGATTATCTTAACGCCGATGCAAATTACCGCAACAAACGTAAAGAATATCGCTACCACCAACCAAAGCAGTATCGAGGATGTTGGTCTGTTTGAAGGCATGCAGTCACCCCTTGCCAAAAGCAGTCAAAGCCCGCGTTGCTTTGATAGCTTTGTTATAGCACAGGTTTGGAGGAATACAAAATGGAAAATGCAGAATGAAGAATACAGAATTTTGGAATATTCTTTTTGTCGCTCCTGTCTGCCTCGGCTATTCGCCTCGAGCGATATGGGCGTAGGTATAATAACTATTGGTATTTAGGAACCTTTAATAAACTTGAATCATTGGATTATTGTTAATTGATAATTGAAAATTCGCTAAAAGCAAATAGCTAATAATTAGCGGCTATTTCTTTTTAGTGGCGTTTTGCCAAACAACCAATAGCGGCGTGGCGTTAAATATAGATGAGTACGTTCCTACTGTAATACCAATTAGTAAAGCTAGCGTAAAGCCTTTTGTGCTTTCGCCCCCAAGTAAGAATAATGCTAGTAGCACAATCAATACGGTAAGTGATGTGTTTAAAGATCTGGCGATGGTTTGCACTACAGACGCATTGGCAATAGTTTCAAAATTACCACCTGGGTTAAGGCGCAAATTCTCACGAATGCGGTCAAAAACAACAATCGTGTCATGTACCGAAAAGCCCATTATAGTTAATAACGCTGTAACGGTTAAGCTATCTACTTCAACAAAGTCATAGTAGTGTCCTAGAATGGCAAACATGCCCATTACAAATAGCAAATCGTGCAGCAATGCAACTACGGCACATACGCCAAATCTCCAAGAACTGGTTGGTTTTGGTACCTTGCGAAATGCAAACGCAATGTAAAAAATGATAGCAAGCGAGGCAATAATAACGCGCCAAACAGCTTTAGAGGTTTGGTCTTTGCCAATAGTTGGGCCCACAGAGGTGTATGATTTTTCGACAGTGCCTGGTAAATTTGTGTTTATTGTGTTAGTTAAATTTTGATGCTGCTCGTCAGACAAGGCATCGGTTTTTAAAACGAATCCCCCATCACCCGTCATTGAAATTATTTTATTTTGCAAATCAATCGATTCTATCGCATTCTTTACCTTGTCGATAGTTAGCTCTGTCGATCCTTTGTACTCAATAACGGAGCCACTCTTAAAATCTACACCAACTTTCATACCCCAAACAGACCAAGCAATAATTCCAGGTATGATTAAAACAGCCGAAAGCCCAAACCAAAGCCATTTCTTTTGAATAATATTAGGCATGTGATAATTAGTGTCCATAAGCTCTCTTTTAAGTGTGTATAAACTTTTTCATTTTTGTAGTAACCAGTAGTTTAAGAATAATTTGGGTAATAGTAATGGCGGTAAACAAGCTAACTATTACACCAATGGCTAAAGTTAGTGCAAAGCCTTTAATTAAACCGGCCGTGCCAAAATATAAAATAACAGCAGTTATTAAGGTAGAAGAGTTGCTATCTCGAATGCTAGACCATGCGCGCTTAAAACCGTCGTCAATGGCCAAAACCAAGGCTTTACCAGAGCGAATCTCTTCTTTCATGCGCTCAAATATCAAGATATTTGCATCAACAGCCATGCCTATTGATAATATAAAGCCCGCCATGCCTGCTAGAGTGACGGTTACGGGCAATAATTTGTAAATGGCGATATTGATGATGGTGTAAATAACCAGCGCCAAAATGGCAATTAGCCCAGGGAAACGATAGTAAATAAGCATAAATAACATAATTAGCATAATACCTATTATGCCTGCAATTAAGCTTTTCTTTAAAGATTCAGACCCTAATGTGGCACCAATGGTTTGCTGACCGATAATTTTTATTGGCACAGGTAATGCGCCTTCATTCAATTGGGTGGAAAGTTTTTTAGCAGCTTCGACTGAAAAACTTCCACTAATAACAGCCGAACCGTCTGTTATAGCTTCGTTAACTACGGGGTTTGAAATTGTGAGCCCGTCTAAATCTATTCTTATTGTTTCTTTAGGATTGGCGGCCGCAGCTTTAGTTGTTGCGTCTGCAAACTTTTGTTTACCATCAGCTTTAAATTTAATGAGCACTTCTGGCTCACCTAAAATTGAATTAGAGCTGCTGCCTGTGCTAGAACTTCCAAATTGCACGCTTGCCTTCTCAACATCTGCTCCGGTTACTACTAAATTTCCGGTTTGATCGTAAAACTTTAAATCTGGAAATTCGCCTAATGTTTTTATCGCCTCTTGCACATTTGTAACACCAGGAAGTTCTACTTTAACAATAGTATCGTTACCAATTTTGCCAGTTTGAATTACTGGTTCCGATACGCCAAAGGCGTTTATCTTATTTTCAATACGCGATTTAAGCGTTACTAATGCCTCGTTGTAACGATCAGAAGATAGCGCAGACATATCTGCTTGGTAAGTAAGAGCCACCCCGCCACGTAAATCTAAGCCTTGATGGATGAATAGCGGTTTGTTTAAAGAACCAATTTTAATGTCTGGACCGTTTGGTACCGCAACAATCGTAGCGAGTGCTACGACAATGGCGATAAGAGCTAATCGAATGTATAGATTTCTTTTATTCATAATTTATGTTTGAATTGTACCTAAAGAAAATTCAAAAGTCAAAGATATAATCATTCGTAGGGGCGATCCACGAATCGCCAGACTCACTCACCCGCCTATTGCCTAATTGCAATCAGCTCATCTGCCTCGTTAACCTTGCTTACAACATCGGAATTAAATAAGGCAAAATCTGGGGTTAAATATTTAGCAATTTTGTTATTAGCCACAAAACATCCAAAGCCGTTGCTATCAAATTCACCGCATAGTGTCGGACAATATTGTTGATAATATTTGATAATTTTATCCCAATTTGCAGGTATATTTTTTTCTATATCTACAATATAAAAATCATTTGGTAAATCATCAATAATTTCAGCTAGCCCTCCACCACTTCCAAATTCGGTTTGATGATAATAAATATCAATATTTTCAAAATTAAAATATTTAATAAAATCTGCGCCATATTCGCCAAATACTAAATGAATTTCATCAATACCTATTTCAATCAGTTGAATTATGACAGGTATCTTAAACTTATAACTTTTTTCTAAATTTTCGCCACCTAAAAATACCACCGCAGAGCTAATGCCAATATTGCCTAGAGCTTCAGTTAATAACTCCTCTATTGCATGTGAGCGATTACGAATTGTCGATTTATTAATAGTATGATCTACCTTTTTTAATAAATCTTTATCGATGGTAATTGTTATACGTTCTTGTGCCATATTCCCTCTTTGAAACGTCTGGTGAACTTGTATAAACTTTCCTTGTTATCCTCGACGAGCCTATTCGAGGATCCAAAAACAATTATTTAGATTCTTGTAATTGTAAGTATAGCACAAGTATGAAAAAGTATGAAAGATAATTCAAAAATCAAAATGCAAAAGTCAAAAGTTATTGAATAAATTAGATTGTAGAGGCGGTACCCACGTGTCCGCCCTTAGTTTGGTCGTTAAGCATTCCTGCAATGTGAACCAGCGTTAGCATGCCGCGCCGTCCGTAGCTCTGAGCGTAAGATAGTGCGGATGATGACGCGGAATACAGTGAACAGTGAACTCTATCCTTGTAGGATAGGGATGGGTGAGGTTACGAGTTGCTATTTTAGTATAATTTGTTTAATTTGGCTAACAACTTTTTTTAGTTCGCCATCATGATTTTGTAGGCAATACTCAAAATGAGGTTTATATTCTCGCTCTTTTTGCCCTTGGGCAAGCCGTTTTTCTATTATTTCACTCTCCCCCGCTCTGCTGGAATCAGATAGCCTGCGTTTTAGCTCCGCATCTGTTGCATCGATAAAAATTGTAGTTGCATTTTCCTTAAAGTGCTCTTTTAACACTGTGGCGCCATACGCCATTTTGTCAAAAATAATGTTATGTTTTGTTAAAAGCTCTGCCGTTTCTTTTTTGGGCGTGCCGTAATATTCACCGTTAGATTCCATAATTTCATATTCTAAAATGTTTTTATCATCAATTGCCTTTTTAAACTCATCTTTGGTTAAAAAGTATCGGTTTACGCCCTCTTCTTCCCCTACCCTTTTAGGGCGTGATGTGGCGCTTACGCCGCGCACCAAATTTAAAGATGTATCAGTTACTAGCGCTTTGATGATGGAATCTTTGCCGCATCCACCGGGGCCAGACAAAATAAAAATATGGTTCATATTTAGCCTTTAAAATCTTTTAATATATTTAATATATCGTTTGGAATATTAGCATCAAAGGTGGTTCTATTTGCTTCTTTGGGCAAGCGAATTGAGAGCGTTTTAGCATGCAATAATTGTCTTTTTATGCCAAGCCTTTCGGAAAGTAATTTTGATTCGTGAGTATAATACATTGAATCGCCTAATACTGGGTGACCAAGATGTGCGGCATGAACGCGAATTTGGTGTGTGCGGCCAGTAATTGGCTTTGCCTCAACAAGTGTAATTTTATCACCTTTGTGGTTGGTTAATAGCGAAACAATATGAAAAAATGTTTCGGCTTCTCTACCACTATCTGGCGTAGTTATTGCCACTTTACGGCGATCGTTAATATCGCGGTTAAGCCAGTTATGCACGGTTAAATCATCTTGCTCTAAATGTCCAAATAATATGGCGATATACGTTTTTTGCGCACGCTTATCTTGAATTTGTTTTGCCAAATGAGTCATGGCATCTTTGGTTTTGGCCACAATCATTACTCCAGATGTGTTTTTATCTAAACGATGAACGATCCCGGGGCGCATACGGCTAATTTCTTTATCAGCGTCATATACTGCGTTGGCAATACTTTTGTCGTAAGCCAAAATGCGATGTACCACGGAGTCTGTGGTGTTAGCATGAGCGGGATGGGTAATGATGCCAGCGGGTTTGTTGATGACTAAAACACTATCATTCTCGAATATTATATCGAGAATGAGAAGGTTGTAGGTTGTAGGTTGTAGGTTGTAGGCTGAAATTGGAAATTCATATTTTATATGATCATTATGATGAATAATATGACGCGGATCTGCAGATTCGTCGTTGACTAATACCTTACCTGCCTTAATTTGATCTTGCCATGCAACACGCGAAAACTCTTTATACCTTGCAGATATAATTTTGTCTAAGCGCTCGCCTACTTCACTACTTTTGACGGTGAAATTTTTCATAAACCTTTTTTCCTAATTCTGCCCCAACTAACCCAAAAAACAGAAGCCCCATAATAATTGATATTAAAATATGCAAACTAGGATAATTTTGCCATATTACTACTAAATACTTGGTAATAGTAAGCGAAACAAAGCTAAAAACAAAAGAACCGATGGCTGTCCAAAGCAAAAACGGGCCAAAAGGCATTTTGGCAAATCCGGCAACTAACGAAGACCATGGGCGAACATAGCCAAAATTTCGTGTTGCAAATATGGTGATATTTCCCCACCGCGTGTACCAAAGTGTTACTCGCTCTTTAGTAATTTGCCACTTTTCGTTATGTCTAAAACGTTTATTTAAGCCATGCCCCCCTGCGAAACCAATATAATAAGCTATAACTGACCCAATAATATGCCCTGCTGTTATTATTAGCACTGCATCAAAATAATCGATAGTACCTTTTAAAATTAATCCTTGTGCTACAATAAACCCCACCTCGGTAGGAAAAGGTATACCTAAATTTTCGACAATCATCACTAATAGTATGCCAATTATGCCAAGCTCTTGTACAAAATTTAGAACATGAGCGAACCAGTCCACTAATTACCTTTCGCGAAAATTTCATTTTGTCTAATAAATGAAACCATTAAACTATGTAAAAACGGAGTTTTAAGCTGACTCTTATATTTTAACACTGCTTCATTCTTTTTATCAAAATCATGGCTATTTAAAGAAAATTTGTACCACGTAGTGCTTGGATTAAGTAATTTTACAGGCGGCAGCAAAAAATCGTTGGGACGAAAAGCCTGCGGTCGTGGATATGCTTTGTAATGAATAATATACGTGTATAAATTGATGTTTGGCATTGTTTTAACCGAATCAGCTATGGCTAATCCTAACTCTTTATGATCTGAATGTATATCCATTTTGTCTGAGACAAAAACAATATTTGGCTTAACATTATTTAATGTGTTATTAATTGAGGTAGTGAGTTCTAATTTGTGCGCTGATAATTCCGTATCTGGGTAATCGTAATATTGTAAATTTTCATAAGGAACCCCTAATATTTCAGTTGCACTTTGAGATTCTTTAAGGCGCGTTTCTTTTTTATTGCGATGGTTTCCGTCGGTTGCAAAAACTATAAAAACTTGAGCTCCATTCGATTCGGCTTGGGCAATATATCCGCCCAATGCTAAAGATTCATCATCTTCATGCGGAGAAAAAACAACAATCCGGTCGCTTGCTTTGGGCGCCTCAATTTCTTGAAATAAAGCAATGGTTGCTTGTGGCAGCGCTCCAAAGTATCGAAAATAAGCAATATACCCCGCCCCCCACAAAACAACCAAGATGAAGGCGTAAATAAATTTATGATGTTTAGTAATATTTAGGTAGTTTTTAACTAGTTTGATCATTTTTTCTTTTGTGTGACTAAATTGTAAATATTCTCAAAAGTATCATAAGAATTATCAACTTGATGTTTCTCTACAATTTCCAGACTATTCTCGCCCATTTTTTTGGCGTTATCAGCATCAATTAAAACCATGTCAATTTTATGGGCTAGCTCTTGGGCGTTATCGGCTTTAAATAAGTAACCGTTGACGCCTTCTTTAACTAGTTCGGGTAATGCCCCAGCATTGGGTGCGATGATTGGTAGCCCAGAAGCCATGGCCTCTAGCGCCACGATTCCTTGTGTTTCAATAGTAGAAGCGGTTATAAACACGCTAGAAAGCTGGTAAATCTTAGGAAGCTCGTCATGACCAACAAAGCCAGTAAAAGTGACATGAGTTTCGGCGTGATTTTCTGCAGCTAATGCTTTTAGTTTTTTTAAATCGTTACCATCGCCTACTACTACCAAATGAGCACTCAGGCTGGGTTTGATTTTAAAGAATGCTTCTAAAATTACACTCGCAGATTTGTCTTGGTCTAGGCGACCAACATGTAACACTATTGGGTTATTGGGTAAGTGGTATTTTAACCTTATATCGTCAAAATTAAAGCTCGGGAAAAATTGATCTAAATTAACCCCGTTCGAAACTGCTTCAGACTTGGTTCTTAGTTTTTGTGATTTAAATTCTTCACGGATAGTTTCGGATGGAAATGTTAAATAACTGCATTGATTATAAAATTTGACTAAATATTGTTCTAATATCTTTGATAATAATGGGTGAAATGGTTTTAACAGTGGTAAATATGATAAAACGTAATCAAATGAAAAATGATTTGTAGCAATAGCTGGAATATGGTGTTTTTTACATTGTTTTAATACTTGACTACTAATTCCTGTTGGGTCTTGTAAGTGCACAATATCGGGTTTTAATTCAATGAATAATTTAGCTATAGCAGCTTTGGGTAAAAAACTAACCTTAAGTTTTGGTCTAAACGGATTTTTGATAGCCTTTACTCGGTGTACTACAATGCCGTCATCGTTTTCGGTGTAGTCGGCAAATTTAGTAGCTGGGCAAACAACGTGAATTTCGTGACCACGTTTTAATAATCCGAGTGCTAAATATCGACTAAAAACCGCCACGCCAGAGACTGTGGGGTAGTAACTCTCGGTAGAAATTAATATTTTCAATTAAAGTCCTTTGCCAGTCAGAATTGATTTCTTAAATGTTTCTAATGTTGTATTGCCACTGACTCTAATGCGAGGTAACTCAAATAACGATGAGTTGCTTTTTGCAACTCCGTTATTAGTAGTAACGGCACATATGTAGCCTGCTTCTTTAGTTAATTGTAGCGCAATTTGGTTATATTTTCCAGATGGGTAAGCAAAAACAGGAGAATTTTGTTTACTTTCGGTTAATTCTGATTTAATTTTATCTATTTTGGCTAGTGCTAGGTTTGGATGAGTTACTGTGTGAGATCCAAATTCCATACCAGCTGCCGTCATTTGGCTAATTTGATTGCTGGTCAAATAATTTAGCCTGTCAATTTTAGACTTTATAATAAAGAATGTTCCAATAAAGTTGTATTTAGTTAAAATTGGAAGGGCATTGTTAAAAGCATCACGATAGCCATCGTCAAATGATAAAATAATAGATTTATCTGGGGCTAATTTAGGATTGCTGCAGTAACTATTAAGAGTAATCGTTTTGTAACCTTGTTCTGAAATCCAAGAAAGTTGATTTTCGAAATTTGTGGGTGTAACCGATAAATTGTAGCCTAGCTTATCGGTAGTTGGGTTTACATTCCTTATGTAGTGATACATTAGAATTGGTACATCATTATTACTCGCCAAGTTTGAATGTGCATCTGCAAGAGTTGTTATTGGCATTTGAACTGCTTTTTCTGAGCTATTGGTGGTGTTTGTTTGGCTGGCATTACTTGTTTTGAACAAGGTTTTAGATAAAACAATAAAAGCAGACGCGAATATAATTACAACCAACGTAATTAGAGTCAAGATGTAAAATATGAGGGTTTTTGTGTTCTTCATTTATATTATTTTAACACAAAAACGGTAAACAGTGAACAGTGAGCAGGAAAAAAATGCTGAATGGATTCGGCAAGCTCACCACAGATGCGGAGTGCAGAATTATGGAATTGTTGTTTTGCGGGATAAGCTTGGAGAACGGGTTTTAATTTGGCAAGAACCACACTAAAGTGTGTACTCCGAACTTTCTAGAGGACGGGCATTAACCTAGTTCTGGCCAAGCTAAAGCTTGTGCTCCGAGAAAAGTTGGGGGACACGATTTATCGTGGCTGGAACCGAGCTGAAACCGGTTTACAAAAGAATATTCCATATTTTTGGACTTTGGACTTTAGTCTTTGAACTTTGACCCCTTAGCTCGCGAATGGACAAAATGGTTTAGTGCTACAATATTGGCAAGCAATGTTGTTAGGTTTGGCTTTAAAATTACCCGCCTTTATATTAGTAATAATCTTAGAAATTTTTTCTTCAGTTTTAGCTAACACCTTCTCATCAATTTTAGCGTAACTTAAAATGTTGGATGAAGGAAAATACAGTGCCGCGCGTGGCATTTTGCGGAATTGATTGAAGTAATAGTAAGCGTAAGCTTTTATCTGCAAAGAATCGTCAGATTTTTCTTGCGCTTTAGCCTCATTCTTAACTGAGCCAGTTTTGAAATCGACTATCACTGGGTCTTTAGTATTAGCTAAGAAATCAATTCTTCCTTTTAAGGTTAAGCCGTTAACTTTAAAGGAGATATCGGATTCAATATCGGTTGGCTTAGTATATTTACTAAACCTTTGATAAAAATTAGTTATTTTCTCCAAGCAATCGGCTCTGCGTAGATCTCTCAACTCTTCAGATTCATGTCCTTTGGGGTCGAAACCAGCTTCAAAGATTTCTACAAGTTCTTTTTCGACTAGCGGTTTACTTTCGATAACCGAACGAAAGTACGATTCAAAAACTTTGTGCATAATACGACCAATTTGCAAATTCGGCGAATCGGCAGTTGGTACTTTATCAATACGGCTCAATTTAAAGTGGTACGGGCAGCGTTCGTAATCTTCTAATGCTCTTATTGGAATAGACCAAATGACGTTTTTATACGGCGCAACTTCTAAACTTTCAATTTTAACAGATTCGGTAAAGACCTGTGCTATAACTGGTTGGGTATTTAGTGGTGAAATTTCGGCAAGAAATCGCGAGGCTTTTCGTTCGCGCACTCCCCCATTGTATAGCTTGGCATATGTAAGCGTTAGATTTTCTTTGGCGCGGGTGATAGCTACGTAGCAAAGCCGACGTTCTTCGCGAATATGCTCATCATCGTCTTCCTGCATTTTGATTAATTTGGACGGTACTGCAATTCCCCCACCCCTGTCGATGTTTGGAAAACGGCCGTCGGCCATATTGGTTAAATAAACTTTTGGAAACTCTAGGCCTTTGGCAGAGTGGACAGTGAGTAAATTTACGCCGCTACTTAGGTTTTCGCTGGTAATGGCATCCGCGTCGTTAATTAATAAATCTTCATTTTCTAAAAAGTGTAAAAGTGTTTTGTCGCGTGAGATTGATTCGAACCGTTGGCATATTTTTATAAACTTGACTATTGAGGCTGCAATAAGCGTTTCATCGTTATTATATACAACTAAATATTTTTCAACATGACCTTTTTCCCTAACAAAATTGATTGTGATTTCGCTAGTTGTAGAAAGATGAATCTTTGAGCGAATGTCTTTTATGTCGTCAATTAAAGCTTGGAATGTTTCAATTTGCGCCTCCTCAATATTTTCTTCGGGGGCAGTGAACGTATGTCTTGATTCTGCAATGACTGGTATTAATATCTCGCTTGGTATTTGGTATATGGTTGATGTGGCTATAGAAAAGAAAGCCAGATAGTCTTTGGGGTTAGCAACAATATGAAAAAGATTCATTAATGCTCGAACAATAGGGTCGTCGGCAATGCCAAACTCGGTTTTGGTGGTAAATGGCAAATTGGCAGCGGTTAATTTTTGGATGAATATGGCAGCGGCGGCATTAGAGCGAACCAAAATACAGTTATCCTCTAGTGGTCGTTTATTTTGATTGGCGGCAATGTCATTAACTATCGACTCGGCTTCTTCGTAATCGTTGGTAAAGGCGTAACTTTGAATGTTGCCGGTAGCATTGGCATTTTCTACCTTAGAAACTAGTTTTTTATCCACCTTAGCGGTGTGTTCTAAGCGATGTGGGTTGTTTTTGGTGATAAGTGAGTAAGCGCTGTCCAAAATATCTTGCTTGGAGCGAAAGTTTTCTTTTAAGGTGATAATTTTAGTGTCTGAATATATTTTGGTTACTAACTCCATTTGACCTATGCTGGCGCCGCGAAAGCGGTAGATTGATTGGTCGTCATCGCCCACAATGGTTAACGAAGTGTTTGGACTAACTAGTAGTTCCATTAACTCTATTTGAGCATAGTTAGTGTCTTGAAACTCGTCTATTAAAATGTACGTATACTGTTTGTTAATTTCTGCTTGTACACCTTTGTTATTTTTTATAAGGTGGTAGTTTTTGCTTAATAAATCACCAAAATCGAGCAGGTTGTTTTTGTTCATTAATTCTTGGTAAACAGGGTATGCCGCTAGCGCTTCGCGCGTGTCTTCGTCCAACTCCTCGTTGTCATCTCTAGCTCTGCGAGAGATCTTGTCAGTTTCAAGATTTGCTGGAAAAACTAAATTATCTTTTAGCGTCGAAAAGAACTTAAGCAAAGTTTTTACCGAATTGTAGGGGTTGGAAAGTGGACGCAAGGTTTTAAGCGGTAGTTGGGCAATGTGGTTTTTTAAAAATATCTGTTGCTCAACCTCGGTTAGCACCTTTGTTTTTTCGTTTATGCCTAAGGTGTGGCCATAGCGATGTAAAATCTGTTCGCCAAAGCGATGGAAGGTGCAAATGTTTACGCCAAATACGCCGTATGGCAAAAGTTGATCTACACGCTCCTCCATCTCGTGCGCAGCTTTATCAGTAAAAGTGAGGGCTAAAATTTGCGATGGTTTAACGTCTTGCTCTACTAAATAAGCAATACGACTGGTAATAACGGTGGTTTTTCCGGTGCCGGCACCTGCCACAATCATTAAGTGCTTGCCAGTATAAGTTACCGCTTTACGTTGGGATTGTGTTAGCTTTTCTAAATATTTGGGCGTTTTTTCCATGCATTTAAATTAACTTAATTAGAGTGTTTTAACAATTGGAGGGGCAAGGTGTAGGGTAAGGGGTGCAGGCTGAAGTATGTAGTATGAAGAATGCAGAATGAAGAATTATGGAATTTTTTTTATTGTCATTTCTACGCGGGAATGACTAAATTACTTCCAAATACTTCCTACTCCATTCTTCATACTCCTAGCCTGTCATCCTGACATCCTGAGCCTGGAACGCTTAGCGTTCCGCAGTCGATGGACGAAGGATCTCGTAAGAGTTGTTAGTTTTTAGTTTTTAGTCATTGCGAGGAGCGTACGCAGTAGTCGATGCGGCAATCTTACAGCGGGCAGGCAATAGGCTGGAGGTTGTAGCATGGAGCATGGAGCATGAAGAATGTGGTAAGCAGGCAAACCACACTAACTGTCATTCCCGCGTAAGCGGGAATCTACATAATAGAATTATAACAGACTGGATTCCTGCCTGCGCAGGAATGACATAAATTTGAATTATTGCAAAATTGTTAATTTATTGAAAGTTGGTAATTGAAAATTGCGTGCCGTCTGTATCTTTTAGCGAAGGATGGAAAATCACTATTTATTATTGGGCCAAGCGGGTTACGCCTGGCCCACAAAACGGTACATGTGTCGTGGTTGGTGTGCGCCTACGGACGCACTATGCTTGGTTGTCGCCCTGACGATCGGGCGAAAAATCTGCGGCAGGCTCCGCAGGCTTAGTGGCGTCTGCGCAACCTTTAGCCTCGGTTTGCTTTCTGGCCAAGAGTGCCTCGCGCGCGCGAGCCAAGCATCGCTCAAACTCAAGTGCATCAATCTGTGGTGCGCGTGGTCTAAACAATCGCATCGGTGTGCCTTTCTTGTGATTTATGATGCTTTCTCCAATGCTACTTCACCATCGCACTATTTACTTATATATGCAATATTCTAGTGTGGTATAAAGCCGAATTATAGTAAAATAATTTAATAATTATCGTTAGATTGATTAATAATCTCCTATATAAAAATCAGCGCTATCATAATAAATTCAAGGCCCGAGAAGCAAGCGCTTTCGGGCCAGTTAGACACTAATCTGCGCACACGTGTTCTGCGGCTACGTCAAGCGCCTAGGATTATGCTTGCGCGTTGAATTGACCATCCACGATCATGTACGAGTCAGAGACTTTGTGCGTATTGCCGCGCGGGTCGACGATCGCGAACACATGCGCAAAGAAAGAACCGCTGGATATTTGACCGCCCCGCTGCCGATTCACTGCACGATTTGCCAAGCCGAGAGCGACTCTTCTTGCCTCTTTTAGGGAGGCGGCAGTTACTACGATGTCTTCTCCGACATTGACACTTTCGGGATTATCTTCGCCGTCCAAGACCAGCTCTTCCCATCGTATGGTGTACGTTCTGGGGCCAGGCATGCCGATTGTCCTTTCGTGGCCATGAGGCATTGGTTGCAACTTAGTCAGTTAGCTACTAATATACTATTAATATTGCATATGTCAACAAATACAAGCGTTATCTATTAACGCTGTAGCCCATCTAACTAACTTGTTGCTAAAAACACGGTCTAGCAATCGCCTCACACCCCCTGAGGCGATTAAGCTTAATTGTTATTTAAAATCATTTAGTACAAAAATGAATTGGAGGTCAAAATTAAGTTTTAAAAATACCTTTTGGGGGCAACTCGGCATTTAAAACAGCTTTCTCTACACCCAAGCGAGCTAATACAACGTGCAAATTAGATGGGGTTTTCCATAAAGCTCTACCTTCGGGTAAACCAGTAGTATATTTATCACCTACGGTTTGCAAAACGCTCCAGTATTTTTTTACCCTATCTATAAATTGATTGTCCTTATTAGCTCTATCTAGTATTGGTAGTGCGCCAGGAGAAAGTAAGGCTAAAATGCCCCAAGGGGTTTGGGAAAATTCGTCATAAAGTACTTCATTGTAATTTTGAGGCAAATTTTGTTGCAAAATTATGCTTATGGCAAGCATTAATGGCAAAAAAATGTAAAAATGAGCAGATTTATTTAAAAGTGGGCTTGGGCCACTTAACACAATTAACCCATCTGAATTCGCGACATCTATTAGCCCTTCAGCCTTTACTGTGGCTAAAAGCGAGCCACCTTTAATAAATGCATTCACCGCTTTAATGCTTTTTTTCTTAACCTCGGCATATGTGCCATAGCACATTGCGGGAATTTGTAAGTTTTCGATATTCATAGCATATATATTACATTTATTTCTGCAATTGCAAAATTTATCTTTATTCAACAATCAAGCTGGAGATTAGTTTAAAAAGCATCATATTTATTAAGAAAAGTATTACTTTTAAGACTTGCGCAATTTGGCGCGGTCGCTATCGCTTGGGTCGGTAGCTGCATCTAAACTTTCTTTGGTCATGCGTCTTGCTGTTTGTTCATCAAACCCGCTTATGTGGGAATATACCATCGGGTGCCATAACATCAGACCGTCGGCTTTGTTTGTTATTACAATTCTAAACTTTGGTGAAAGCCCATAAGATTTATCTACCTTATAATGTGCCATCTCGTGCTCATAAACCGCGGGGATTACCGATTTGTCTAGTCCTAACGCCATGAGTATATTTAGAACAGTCACAAATTCACTTGGGGAACTCATTTCAATTGCGCCGGGTAGAGCTAACACCGCTTCATTGGTCCTTATGCTTTCATCATGATCACCGCCCGCTAAAAAATTAGCCTCAGCTTCGTCGTTTTCTGCATTTAATCGTTGGTATTCCTCTTCTGATGCGGGATTTTCATATGCCTCTGCAACTCGCTCTACTAAATAGCTTGGATACTCGTTGGCAAGAAGTTTAACAATCTCATTTAAGGAAATATAAAGAGTTTCGGTGCCATCTTCCTCGGCGTCCGATGGTGAATTTGGGTTACTATCTTTGGCAATTCTAATTTGTATTTTTTTCGGTTTAGCTGGTTCTTCTGCAACGTCATCCCCCTCTTCATCCACATCTGGCTCATTATCCAACAAACCCGCATCTTCAGCAGCCTCTTTATCGACAATTAAATTGCCAGTTTTAGGATCGTATTCTGGTCCCATATTTTCTAAATTTGCCGCTTCTCCCTCAAACATCTTCTCCTTTATGATTAAATCGTAACTTATTTATGGTTATAAATAAAGCCAATTGCCACGCATCATTAATAATACGACTCGTCGGTTGCAAGCTGAGCTATATAGTGGTATAGTATCGGTAGATCGCCCGAAATTCGCACCATTGGAGGTGTTTCGTGCAAAAGGCATCATGGCTCGATAGTCTCAGAAGGTTCAGTGGCGCGTTCGGCGTTTGGCTTGTTGGTGTTGTTGTGGTGGTGGTTGTGTTCGCGCTGGTGATCTGGTTCGCCTCGTGTGATATGATCGAAAAGCCTAGCGCCGTCGTCGTCTGCAACTGGCTTGCTGTTGGGGCAGTAATGGGCATGGCAGTAGGCCAGCCCACCGGCAAAGCGTTTTGCGCATTATACGCGCGCTTAACGGCTAAGCCATAGCAGTTCACTCGCACCCTGCGCATCCGACGAACCTGTTCCGTTTGTTTACCCGCTAGAGCGCACTTTCTGGCGGGTTCGCTTTTATCTTCGCCTCCCCCCTGTCATTCCTGCGAAGGCAGGAATCTACATAATAATGTAGTAATTAATAGATTCCTGTCTACGAAACGCTTAACGTCTCAAGCAGGAATGACAAAAAGAGGAATTTTCATTCTAATTTCTAATTTCGAATTTCTGATTTCGAATTTCAATCCATTTTCCGGCTGTCATCCTGGGTATAAAGGTCATCAGGTGTTGGTAAAATAGATATACCAAGACAAGTAATTTTGCAGATGATTCGCAGTTAAACCAGCATGTTGCCGGTAGTGTTTTTTCAGATGAGAGAAATACCCTTCAAGACCATTGGAAGTCTT
>CAJBMM010000001.1 GCA_903954185.1 uncultured Candidatus Berkelbacteria bacterium | reverse complement strand
CTAGGTGTTAGTGCGGTGTGGCAAACATATAATAATTGGGGTGGAGCAAGCGGCCAAGTCACTTCAGGCCTTTTGGTTAACACTAACTACGTGTATGAAGTGAAAGCTCGTAATGCGGATAGTGTCGAGACTGCTTATTCTGCCACAGCCGCTCTTTATACGCTAGCCAATGTACCTGGTAAACCAACTTTGGCAAATCCTGCAGGTAACTCAATTTCGATTACTATTAATGAGAATTCTAATCCTGCTACCACAACATATGCCATATATGACAATACCGACAGTAAATACGTCCAAGCAGACGGCACATTAGGTGATGGTGACGTGTGGCAAACATATACCAACTGGGGTGGGGTAAGCGGTAAAAGTGTTTTGGGGCTAACTCCAAACACCTCGTATACCATGAAAGTTAAAGCCAGAAATGGAAACAATACCGAAACAGCCTTTTCTGCCGATTCAGATGCTTTAGCAACATTAGTTAGCGCTTCAGACGCCCCTACTATTTCCAATCCTACTTCAAGCTCCATTTTAATTACGATTAACACTAACTCCAATCCTGTCAGTGCACAATATGCCATTCATGAAACCAGTACAAATAAATTTGTCCAAGCAGATGGCACATTAGGCGCTAGTGCTGTGTGGCAAACTTATGCCCAATGGGGTGGTGCATCTGGCCAAACTGTATCTGGTCTATCTATTAATACCAACTACACATTAGAGGTTAAAGCTCGTAATGCAGAAAATGTAGAAACGGCTTATTCTGCAACCACAACTAAAGCCACACTCTCCGTAGTGCCAACCATTACATCTGGAGAAGCAGTTTCAACCACTTCGGTAAAAATAACCTTTGGCACCGATACAAATCCAGACGATACAAGTTATGCTGTATACGAATCTAGTACTAATAAGTATCTACAGGCAGATGGAACACTTGGTGATTCTATCTCGTGGTTAGTTAAAACAATTATTAACAGCGCATCTGGCAATATCGTTACAGGTTTGGCTAGTGGCAGCACTTTTGTTTTCTCCTCCAAAACAAAAAATAAAGATGGAGTAGAAACAGATTATTCCTCTACCGTTTCGGTTAATACAGACTCTGCAATTACCGATTCTGCTATTAAGCCTCTTCCCACTGGGCCAATGCCGCCCGCGGTTATTACTGCCCCTTCTACGACCTCTACTACATCTACTACTTCATATTCTCCAACTCCTACTCCTACCGATACCACTACCTCATCCTCTGAAACCCCTACTCCAACAGACACATCTACTAGTACATCCATCTCACCTTATCCAACAGTTATCACAACCTCTTCTGACGGAGTAGAACCATGCACAGACCCAGGACTCTTAGAGCAGCTATTTAGTAACGGAAACAGTTACCACTGTGAGAATGGTAACCGCATAGATGATACGCCACCCCCTCCACCTCCATGTTATATCTTCTGTGGTGTAGACCTTAGGGTACACTTTTTACTCCCCGGCGGAACATATGACGAACCAACTAATGTCACCATCTTCTACACTCCAAAGAGTCATGCAGCTCAAATTAGATATACTCTAGATGGTAGTGAACCAAACAATTATTCACCGCTTTATACCGAACCAGTATATGTTCCAGCTAGTGTTACAATAAAGGCTAAAGCATATGGCTCAGAGAGTCCAACCGAAATTGCTGACTTTGTTATTAAACAACCAGCTGCTGGCATAAATACTAACGAAAACGGAGATACTCCGCAACTCTCTATTACTTCAGATCCTGCCAAGCCGCAACTGTCTAATAATCTCTACTTAAGCCCACTCCCGATTAACATTACCGCCCCAGAGAACACAAGGGTTTACTACACCTTAACTGGTGGAAAGCCGGTGGTTGAATCTACCTCTTACTCTGGTTCATTCAACATTACAAAAAGTGCAATAGTGACCGCCATTGCCGTAGACGGAGACAAAATAGTAGCTACTGGCCAAAGACAGTTTAGCTTAGCGACAGAGCCAGCTACTGTTAGCCAAACCACCTTAGACAAAATAGCTAACCCAGTTGGTTCCTCTACCTTAGTAACTGCTGGCCTTGTTGTCTCATTCTGGGCTGGTATTTTACAACTAATCTTGGCTTGGTTCCAATACTTCCTAAGATTACTGCTTCTACTACCAGCCCTGCTTTTTGGACGTAAAAAGAAACCAAACTTGGTGGGCAAAACAGTGCGCGGAGGCATGGGTGAAGCCTTCTCGTTCGTTATCCTTACTCTAAAAGACAAATATGGCAAAACTATCCAAACCACCCTGACTGACAAGAGCGGCCAATTTGGCTTTGCGGTTAAAGCTGGTAAGTACACTATCTCTATTCTTAAACCAGGATATGGTATCTACAATAATCTACATGTGGGTAACTACCATGGTGAACTAATAGATGTAGTCGAAGAGAACAACACTAACTTAACCATTGTTTTAGACTCAGCACTAAATACCAAAGATGATGGCGCTGCCTCTGCCAGATGGCATCTTGTTCTCAATACCTCTAGATCAATCTTATTAGTAGTCGGCTTCTTATTCTCTGCCCTTATCTTCCTCCATGCCATTACCATCCTCCATGCCATTATTTTTGCTTTCTACACTCTAGCTTTACTCATTCCACTATTCTCACTATTTACAAAGTATCTTTATCCATTAAGACCGGCTTCCAATTAGCCCTGATATGTATATGTGTTATAATTGCTCTGTTGGACTTATTGTTATTATTTATGACGGATACTGGATAACCCGAGTAAAAGTTCTTAAGTTTTTTCGAATAAAAAAGCATCACAATGAAAGGATATGTGGTGGAAAAGGGAAGTGTTTGGGCGCTCGTTGCAATTTTAGGATGTATTTTTATAGTAATCGTTGGATTTATGGCAGCGAGGATAGTTTTTGGTGGCGCAGAAGACAGTTGGACGTGTTCTGACGGGCAATGGGTTAGACACGGCAATCCTACATCAGCTATGCCGATCATGGGGTGTAAATAAATATGAATCATATTATTCTTCCCGACTCTAAACAACCAATACCAAAGAATGCCATCAAAGTATTTTCTGGCATTACTTTTGATATTTAACAATGGCAACAAAAGCAGTTTGACGGAAGTATAGTAACCTACGAAAAAGCTTCCAGGCCAGATTCCGTAGTTGTAATGCCTATTACCAAAAATGGCAAAATTATTATTACCAAACAGGAGCAACTGGGTAAAAAGACTTATATAGATTTTGCTGGCGGGGTATTAGATGACGGAGAAGACCCTGAAAATGGCCCTCGCCGAGAGATATTAGAGGAAAATGGGTATAAGGCAGGAAAGCTTAAGTTATTGTATTCGATACAGCCAATAACGCGTGTCGAGTGGTCAATATACACGTTCATTGCCTATGATTGTGAAAAAGTAGCGACGCAATCATTAGATCCGGGCGAGAAAATTAGATTGAAATTAATCGATTTTGATGAATTTGTTGGAATCACTTCGGGTGATAATATACGAGACTTAGACACGATTAATAGGGTGTTAAGAGCAAAGTTAGATTTGCAGAAAATGGATGAATTGAAAAAGTTATTTGCTCGGTAAGTTTTCTAGAGCATTTTTAATGTCGGTAATTTGATTACTGATTGGCGTAAACACCTCTAGCCTACTCAAGATAATTCCGATCGTATATAAAATAATTGCTAGTCCTAAAGTGGAACCTGCCGCAATGGCAATTCCTTGCAAAAATGACATCCATAAGAATTTCCATGGCCTGTCTATCATTTGTAAATATCTGTTACTCTCTAGTTTGGAAAGCAATTTGTTAGTTCGCTCAATCTGTTCGGCTAGTTTAGTTTGTTCAAGCTCTGGCATGCGTACTCCTTACAGCCTAATTTTACATTAATATTTAGTTATCGGTAAGTGTCTTAGGCGCTATTGTTACAAACTCTCGTCTATCTATTTGGCTCGTTCAACATAGCTACCATCGCGAGTATCTACTCTTATAGTGTCGTCAATATTAATAAAAAGAGGTACTGTTACTATTGCGCCGGTTTCTAGAGTTGCTGGTTTCGTACCGCCTTGAGCAGTATCGCCACGCACTCCAGGCTCTGTGTGGCTAACTTTAAAATCCATTTTAATAGGTAAATTAACACCGATTGGCTGACCATCGTAAAAAGAAATTTTAGTGCTTGCGCCGTCTATTAGGTACTGTTTTGCATCCCCCAAGTTGTCACCCGACATTTCAAATTGATCATATGAAGAATTATCCATAAAAGTGTAAACATTATCGTTGCTATAAAGAAACGTCGATGGTTTTTCTTCTGGTTTGGCTTCTTCTACTTTATCGTTACCGTGAAATGACCGTTCGTATGTTGCACCAGTTTTCAGATTTTTTAATTTTGTACGAACAACTGCTCCGCCACGCCCCATTTTGCTATGAGAATATGAGAGAACAACATGAGGAGAACCCTCTAGTTCGATTGTAGTTCCAGACCTTAATTCGGTAATGCTTAACATAATTATCCCGCATCGTAAATCGCGTATCGCACATCTTTTATATAATGAATTATTCGATTATACGTTACACGATGCGCGTTACGCGTTACACAATTTATTTTGTAGTAAACGGTAGTAATGCTAAATGTCTAGCGCGTTTAATAGCGGTGCCAATTGAACGTTGATGTTTGTGGCATGCTCCAGACCTACGCCCAGATTCAATTCTGCCCCAATGGGTTGTGTAGCGTGTTAGTAAACTAACATCTTTGTAGTCTACAACTCTGATGTGTTTTTTGCAGAAAAAGCATTCTTTTATTGTTTGGAATTTTGGCATTTTACTCCTATTATTCAAAGGTTGTGAGGTGATTAGAATCTATAAAAGATCTTACCACCTAGAATGGTATGTCATCGACATTTATTTCTTCTGATTTTGGTTCTTCTTTTTGTGTTTTCTTTTCAGTTTTCTCAGTACTATCTTTGCTTGGCTGAGTAATTTCTTCCTCGGAATTAGACGAACTGTAATCTTTATCACCCTTGGCACCGAGAGCAATGATATTATCGGCTACAATCTCGGTTTTTTGTCTGCGATTTCCATCTTGACCTTCCCAAGATCTGGTTTGTAAGCGGCCTTCTACATAAGCTGGTTTGCCTTTCGCTAAGACTTGGGCTGCAATTTCGGCTAATTTGCCCCAAGCTACAATATCGTGGTATTCAACTGCGTCTTGCTTTGTCCCATCTTGGTTTTGCCAGCTACGATTTGTGGCTACACTAAACGAGGTTACTGCTTGACCATTTGGGGTGTATTTTAATTCAGGATCTCTGGTTAAATTGCCTATAAGTTGTGCTCGATTTAAACTGTACATTGTGCCTCCCGTATCGCGTATCTTGTATCGCATATCGTTTAAAAAGAATAATTCCTATTAGACGATGCGCGATGAGTGTTACGCATTTTACGATTTTAAGATTTCGTTTAATTTCTTTTCCACCAATTTACGTCTCTCCTCAGCATTTTCCTCCTTCTTTTCCTCTTCGTTAGATTTAGAAACCCTCTTTTTCTTTGTTTTAGGTTTTTCTTCCTCTATCTCTGATTCAACTGCTTCGGAAGTTGGTGCTACGGGTTCTTCGGCTTTTGTGACTTCGGTAACCTTATCTTCTACTTTTTTGGCCGTTTTTTCTTCAACCCGTTTTTCTAAAGAATCGGAAAGCTCGCTGTCGTCGGTGGTTTTGAGAGATTGCGGAGGGGATATTATAATTAAATGGCGTAAGACCATTGTGTATAACCTTAAATAGCGATCAAGTTCTTTTATCTTGCTCGCTTCTAAATGGGTTTCGACGGTAACATAATAGCCATTACTTCTACGTTTAATAGGGTAGGCTAAGCGGCGTTTGCCCCAAGGCTCTTCTTTTACAATAACTCCGCCAAGTGATTCAATTTCTTTGGCAATTTCTGAGATTATACCACCTAAATTATCTTCGGTGATTTCGTCAGATACTACGAATGTTAATTCATAAGTATTCATGAATTTCCTTTCTTTGGTCCGCGGAATTTGTCCGGGCCCGATTCGACAATTGCGAAGCGGGAAAAAGCTGATTAATTTTCTTTAGTATAGCAAAAAATAGCGATTTACGCAACAGGTTCATTGCTAAAAGGAAAAGCCCCGTGCACGGATGTGTCGGGTACTTCCCTTTGTCGATGGAATCGGCAAGTGGATGTGGTTGCCTAGAGAGAGTGGTGGGGAATTCTGCCAATTTCCCTAAGCAATTTGATCGCAGCACAGACCGACGGGAAGGTGGCCAGTTCGGTAAGAAGAGTGTTGACTTGATCTGGTTTTCCACCATATTGCTTGGTGATCAAGTCGTTGACCGTCGAGAGTTGCTCTGGATCTTTGATTAGCTGCAAGAAGAGATGAATGCGCCCAAATAGCTCTTGGCGCAGGTGTTGTTCATAAAGCTGTGTGGTTAATACAACTTTATCGTGTCGGCGAGCAGCATAGACTAGGGCCATGCTCTCGATACCTAGGATTGTCGGAAATTCGATGAGGCGGCTCGAAAGTGCGCTTGCTGACATTGCTTATCACCCTTCTGGCGTATTGTTCTAAGTTGTTAAGCTTACAAAAAAGCACCCCATTTGGGGAACCCTTTTTAATACTATCCTACCCAAATAAATTGTCAACACCCAATTTATGATAGACCTGAAAACTATGCTGATATAATGCCATCACGTCCGTTTCCCCTTTATCTACCACACCCAGATTGCTTCGTCGACGACTTCGTGCGCTGCTTGCAATGACAAATTTGGTCAAATTGTTATCCTGAGATCATTAATGCGTTTTTTGGCATATTTTTCGCCGATTTCTTTAATATGCGCCAACTTAGAAAAATTAAACCAGTAATACTGCCCAACTGGTGGTTTGAACACAAAGTTTGCTTGCGCTAACTCTAATACGTTTAAGTGGTTTTCCATTATCTCAATCGCTCTGGTGACTACTTTTGCTCTACTAGTTTTTTTGTGATAAGCAAACTTTGATAATGAAATTACAGATGAGGCAATGATAAAATCCATGTTTTGCCTAAGTAATGGGGTGACAGGCATGTTGATTGTTACTCCGCCATCGATAAACTTTTCTCTTCCAATTACTTGGACAGGGAATACCCCAGGGTATGCAGCTGATGCCATCACTGCCTTAATTGGGTTACCTTTATTTAGAAGGGCTGGCTCTGCGGTTTCGATGTTAGCTGCAATACAAGAAAATTTAATAGGCAAATCGTTAAAATCATCTATTGTGACAATTTTTTCTAAAATGCTTTCAACGTAAGAAAAAATCTTTTCAGGCGATCTTAGTGTAATGATATTTTTAGGAGAAAAAAGGTTAGTTGACATTAGCTCGGCATAAAATTCATCGACAGCTGCCGTACCCCCAAAAGCATACAGTAAACCAGCAATTGCGCCAGCGGAAACACCACAAATTGCATCAATCTTTGTGAAATTCTCAAGTTGTCTTAATGCTCCAACATGTGCAATTCCCAACGTACCGCCGCCGCTTAGGGCTAAACCAATTTTCATATTGACTCCTAACTATCCCGAAAATCTATAGTGCAGGATATCTCCGTCTTTTACTATGTATTCTTTACCTTCAACCCGCAGCCTACCGGCTTCTTTCACCTTAATTTCCGATCCGAATTCGACTAAATCGTGATAAGACATAACCTCAGCGCGAATAAATCCTTTCTCAAAATCGGTATGTATTACCCCAGCGGCTTGTGGAGCAGTCCAACCTTTGTGAATTGTCCATGCGCGCACTTCTTGTACACCAGCGGTGAAATAATATTCTAATCCTAAGGTTTGGAATGCTTGATGGACCAACCTGATTAATCCAGACTCGTTCAACCCCAGGCTTGTGAGATACTCTTTCTGCTCATCTTCGTCTAATGTTGCCAGTTCTGCCTCAGTTTTGGCACATATCAAAATTGCATCACTGGGTAAACCAAAATCGGCAGGATCTCTGGATAGATCTTCTTCTGCAACATTACCTATATAAAGGATAGGTTTTTGTGTTAGGAGTTGAATATATTTAACTGATTCTTTTTCTGCGTCGGTCATAACCGTATACATTGCTAGCTTTTCATCATTTAAGTCTTTGTGAATTTTGGAAAGGGCAGAGTGATGGGTAAGCGCTTCTTTATTGCCGGACTTTTTATCTCTTTCTACGCTTGCAATCATTTTTTCCACAGTTTGCATATCTGCCAATATAAGTTCGAGGCGTATTGTTTTAATATCTTCTGTTGGATTTACCTTGCCAGCAACATGCAAAACGTTTTCGTTTTTAAAACAACGTACAACCATAGCAATCGCATCTGTCTCGCGGATATGTGCTAAAAATTGGTTGCCTAACCCCTCGCCTTTATGCGCACCAGCCACCAATCCGGCAATATCGACAAACCGAACAGTTGCTGGAATAATCTTTTCGGTTTTAACAATATCTGCCAGTTTTTGTAAACGATCGTCGGGAACGGGGACAATACCCACATTGGGCTCAATGGTGCAAAAAGGAAAGTTTTCTGCCGCTGCTTGTGCCTCTTTTACTAAGGCATTAAATAATGTGGATTTGCCAACATTTGGTAAGCCAACAATTCCGATGCTAAGCGCCATATTGATCTCTCTAATCTTTTTTTAAATTATTGCTGTCAACTTTAATTAAAGCTTTAATTATTTCGGAATTTCGAAATAGTATTGTTCGATTAGTTGTGTAAATTAAACCCTTATTAGGATTTTTTTCAAAACCTAAGTATATAATTTCGATATCTCTTTTTCTAACTTCCGCCACTGCTGGTTGCAGGTCGGAGTCTGAGCTGCAAAGTATGGCCATTCCTAAATTACCATCGCAAGCCATAGACACTAAGTCTACGGCGATTCTAACATCAACACCTTTTTCTCTAAAAACGATACTAGATTTATGATCTGCAAATACTTTTTGTGCACGTACGTTTCCTGCAATAATAAATTCAAAGCCTTGTTTTTCAAGATTAGTTTTTAATTGCCGTTGCAGTTTTATTAACTCTTTAGATTTTTCCTTAGATTCTGAATGCTCATGTAACCTAGCGGCATAAAAAATTTTCTTATCAATTTTTATATCATTAGCAACGTTTTCAATTAATTGATTGAGTTTAATGTGCGCAATGTCACTTTTTTCTTCGGTAGATTTAGAATTGCGTAGTGCATCATTAATTTTATGTAGAAAGTTTTCGCCATCAATAAATAATACGTTTAGTTTGCTCATTAGCCTAATATACAATAAAAACCTCGTCGAGGCTATTGCTAACCGTAGACGAGGCGTTTATGAATTAAATATAACAATATCACCGCAAAATGTCAATGGAAGAAAGAATGCGGCCCCATACCAGGGTGGTAGGGGGCCGAACGTGGTCACAATGATCACGTGTTTTAGGGGGCGGGCGCTACTTATGCCCCCAACCTGTGGTGCTACGTCTGCTCGGTCGGTCTATGGTTTCTCGGCTCCAGCCGGGTGGGCGATACCGCTCTGCCGGAGCTTCTGGTGTCGACGGGTTGCCTTTCTCAGCTTCTGGTTCGACATCCTCGACTTTCTTGACCTGGACCCTTCCTCTTCGAGGAACGATACGATCACCCCACGGCATTGTCTCTCTCCTTACTCAGTCGCTTGAGCCGTTCATCAGTTTCGGCTCGGATTACTGCTGCGAGTGCGGTTATAGGATCGGTATCCGCTTCTACGGCAAGAACTTTAAGGCTAGCTTCGTTTCGGGCGCCACCAGACACCCTGCTATACGCCTTCATTACCGTCCGCGTCGTTTCCGGCGAGATAGTAATTTCAGAGCGTCGCATAATTGCTCCTTGTGCTCAGATTTGCTTCAGATCTCCAAAACGGCGATCCAGAGCAGTCTAAAAACAAAAAGAGCTTCTCTTGCGAGAAGCCATTTTTGCGATAAATCGTGAAATCAAGTGATTATCAACTTAAAACTGGCCTCCCGTAGTGTGGGCGCTCCAAGAATATAGGTTAAACCAAAAAGTATTGATAATCATGAAAGTATTGTAGCTAAGCATTGAATTAATGTCAAGCTATTGTACTTTAATAATCGCCTCAGGGGTATAAGGCGATTGTCGTTTTTGCCGATTATTGACATTATTATAATAATTTGCTACAATTAATGCATAATAAATTAAGTTCTCTAATCAAATATATGAATATCACAATGCAAGTACATTCTGTGTGCTTACTCCCTAAATTTAACAAGAAAGTTGCCAGTGGAATCTATTGATCTCTCTTCTTTAGAAGTAATTGCAGAGCAAATTAAGGCAGGCAAGTGTTGCAAGCCTTCAGACGATGTAAAAAATCCTGTTCCCGGAGAAGGTAATCCTAAAGCAGAGATTATGTTCATTGGCGAAGCCCCAGGACTTAATGAAGATTTGCAAGGAAAGCCGTTTGTCGGTAATTCGGGTAAATTTTTAACAGAGATGTTGGGTAGTGTTGGGCTTATACGAGAAGATGTATTTATTACCAATATTGTAAAATGTCGACCACCAGAAAACCGCGATCCTTTCCCCGAGGAAATAGAGGCATGCAAACCATTTTTAGAAGGACAAATTGCGTTAATCCGTCCATTACTAATAGTTTGCTTAGGCAGACATTCCATGAACTATTTTTTACCGGGATTTAAAATATCCGAAGTGCATGGACGGCTTAAACATAGTGCAAATCGCTACATTTTACCTCTCTATCATCCCGCAGCAGCCTTACATAACGGCTCGTTACGTCAGACACTGCTTGATGATTTTGCAAAAATACCATCTGCATTAAATAAAATAAAAGAAATTAATAAAAATAGTTAAGGCGAACTACAAATCTTATCTTAATAACGAAAG
The DNA here is from genome assembly GCA_903954185.1 of uncultured Candidatus Berkelbacteria bacterium. Lineage (GTDB taxonomy): Bacteria > Patescibacteriota > UBA1384 > CAJBMM01 > CAJBMM01 > CAJBMM01. The sequence goes on along the minus strand of CAJBMM010000001.1, from coordinate 7,137 downwards.
GATAATTTGTGAACGAAAACACAAATTCAAATAGTCAACCAAGCACGGAGCAAACAAGTGCTCCAAGAACAAATTACGCTAGTGTTACTAGCACTCAGCCAACACATGCACCTGGAGCACAAATTCCATCTGTTACAGGTGGAAATGGAAAACCACCAACAGCAAGAACAGATATTGTTGCAGGTTTAAAGCATCAACCTGTTTCGGAGTATCATGCTCCGTTAAATCAATCTTACCGAAAACCTATGTCGCCAGCTGTTTCTAAAACAGATAGTTTAGCAGATCCAAAAAGCGGACGTTCTAAAAAACCACGTAACAGAATGCGTCGCGAAACAAAAAATATTGATGATTTTTTTACTGGTACTCAAACAATGAAGACGTCTGAAGCAAAAACACCTGCGTATAATCCATCTAAACCATTTTCAGACTCTACGGCAAAGCCAAAATTACGCATTATTCCATTGGGTGGTGTTGAAGAGTATGGCAAAAATATGACCGTCATAGAGTATGGCAAAGATATTATGATAGTGGATATGGGGTTGATGTTTCCGGACGAGGATATGTTAGGAATAGATTATGTCATTCCAGACGTTAGCTATTTAGAAGATAAAAAAGATCGTATTCGTGGTGTCGTTATCACCCATGGTCACTTAGACCATATTGGCGGAATTCCGTATTTAATTGGCAAGCTCGGTTTTCCAACCATGTATGCGGCCCCGTTAACTGTGAAATTAGTCGAAAAACGTTTAGAAGAGTTTGGACTATTGGGCAAGGCGCCATTGGAAACAGTACAAATTGGCAAAGATGTGATGCAATTCGGCATTTTTAAAGTAGAAACTTTCCGCTTGGCTCACAGCATTCCAGATGCTATGGGATTGGCAATTCAAACCCCCGAGGGATCAATTTTTTACACTACAGACTGGAAACTAGATCATACCCCTTCAGATGGGCGCCCTACAGATTTAAAGCGAATTGCGCAACTTTCGGTAGAGCAACCATTAGTTCTTTTAAATGAAACGACCAACATTGAGCGTCCTGGGCATTCAATTTCTGAGCGCGAAATTGAAAAAAATATGATTGATATTTTTGAAAATAACAATCAAGGCCGAATAATTGTAGCCACTTTTGCTTCGCTTATTTCTCGTATTCAACAAGTAATGAATGCTGCTCATAAAACTGGTCGCAAGGTAGCGTTAGCAGGCCGTAGCATGGTTGGAAATGTAGAAGCAGCAGTTTCTATCGAAGCAATTAAACTTCCGCCAAACACGTTAATAGATATTAATGAAATTTCTAAGTATGCCGACGACAAAATTTGCGTAATTTCCACTGGTTCGCAGGGAGAGGAGATGTCAGCACTATTCCGTATGGCTAGTGGTGAACATCGCCAAATAAAAGTTAAAAAGGGCGATACGATTGTACTTTCTAGTTCACCTATCCCAGGCAATGAGAAATCTGTTTCGTCGGTTATGGATAGTTTAACCCGCCAAGGCGCCAAGGTGCTTTATAACAAGATTTTAGATATTCACACCTCTGGTCATGCATATCAAGAAGATTTAAAGCTAATGTACGCCCTAGTTGGAGCAAAACATTTAATTCCTATTCACGGAGAACGCCATAAATTAGTATTGCACGGGCAAATTGTGCACAGTATGGGATTACCTTCGGATAGGGTATTAATAGCTGATGACGGGCAAGTGGTAGAATTTTCCGAAGGCGTCGGTAGTGTTAGTGAAGAAAGAGTGCCAGCAGGATATGTTATGGTAGATGGTTTGGGCATTGGTGACGTTGGCAATATTGTATTACGCGATCGTCGCGTGATGGCAGAAGACGGCATATTTGTTCTAATTTTAACCGTAGATCATGCCACTGGCAAAATGGTTACCTCACCAGATATTATCTCTCGTGGTTTCATTTATATGCGTGAGAATGAAGATTTAGTACATGCTGCTAGAGCAGAAGTGCGTAAACACTTTACTCGCCACACCGAAGGGCGAACTTTTGATGCTAACTTCTTTAAGAACGATATTAGAGATAGATTAGGCGAATTCTTATACCAAAAAACACAACGCAGACCAATGGTTGTGCCTGTGGTGATTGAAGTGTAAGGTTGCGTAACGCGCAACGTATATCGTGCAACGTTATATAAAAGAAAATTTATTATAAATGATGGGTAGGGGCAGACCAAAGTGTCTGCCCAAAGATAAAACGCCTCCGATGTGTGCAAAACACTCTTCGGGGGTGTTTTTGATTTATTAAGATACTTAAGAAACCCAAGCAACTTAAAAAGGTTTATTCGTTGCCTGTTGACAATAAAAGTGGTGTAGTATATAATATGTATATATGATTCAGTTGTTCGGCCCCTAAACATTTAACGGCCCCCTCGCAAGGGGGGGGAACATGTCACGCACCAAGGAGGTAACTACTATGGTGCAGTATCTTATGAGTCCGCCGACTTTCGGTCTTTGCCTAGCGTCGATATCTTCGACGCTGCTGATTGTAGGCGTCGCGTTATTAAGGAACAACGCGAACTACAAGCAGTGCTGGTGGAACATTTGTGCCATTGCGGTCGTGTTTCTGGCCGCTGGCCAAGTTGGAAATAGCTGGGTAGTTTGCCTAGCGTGGGTGTGGGGTATCCTGCGTGCAGCAGACGCAAATCCGAAAGCTTACGCTTTAACGGTTGGGGCAATCGTGATTTTCGCTGCTAGCTGCATTGGGTTCATCGCACTGGTTGCGAACCAAGGCGATCAGTGGTGGTGGCACTTCGTCGCTCCTGGAGCTTTGATCTGCATCGTCGCACCGACGATTGCGGCCATCGCTAACTGGAGCGAAGTTAAGGGGGTTCGTGAGAGACATGCCCCCAAACTGCGCCGGGTTGTTATCACTGGCGGTCTGGGAAAAACACCTGATCGTCAGATATTGATTGGCAAGCTTCATCATGGTGGGGGGATACGGAGATGAAAAACTGCAACCTCCCGTTACCGGAATTATGCGCGATAGTTGCCACTGCGGTGGTGATGGTCTACGCAGAAATTCGCCTGCCGCAAATACGGCCAGCAATCGGCCTTGTCGGAGTCGCTATAATGGCGTTATCCTGCCCGATTATCTGGCTTCAGAGGATTCGCAGGCTCAATACTCGCTGTATGCGGGTAACGAGCATAATGGCCTTTCTTTTTGTGGTAGTAGGTTTGGCAATGGCGCTAGCCGCCATGCCTTCTGCCTAGTTACGGTCTGGGGCGCCCGCAAGGGCGCCCCGACCGGAAACACTTTAGAATATTTATGAATTTTGAGCATTATCTATTTGCTCTTTTTTTGTGTTCGGATTGGGAATTGCTTTAAAAGTAATATTACTATTAATATTCGCTGCCTCTATTACAACATCACCATAATTTAACGCCCGCCCAAAAATACCAATCATAACTTTAGTATTTGTAATTTGATTAAGGGTAATGGTTTTTGTTTGCTCGCCTACGATGCCAAAGCGCCATTGAACACGACGATTTGTTAGGGTATAAACGGTGGTTAACCAATCTAGAACAATAATTAAGCTAATAAACCCAGTGACCACTGCAATAGCTAAGACTAAATAATTTGACAGGTTGCCTAATGATGATTTGATTTGAAAATTTACCACTAAAATTAAAACTACACCAATAACCACAACGATAAATAATGGTGTAGCTAATAACCACGTCGATTTTCGCGATTTAAATACAACCGATTCAGTGGAAAGTAATGGTACGGGGTTGGCGCGATTTGTGACTGTAATATTTGTTGGTGGCATGTATCCATTATATCAGAGAATATGTGTCATAGAACAGAGAACATAGATCAAAGATCAGTGAACAGTGAGCAGTGAGCTCGGTGAGCACTCCTGCGTAGGTGTCACGCTGCGGGACTCCTCGGAGGTGTGCGGGGAGTGGACAAAGTACAGTGAGCAGTGAGCAGTGAGTATTGAACAATATGCAAGTGAAGAACTCCTGCACAGGACGTTCATTGCTCATTGTTCTTTGTTCTATGATCTTTGTTCACTGTTCAATGCTCACTGCTCTCTGTTATAATAGACACATGGATGAAAATTTACCAAAATCTGATCAACCAATGCTAATTTTTAAGAAAAGAAAGTCTTTTTGGTTTATTGTATTGCCATTAGCATTTCTTTTTCTGTGCATTGTATTAATGAGCTTGGTCTATTTATCAATTTCTGGGCAATATAATATCGATCCAATTCTGAATTTATTAGTGATATCGTTGTTGGTTTTTGGGGTTGGGGTTGCCGCAGTAATAGTAGTCCTAGACTGGGCGAATACTTATTATATTTTAACTGATGCGACTATAGAAGTTATTCGCAGCTTTGTAACGCAAACTAAAACTTATGTTAGTTTGCATGATTTATCACGTATTGAGGGTAAGATTGGAATATTAGGTTACATTTTTAATTACGGCACTATTACAATTGAAAGTGAAACTACAGAAAGAACTATCGTCTTGTCGGGTGTATCAGATTCTAATCAAATAATTGATTTGATACGCGAAGCCCGTGCTCATGTGGCGAATACCGATAAGTGACATCGCGCATCGTGTAATGTGATTTAGTCATTTATTGTCACATTGTGTTATTATATAAAGGAATTAGGAGGGCTGTTGCCTAGACACAAAAAGCGCCCAACTGGTCCGCGCTTTTGGCAAAAAAAGAAAGATCGCGGCAAGGGGTATCAGTTTGATTTTGGCATGAAAGAAGAAACGCGCAAAGAAACTGTTGCGATAGTTAGTTTTGCCTTATTTATAATCTATATTTTAGCCATCTTCGGGTATGCCGGTGCATTTGGCGATTTTGTCATGCGGGAATCACGCATACTTCTTGGCTATCAGGTGTATATACTGCCAATCGTTTTGGTTGGCTTAATTACAAGCGTAGTTATTCCAAAGTATTATGAAGTACGGCTATCGACAGTTATTGGAATAATCTTATTCTTTTTTAGCTTTGGCGGTTTGCTACATTTAATGATGATGAAAGGCCAGCCATTATCTACTGCGCTTGCGGGTTTTGGCGGTGGTTTTGTTGGATTTGCGTCTGTGCAAATTTTAACTTCTTTAGTAGGTAGTATTGCTACATTCATAATTTTGCTGGCATTGTTTTTATTGTCATTATCTATGTCGCTTAATACATCAATTATTGCCGTTTTTAAATCACTGTTCATTAACGAAGAAGAGGATGGGAGACGGATTACTGTAAACGAAGGCGGTAACAGGGTATCTGTATTCACGAATGTGCGCCGCGGTTTGGGGGGGCTACGTTTGCGACGTAGAGAAGATGTTCCTGCTAAAGCACCAGTGTTAGAAGTTAAGCAAATTGGAGTTGCGAAATCTAGCGAAAGTGGTGTTTGGAGTGCCCCTCCTGTAGATTTATTAGAGTTGTATGAAGGCAAAGCTAATCCTGGAAATATTCAAAAGAACGTTGAAGTAATAGAAAAAACTTTACGTGAATTTAACATTGATGTAACGATGCAAGATGTAAATATTGGGCCTACGGTTACGCAATATACGTTTAAACCATCAGAGGGTGTGAAACTGTCTAATATAACAGCCAGAAGTAACGATTTAGCGCTTTCTTTGGCCGCAAAAAGTTTACGTATGGAAGCGCCAATCCCTGGGCAATCGGCGGTTGGTGTAGAAATTCCAAATAAAACAGTTGCTAAAGTGTCTTTAAGAGAGATTTTAGAAGCTAAAGAGTATCAATCGGCAAAAGGAAAATTATCTATTCCTCTTGGGCGAGATGTGGCAGGGGCTCCGATAGTATTTGATCTGGAAAGAATGCCTCATTTACTAATTGCAGGGGCAACTGGCTCTGGAAAATCGGTGTGCATCAATTCTATAATCGTTTCATACATCATGAACAATTCACCCGCCGATTTGCGCTTGTTATTAGTAGATCCAAAACGCGTTGAACTGATTGCCTATAACGGCATACCTCATCTTTCTACTCCTGTTATTACCGAGGCAGATAAAACCGTGAATGCGCTTAAATGGGCCGTTGCAGAAATGGAAAATAGGTATCGATTGTTTGCCGAAACAGGTGCACGTAATTTGGCTGCATATAACGAGAATCCAGGCCCAATTGGCAAACTTCCACGTATTGTGGTAATAATTGATGAGCTGGCAGATTTAATGGCGGTTTCGGCAAATGATGTAGAAGCCTCAATTGTCCGATTAGCACAAATGGCTCGAGCGATAGGTATTCATTTAATTGTTGCCACCCAGCGTCCTAGTGTAGATGTTATTACAGGATTGATTAAAGCAAACATTCCGTGTCGCATCGCATTTATGGTAGCCAGCCAAGTAGATTCTCGAACTATATTAGATGTTAGCGGAGCAGAAAAATTACTTGGTTTTGGCGATATGTTGTATTTGGGAGGCGAAATTACTAAACCCAAACGCGTTCAGGGTTGTTTTGTTAGCGATAAAGAGATTTCAACCATATCAAACTTTTTGAAAAAAGATCAATTCGTACAATATGATGAATCTATAACCGAATTTCATGGTGTCGGAGATGGTAAATCTAGAAGCACCGGAAACGCTGGTGGTCCAGGAGAAGATGAATTATATAATGAGGCGCTATCCGTTGTGGTGCAAGCCGGTAAAGCATCGGCATCATTGTTGCAACGTCGTTTGCGCATTGGTTATGCCCGAGCCGCGCGTTTACTAGATTTATTAGAAGGCGAGGGAACAATTGGGCCCGCCGATGGCTCTCACCCACGCGATGTTTTAGTTTCAACTTCAGAGCTGCGCGACGTGGATGATAAGTATTGACAGAATGACGAAATCCAAATGACTAATAATTAATCAATTTTGAAATTAGAAATTGGAATTTGACTCGTCATTTGTAATTAATCATTATTATCAGTCATTGCCAGAAACGTACGAAGTGGTCGACGAAGCAATCTTGGCTTAGTGGATAAAAGATTGCTGCACCTATCGCTTTGCTTAAGTGGCTCGCAATGGGTATAAAGGTCATCAGGTGTTGGTAAAATAGATATACCAAGACAAGTAATTTTGCAGATGATTCGCAGTTAAACCAGCATGTTGCCGGTAGTGTTTTTTCAGATGAGAGAAATACCCTTCAAGACCATTGGAAGTCTT